>NZ_JBEYXW010000005.1:0-328074 GCF_040645195.1 Saccharomonospora sp. NPDC046836
CACTGCACACAATCCTCACCTGGCCACGGAAAACCCATGCAGCAACCCCATGGCCTTTCGCTCGATGCCGCGAGCAGACAGTCACGGCGGACTAAAAAGCGATTTGCATTACCCATTTCTTGTCGTTGATTTACGGACTGTTCTGGGCTGAATATCTGGAGCACTGGCGTCAGCATGAAACACCGGGTGGAGCCCCACAGGGGGTGTTCAGATGTTTTCCATGTCATTGACCGTGGTACAGGAGGCCAAGCCGGAGAAAAGGATGGTTGAGAAAATGAAGATCGCTGTCATCGGAGGAACCGGGTTCATCGGATCCCGTGTGGTCAAGATCCTGAAGACGAACGGGCACGAGGCGGTACCGCATTCGCCGTCCACTGGTCTGGATCTAATCACAGGGCAGGGCCTGGCCGAGGCATTGGCCGGAGCCGAGGTCGTCGTCAACCTGACGAACTCGCCGACCTTCGACGAGGCTTCGCTCGCGTTCTTCCAGACGACCATGGACAACCTGCTGGCGGCCGCGAAGGCGGCCGGCGTCGGCCACACGGTCATCCTCTCGATCGTCGGCGCAGACCTGGTGCCGGGCCTGGTTTACTACCGCGCCAAGGCGCTGCAGGAGAACATCCTCAAGGCCGGGCCCGTGCCGTACTCGATCGTCCGCGCCACGCAGTTCTTCGAGTTCATGGACGCGACGATGTCCTGGAGCGCCGACGAGAACACCGTCCGCCTGCCCACCACGCGCATCCAGCCCATTGCCGCGGACGACGTCGCGCAGGCGGTGGCCGATGTCAGCATGGGCACCCCGCTGCAGGGCAGCCGCGATATCGCGGGACCGGAGGTCTTCCCGCTCGACGAGCTGGGCAGGATCACCCTGGCCGCGAAGGGCGACAAGCGCAGCGTCGTCACCGACAACAGTGCCGGCCTGTTCGCCGCCGCCGAGGGCGACGCGCTCCTCGCCAAGCACGGCGCCGTCATCGCGAAGACCACCTACCGGCAGTGGCTGGCGCGCTGACTCCCGCTCGGCAGCTCGGACACCGACAGCCCCTCGGTTCGTGACAAGCCGTTGAAAGATGGATCCACGAGGCGCGTCTTGGGATTCGCTACCATCAGTTGATGGTCGCGGGGGAGCGTCGTTGCGTCCGAGAGCTCAGTCGCTCCGTTCCCGCTTCGCATGCCGAAACTGAAGGGAGCGAGTCCGCGGATGCCTCACACCAACGGCCTGAACGTGGAGGGCAAGAGCGGCCACGCGCTCGTCGACGACCTCGCGAGTCGCATCCGCGGCAGGATCATGTCGGGCGAGATCCCGATCGGCGCTCAACTGCGGCAGGCCGAGCTGGCCGCCGACTTCGGCGTCAGCAGGACCCCGGTGCGGGAAGCGCTGCGTCAACTGCAAAGCGGTGGCCTCATTGAGGTTCAGCCCAATCGGGGAGCTGTCGTCCGTGTCCCCGCGCCCTGGGAGGTGCGGGAGGCCTACGAGGTGCGCGCGCAGCTCGAAGCGCTCGCCGCGGCACGTTCGGTCAGCCGGATTTCCGACCAACAGCTCGAGGAGCTGCGCAGGGCCAACCAGGAGATGTACGACAACTCCCTGGCGGAAAGCAAGGGCAAGGCGGCTGCCCTGCCGGTCAGCCGGCTTGGCAACGATCGCTTCCACACCTTGATCGCCGACATCTCCGGCAACGCGCGCCTCGCCAGGGTGGTCAACGACATCAACGAGACGTTCCCGCGCAACGTGTCAGCCCAGCTCATCGTCACCGATGCCCGTCACAGGGACCAGAACTTCCGCGAGCACGAGCGGATCATCGCCGCACTCGCTGCCGGCGATGCAGAAGCCGCGGCGGCGGAGATGCGCGAGCACGTCGTGAAGGCGGGCGACCAGCTGGCGGAGTGGTACGAGAAGCGCTCGTCGACGGTCTTCCGCGGGTAGGGATTGGATCCCAGCTTCTTAAAATTGGATGCGGCGCGTTAGGCTGCGGGTGTTCCTCGACCAGATGGGAGCCTGCCGTGACCGTGACCAATCGTCCTCTCGATGCCGTTGGCCTCGAAGAGAAGCCGCTGGGCCCGCCGAGTGCCGAGCCCCTCGACGGCGAGATCCTCGTGCGCAGCCGCGTGGACTTCACCAATGACGACCGGACGGTGATCTCCGGTGTCTGGGAAAGCGATCCGGGCAGGTCGAGGTGGGAGTTCCGTTCCCGCGGCGAGATCATCCATGTCGTCTCCGGCCGGATGACCGTTCAGCGCGACGGCGAAGAGCCGGTCGAGATCGCGGCCGGGGCGACCGCGTACTTCCCTGTCGGCTGGTGTGGCGAATGGACCGTGCACGAGCGGCTGCGCAAGGTCTTCGTCGTCTACAAGCCCTGAGCGCGCCCCTGTCCACTGTGACCAGGCAAAGGCCAACGCTTGGGTGCAGATTGGATCCATACGTGTTAAGTTTGGATCCCTGACGGCCGGAAGGGCGATAACAGATGGATTCGATCGGGGCGGCACCTGTCACCGCACTCGGCGCGCGAACAGAGATCGACACAGAGATCGACGTCGCCGCCGAGCGTGCGCGTACCGTCGGCGCGGGTCTGTCCCACCACTTCAACGCCGCCGGCGCGGCACTGCCGTCGCACGGTGTCATCGCGGCCGTCGTCGAGCACCTTCGCCTGGAGGAGCGATACGGCGGTTACGAGGCCGCGGCGGCGGTCCGCGAGCGCAGTGACGACGTCTACGCGGCAGCCGCCGAACTCCTCGGCGCCAACCCGCACGAGATCGCCCTCTTCGACAGTGCCTCGACAGGTCTGCGGGTACTCATGGACGCGCTGCGTGCCATGTCCGGCACGCGCATCGTCGCGTCGAGCACGACCTACGTCAGCCACGCGATGCATCTCATGACGATCGCTCGTGGCCACGACGCCGACCTCGTCGTCGCACCCGTCGACGCCCAGCGCAGGCTCGATGTCGACGCCCTCGACGCACTGCTGGCCGACGGGCGGCCCACGATCGTCACCGTCTCGCACATCCCCACGTCGTCGGGGCTCATCGAGCCGGCCGAACGCATCGGCGAGATCACCCGGCGCCACGGCGCGACCTACCTCCTCGACGCGACACAGTCCGTGGGGCACCTGAAAGTCGATGTCGGGGCCATCGGCTGCGACGCGCTGGTCACGACGGGCCGCAAGTTCCTCCGCGGCCCGCGGGGCACCGGCTTGGCCTACGTTCACGAGTCGCTCATCGAGCGGCTGAAGCCGACGGCGCCGGACGTGCGTGGTGCGCAATGGGTGACACAGTCGGGCTGGGAACTCAGCCCCGACGCGCGGCGGTTCGAGTCGTGGGAGAGCGCCGTCGCCGCCCGCCTCGGCCTCGGCGTCGCAGTGCGCGAAGCCATCGCGCGCTCGCCCGAGAGCACCGAACGGTGGCTCCGGGCGCGCGCCGGGCTGCTGCGATCCGCGCTCGCGGACATCCCGGGCGTGATGATCACCGACCCGGAGGGCGCGGCTTCCGCGATCGTCACCTTCGTCGTCGACGGCGTCGAATGCGGCGCGGTGGTCGAGCGGCTCGCCGCGCGCAATGTGCGGGTCGTCTCGGTCCCCGCGACGCACGGCCAATGGGACCTCGGCGTCCGGAAGCTGTCCTCGGTCGTCCGGGCGTCGGTCCACGTCTACAACGATGACAACGACCTGGGTGCACTCGTCGATGCCGTCCGCCTCGTCGCGGCCGGGCGCGATGGTGAGGCGCGCGGATGAGGCGGTCTCCGGACGAAGCCGACGTCATCGTGATCGGCCTCGGCGTTCACGGCAGCGCCGCCGCGGCGAGCCTCGCGCGCCGCGGCCGCCGCGTGATCGCGCTGGACCGCTTCCCCGCTGACCACGATCGGGGCTCCTCCCACGGACGCACCCGCATGATCCGCCGTGCCTACCCGAATCCCGTGTGGAACGACCTCGTCGGAAAGGCTTTCGCGGCCTGGTCGGCGCTCGAAGCGGAGTCCGGCGAGCGGCTCGTGCACCGCACGGGCGGGCTCTACGCGCACCGCGGCGTGGCCCAGCTACAGGGTCCGGGCTGCGTGACCATCGACGACGCCGGTGAGCTGGCGCGCCGCATGCCCAGCTTCGCCGTGCCGGAGGGATACCGGGCCGTCCACGACCCCGGCGCGGGCGTCATCGAGGCCTCCCGCGCGCTCGGGGCGTTGCGCCGTGCGGCGGTCACACACGGCGCGGACCTGCGGCACGGCATCCGAGTGCGCGGCTGGGAGTCCACGACGAAGGGCGTCCGGGTCACGACCGATGCCGGTGTGCTGACGGCGGCCCGCCTCGTCGTCGCCGTCGGCAGCTGGGCCGCCGCCGTCCTTCCGTCGCTGGCGCCGTTGCTGGACGTCTGGCGGATCCTCACGTTAACGGTGCGCGCTCACCAACCAGCCGGACTACCCCCACGACTCGGTGCGTTCTCCGTCGACCGGCCGGAGGGCCTGGTGTTCGGAATCCCGGACGCCGACGGCAACGGGGTGAAGCTCGGCGTCGATGCGGGACTGAGCTGGGACCCCGAGGAGGCGCCCGCCCCGCCGAGCCCACGGGAGATCACCGAGCTGCGGGCTCTCCTGGAGTCCTACGTGCCCGGCCTGGACACGACGCCGGTCGAGGCCACCTCGTGTCTCTACACGATGACCGAGGACAAGCGGTTCATCATCGGCCCGCTCGCCGGCGCTCCCGAGGTCGTGGTGGTGACGGCCTGTTCCGGGCACGGCTTCAAGTTCGGGCCCGCCGTCGGGGACGCGGTCGCCGACCTGTGCGACGGCGTCCCTCGCGAGGATCTGGACTTCATCTCCACGGCACGACGGGGACTGTGACGTGACAGTCGCTCTCGCAGCCCCGCACCGCGACGCGGTCGCCGCCGGAGAACGCGCTGTCGAGGCAGGTGGCAACGCGCTCGACGCGGCGGTCGCCGCCGCGGTCATGCTCACGGTCGTGTACCCGCACCAGTGCGCGCTCGGCGGCGATCTCGTCGCGCTGGTCCGCTCGCCGGAGGGCGTGACAACGGCTGTGGTCGCGGCGGGCACCGCACCGCGGGACATCGGCCGGGTGTCGACGACCTGGCCGGCCATGCCCCGGCAGGGCGCGCACTCGGTGACCGTGCCGGGAATCGTCGCCGGTTGGGTCGAGCTGGTCCGGCTGGGGGCTCGGCTGCCACTCGCCGCGTCGCTGGGCACCGCGGCCGTCGTGGCCCAGGACGGCACGCGGGTGAGCGCGGGCCTGGGGCGCGCGCTCACCGCCCGCCGCGAGGCGATCCTCGCCGACCCCGGACTGCGTTCGGTGTTCGCGCCCACTGGCGAGCCGCTGCGGCGCGGATCGGTGCTGTGGCAACCGGCGCTCGCGGCCACCCTGCGCCGCCTCGCCGATGATCCGCGTGACGCCTACGAGGGCGACACGGCACGGGCCCTCGTCAGGATGCTGCGCCAGCGTGGCGGCGCGCACACGCTCGCGGACTTCGCCGGCTACCGGCCCGAGACGTCGCGAGCGGTGACCTGCGAGATCGCAGGCCGGGCCTGGTCGGTCGCACCGCCACCCTCCGTCGGGCCGGTGCTGCTGGGTGTCGCGCGTGCCGTGCTCGGCGTGCACGACGTGCACAATGCCGCCGGCGAACCCGACCCGGTACGCGTACTCGATGCCAGCCTGGCCGGTGTCGCCGCGCGGGCCGCGCACCTCGGCGATCCGCGCCACGGTGCGGGCGACCTCGAAGCCCTGCTCGTGCTCGACGCCACGCCCGCCCCTGGCCGGTCCGAGCCGCCCGCCACCGGTGACACCGTTGCGGTGACCGCGAGCGACGACTCCGGCTGGAGCGTCGCGATCGTGCAGAGCGTGTTCCAGAGCTTCGGGGCCGGGCTGCTCGAACCCGAGACCGGCATCGTGCTGCACAACCGTGGCGCGGCCTTCAGCCTCGACCCCGGCTCACCCGCGTACCTCGCGCCCGGAGCGCGGCCCCCGCACACGCTGTGCCCGGTGATCGTCCACTCCGACAGGGCAACGGTCGTCACCGGTTGCCAGGGTGGACGAGCCCAGCCCTGGATCCTGGCGCAGCTGCTGCCAGCGCTGACAGACGTGACGCAGCCGCTCGGCGACGTCCTGGCCCGGCCCCGTTGGGTGGTCGGCGACGTCGACCTCGGTCACGCCGAACTCACCCTCGTCGCCGAGCCGGGCGTCGGCACCGAGGTCGCGGCGGCCGCGCGGGCGGCCGGCCTGCCCGTCGCATCGTTTCCCGCTCCGGCCGACGCCGCCGGACATGTCCAGGTCGTGCGCCGTCGCACGGGACCAGCCGGACTCACGTTCGAGGCCGCCAGCGACCCCCGCGCCGACGGCGCCGGTGTCCTCGTCCGGGCCGAGCACACCAACCCAGCCAACCCCGCCAGCCCCATGGAGGAGAAATGACCACGGCACACGTGTGGAGCGACCCGCTCGCCCCTGAGGAGATCGCCGGCGTCGTGGCCCTCGTGCGGCAGGACGAGCGCATCGGCACCCGTCCCCGGTTCTGGGGGATCGCCGTGGAGGAGGGGCTCGCCCGCGGTCTCGCGCCGGGTCAGGGCCGCCCGGTGCGGCTCGTGGTGATCAACCCCGACGTGCACGCGGCGTGGGAGGTCACGGCATGGACGGCCGGCTCCGACCGGCCCGCGTCCGTGGTCGCGTGGCGGCCGGTCGAGGCGAAACGCCCCGGCGTCTCGTCCGAGGAGGCACGGCTCGTCGCGCAGGCCGCCCGCAACCACCCGCTGCTCAAGGAGGCACTGGCCAAGCGCGGCATCGACGACACCTCGCTGGTCTGGGTCGACCCGGAGTCGATCACCGGCTTCGAACCCGAGGACCTTGCCGACCGGCGGCTGTCGTGGGGCACGGTGTGGCATCGCGAGTCGGAGAGCGACAACGGCTACGCGCGCCCGGTCGCGGGGCTGGTGCCCATCATCGATCTGGAGACGCTCGACATCGTCCGCATCGAGGATCACGGCGTGGTCCCGATGGCGAGTGAGACCGGCGTGTACCGCTCCGGCACGTGGGGGCCGGACCGCGAGGTCGCGCCACTGGAGATCAGCCAGCCGGACGGGCCTGGCTTCACAGTGGACGGTCACGACGTCAGGTGGCAGAACTGGTCGTTCCGGATCGGCTTCACGCACCGCGAAGGGCTCGTGCTGCACGATCTCGTGTATCGCGACGGCGACACGGTGCGGCCGGTACTGCGGCGGGCCGCCGTCAACGAGATGTACGTCCCCTACCTCGACTCGGACCCGACCGCCTATCGCAAGAACTTCTTCGACTGGGGCGAGTACGGGGCGGGCCCGCTCACCGCGTCGCTGGAGCTGGGCTGCGACTGCCTCGGCGAGATCCACTACTTCGACGCACACGTGCTCGACGGCCACGGCGACGTCAAGACGATCACGAACGGCGTCTGCATGCACGAGGAGGACTTCTCCGTCCTCTGGAAGCACGTCAACACGCGGACCGGCGAGGCGGACGTGCGCCGCTCGCGCAGGCTCGTCATCTCCTTCTTCGCGACGGTCGCGAACTACGACTACGGCTTCTACTGGTCCCTCTACCAGGACGGGTCGATCGAGCTCGAGATCAAGCTGACCGGCATTCTCTCGGTGTCGGGCATCGGCGACGGCGAGCTGCCGCGCTTCGGCCGCCTCGTCGGCGCAGGCGTGCAGGCGCCGACGCACCAGCACTACTTCGCGATCCGGCTGGACACGGCGATCGACGGTCCGCTCAACCGGCTTGTCGAGGTGCATGCCGAGGTGGAGGAGGACGAGGACCTCAACCCGTACGGCAACGCGTGCCGGATGGTGCCGACCGTCATCCCGTCGGAGCGGGACGCCGCCCGCTCGAACGATCCGTCGCGTGCCGTGCACTGGCGCGTCGAGAGCACCGAACGCACCAACCGGTTCGGCGAGCCCACCTCGTTCCGGCTCGCCCTGCCGAACACGACGCGCCTGTTCGCGCGGCCCGGCAGCGTCGTCGAGCGCAAGGCGCCCTTCATCGCGAAGCACCTGTGGGCGACCGCCTACGACCCTGCCGAGCGGTTCATCGCGGGGGAGTACCCGAACCAGGCGCCACTGGGCGAGGAGGGCGTCGCGGCGTGGCAGCGCGCGGATCGTCCGCTCGACGGCGCCGAGCTGGTGCTCTGGCCGATCATCGCGTCACACCACTACGCGCGGCCGGAGGACTGGCCGATCATGCCCGTGCAGCGGATCGGGCTGCGTCTCGAACCGGACGGGTTCTTCGATCGCAACCCCGCGCTCGATGTCCCGCCGTCACAGCAGACGGCGCACTGCCACGTCTCAGAGCCTGTTGGCGGATCCTCGATCGGTGGGATTCGTGATGCAGATGGTTCCTGACAAGGCGGAGGTGAGTCCTCGTACTGGACCGTACTTGGGCTTGCCGACAACGCAGTCAGGGGCCATCTGGGCGCGAATACCGCGATCAGCAGGATTCGCCAGCAGGCTCTCACCCACTAGGACCGGCGGCATGCCTACCAGCGCCGAATCGCCCGGGTTCGCCGTCCGCGTGCGGTCGCTGACACTCGAGGCCGAGGACGTGCTCTCGGTCGAGCTGGAAGCGATCGACGGAACACTGCCCGCGTGGGAGCCGGGCGCGCACATCGACCTCGTCGCCGCCGGGACTCCGGTGCGCCAGTACTCGCTGTGCGGCGATCCCGCGGCGCCCCGCTACCGCATTGCCGTGTTGCGGGAGCACGAGAGCCGGGGCGGTTCGCGGTACGTGCACGAGTCGCTGCGTCCCGGCGACGTGCTCAGCCTACGCGGTCCCCGTAACCACTTCGCCCTGGAACCGGCGCGGGAGATCCTGTTCATCGCCGGGGGTATCGGCATCACGCCGCTGCTGCCCATGGCGCGCCGGGCCGCTGCGGACGCAACGGCGTGGCGGCTGCTGTACCTGGGTGCCTCGCGCGCACGGATGCCGTTTCTCACCGAGCTCACGGCGCTCGGTGGTGATGTGGTCGTCGTCGCGCGCGACGAGGCGAAGCGCGCCGACCTCGCCCGCGAGGTCGCGGCCCGCCCTGGTGTGCTCGTGTACGCCTGCGGGCCCGAGCGCATGCTGGCGGAGCTGCGCGAGCTGGTTCCGGACGAACAACGGCTGCGGTGCGAGTACTTCTCCGCTCCCGCGATGGAGTACGAGCCCGGCGGCGCCTTCACCGTGCGCCTGGCGCGGACGGGTGCCGAGTTCGAGGTGCCGCCGGGGCAGTCGGTCCTCGACGTCATGCGTGCCGGTGGTGCCGACGTACTCACCGATTGCGAGGAGGGCATCTGCGGCAGTTGTGAGACCCGCGTGCTGGAGGGCGACATCGAGCACCGCGACTTCGTGCTCACACCACAGGAACGTGCCCGTAACGACTGCATGATGGTCTGCGTCTCGCGGGCCGCGTGCCCACTGCTCGTCCTTGACGCCTAGCATTATTGGATACAATCATCATAGAATCGGATACGATGGCGGAGGAAGCGAGGAGTCGCGCGTCATGCTGAAGCAGGAAGACAACGACAAGATCACCCGCTCTGGTCCCGGTACCCCACTGGGCGCACTGCTCCGCTCCTACTGGCAACCGGCCGCGCTGGTCTCCGAGATGCCGGGCGAGCGGCCGGTCAAGGCGATCCGGTTGCTCGGCGAAGATCTCGTGTTGTTCCGCAAGAGCGGCGGCTGGGGGCTGATCAGCCGGTTCTGCGCACACCGTGGCGTCGATCTGTCCTTCGGGCGGCTCGAGAACGACGGGATCCGGTGCCTCTACCACGGCTGGCTCTACAACAGCGAAGGACGCTGTGTCGAGCAGCCTGCCGAGCCGGAGCACAGCCAGTTCCTCGGCAAGATCCGGATCGCCAACTACCCGTGCGTCGAGAAGAACGGCATCATCTTCGCCTACCTGGGGGCGGGCGACCCGCCACCCTTTCCCCACTACGACTGCTTCGTCGCGCCGGAGGAGTACACCTTCGCCTTCAAGGGCCTGTGGGAGTGCAACTGGTTGCAGGGGCTCGAAGGCGGCATCGACCCGAGCCACGTCTCGTTCCTGCACCGGTTCATCCAGGAGGATCCGCGCGAGGTCTACGGACAGCAGTTCAGCGAGGAGGTCGAGGGCACAGGCCAGAAGCTCTCGATGCTCGTCGGCGAGAACTACCGGCCTGACATCGAGGTGGAGAGCGCCGAGCACGGCCTGCGGGTCTTCGCGCTGCGTCAGCTGACCGAGGACGTCAAGCACGTCCGCGTCACGAACCTGCTCTTCCCCAACGCCTTCGTGGTGCCGTTCGGTAATTCCAAGGTCTTCACCCAGTGGCACGTGCCGATCGACGACGAAAACCACTACTGGTACATGATCTGGTACGACTTCGCCGAGCCGACGGACAAGGACACCCTCCTCCAGCAGCGCCTGGAGGGCGTGAGCCTCCCGGACTACCGGCCGCTGCGGAACCGGGGCAACAACTGGGGCTTCGACCCGCGGGAGCAGAAAGAGCTCACCTACACCGGGATGGGTCTGGACATCAACGTTCACGACCAGTGGGCGGTCGAGAGCATGGGGCCCATCCAGGACCGCACCGTCGAGCGGCTCGGCGTCTCCGACCGCGCGGTCACGGCGAACCGGCGCCTGTTGCTGCGCGCCATCGACGCCTTCGCCGCCGGGGGCCAGACTCCGGCGCACCCCGTCAGCGACGCGGACGCGGCCACGCTGACCGGGCCACTCGCCGTCGACACCATCGCCGGCAACGACGTGTGGCAGACCCGCTGGATCGAACGCGACCAGCAGCGACGGCAGGCCTCGCCGTGGGCCACTGGAACCGGAATCCCCGTCGATGCGTGAGCGCAACGCCGACGAGCGCCCGGTCGCGGCGGCAGGGGGAGGTGTGTCGGCCCGGCCGCTGCTGCGGGAGGACCGGGGCGGCTTCATCGACCGCCACGACCTGTGGACCGAGGCGCAGTACGCGGCGGCGGGCCAGCTGCGCCGCGTCATCGACGAGCTCGGCATCGAGATGGTGCGATTCTCCTTCGTCGACCAGCACGGCATTCTGCGCGGCAAGACGCTCGCCAGGGCCGCGGTTCCGGCGGCGTTGCGCTCCGGCATCACGGCGCCGAGCTCGTTGTTGCTGAAGGACACCTCAGGGCAGTCGGTCTTCCCGGTGTTCTCCGCCGACACGGGGGTGGGTGTCCGTGGCTTCAGCGGTGCCGGCGACATCGTGCTCGTCCCCGACCCCACGACATTTCGCGTGCTGCCGTGGACCGAGCGGACCGCCAGCGTGCTGTGCGACGTCCGGTTCCCCTCCGGCGCACCGGTCCCGTTCTGCACGCGTTCGCTGCTGCGCAACGAGATCGCGACCCTGGCCGCACGCGGTTACGGCATGACCGTTGGCGCGGAGCTGGAGTTCCACGTGTTCTGCGACCCCGGCACGGGCCTCGCGCCCGAGCAGGTCGGCGGTCCCGGACGACCCGGAGCCCCATCCGCCGCCCTACCCACGACCCGTGGGGCGCAGCTGCTGCATGACGAGGGTCTCGACGCAATGCAGCCACTCGTGGACGCGCTCTACCGCGGGCTGACGCTGCTCGACCTGCCGCTGCGCTCGATCGAGCTGGAGTTCGGGCCCAGCCAGCTGGAACTCACCATGGACGCGGGTGACGCTGTCGACGTCGCCGACGCGATCGTCCTGTGCCGCACCGCCGTGCGCCGCATCAGCGCGAGCCTCGGCTACCACGCGACCTTCATGTCCCGGCCGCGGGGCGCCGAGACCGCGTCGACCGGATGGCACCTGCACCAGTCGCTGTACGACCTCGCGACGGGCGCCGGGGCGTTCGTGCCGGAGACGCCGGGAGTCCCGCTCTCCGCCGTCGGGTCGGGCTACCTCGCCGGCCTGCTCGACCATGCGCTCGCCGCGGCAGCATTCACCACACCGACGGTGAACGGCTACAAGCGCTACCAGCCGTACTCACTCGCGCCCGACCGCATTGCCTGGGGCATCGACAACAAGGGCGCCATGATCCGCGCCGTCGGAGGCCCCGGCGACCCGGCGACGCGCCTGGAGAACCGCTCGGGCGAGCCCGCCGCGAACCCCTACCTCTACATCGTGTCCCAGCTGGTGAGCGGAATGGACGGGATCGACCGTGGCCTCGTTCCTCCGGCGCCGACGTCCCAGCCCTACGCCGAGAACGCCGAGCGCCTGCCGTCGAACCTCGGCGCGGCCGTCGACGCTCTCACCGGCGACGCCGCGTTCCGGGCCGCGCTCGGCGACACCGTCGTGGAGTGGTACGCGGCCATCAAACGGGCCGAGTTCGACCGGTACCTGCGCCACGTCTCCGACTGGGAGCAGCGCGAGTACTTCGAGATCTTCTGAGCCACGCCAAGCCGAGCCGACCGGAAGGAAGCACGGATGACGATCAGGCCAGCGGTGCCGCCGCTGCCCGGCTACGAGCCGTTCCTGTGCGGCGGTGAGTGGATCGACAGGGGTGAACGCGAGGTGCGCGCCATCATCGACCCTGCCACCGAGGAGGTACTCACCACCGTCGCCCAGGCGACCGACGCCGACGTCGACGCCGCTGTCACGGTCGCGGTGGCCGCGCACGAGGACCGGCGCTGGCGGGGGCTCGCGCCGCTCGAACGGGCGCGGATCCTGAACCGCGTCGCCGAGCTGATCGAGGACGACCTCGAACAGCTCGCGATCCTCGAAACCCGCGACAACGGCAAGCCCATCGAGCGTTCACGCGCCGACACCGCCACCGCCGCGCGCACGTTCCGCCACTTCGCCGGGGCACCGTCGCGGTTGGACGGTGCCGTCATTCCCATCGATTCCGTTGCCGGGGGCGGCCACCACGTCTACACGGTGCTGGAGCCCGTCGGCGCGGTCGCCGTCATCCTGCCGTGGAACTTCCCCATCATGACGGCGGCGTTCAAACTCGCCCCCGCCCTCGCCGCGGGATGCACCGTCGTCGCCAAGCCCGCTGAGGACACGCCGCTCACGTTGCTGCGCCTCGCGCGGATTCTGCAGGAGGCAGGCGTCCCTGACGGCGTCGTCAGTGTCCTGACCGGCGACGGCCGGGTCGGTGCGGCACTCACCCGCCACCCCGGCATCGCCAAGGTGTCGTTCACCGGATCGACGGAGGTCGGGCACGCCGTCATGCACGCCGCAGCCGACGGCTTCAAGCGGGTCACCCTCGAACTCGGCGGCAAGAGCCCGAACATCGTCTTCGCCGACGCCGATCTCGACGCCGTCGTCGTGACCGCGATGCGCGCATCCTTCGGGCACTCCGGCCAGATGTGCACGGCGGGAAGCCGCCTGCTCGTGCAGCGATCCATCGCCGACGAGCTGACGCGGCGCCTGACCGACGCCGTCGCGGCGGTGCCGGTCGGAGACGGGCTCGCGGGCGGCGTCACCGTCGGCCCGCTGGTGTCGGAGGAACAGCGCGAGCGGGTTCTCGGATACATCCGGACCGGCGTCGCCGAGGGCGCCACGCTGGTCGCCGGTGGCGGGACGCGCGGCCCGGGCTTCTACGTCGAGCCGACCCTGTTCACCGGGGTCACGAACGACATGACCATCGCACGCGAGGAGATCTTCGGGCCGGTGGTGGGCATCATCCCGTTCGACGACGAGGACGACGCGATCCGGATCGCCAACGACACCGCCTACGGGCTCGCCGCGGCTGTGTGGACCCGGGACCTGTCGCGGGCGCACCGGATGGTGGCGGCGATCCACGCCGGAACGGTCTGGGTGAACACCTACAACGTGTTCGACCCTGCCCTCTCCTTCGGCGGCGTCGGCGAGTCCGGTCTCGGCCGGGACCTCGGCGACGAGGGACTACGCGGGTTCTGCGAACCCAAGAGCGTCGTGATCGCGATCTAGCGGAGATCTTGGAAGGTGGTTTTTGTGGCGGTGCGGGTGGCGGAACCTCAGGCGCTCCCTCGCTGTGGGATCTCCTCCTTATGAATGCCAATTCACTACGTCGGAGCTGTCCTCGCGAGGAAGCGCCTGAGAACCCGCGGCGGTGCGAGCTGGTGGCCCACAGCAAGCGGCTCCGCCGCTTATCAGACATGCACTAGGGAGTTTCGGAGATGGTCGACACGGTCCAGAGCGTCACGGGACCCCTGCTGCCCGAGCAGCTCGGGATCACGCTGCCGCACGAGCACGTCTTCATCAACATGACGAGGACGACGCCCCAGGACGGCTACCTCAACGTGTGGTCGGAGATGGAGGCCGAGCTGACGCTGTTCACCGCGGCGGGGGGCTCGACGCTGATCGACATGACCAACGGCGAGCTGAGCGACTATGCCGCCCCCGTCGGCTGGAGCGATGACCTGCGCGTGCTGCAGCAGAATCCGGACACGGGCTCGCGTTCGATCGCGAACGTGCTCGCGACGAAGGCGATGGCCGAGGCGACGGGCGTGCAGGTCATTCTCGGCACCGGCCACTACTACGACACATATCTCGACAAGCGCTGGTTCGACCGCAACTCCACGAACAAGATCGCGGAGTTCCTGATCGCCGACCTGCTTGACGAGATCCCCGGCACCGGCGTGCGCGCGGGCATCATCGGCGAGATCGCGTCGGACCTCTCGCACATCACCGCGGTGGAGGAGCGCTCGTTCCGGGCGGCCGCCCGGGCCAGCCGCGAGACCGGCATCATGGTCAGCACCCACGCGGCGTCGTTCCCCACCGGGCTGGCGCAGCTGGAGATCATGGTCGAGGAGGGTGTCGATCCGGCGCGTGTCGTGATCGGGCACGCCGACACGGTCAAGAGCGTCGACTACTCGCTCGAGCTGATGCGCCGCGGCGCGTTCGTCGAGTTCGACTGCCTCATGACGTGCCGCATCGGCGGGCAGCTCATCAGGCACCAGATCGACCGGCGACTGTCGTACCTGAAGACGATGATCGAGAAGGGCTACCAGGACCAGATCCTGCTCTCCCAGGACGTTTGCCAGCGCTCACACCTGCGCGCGCTGGGTGGGCCCGGCTACACGTTTCTGTTCGAGGAGTTCCGGACACTCGCCACGGAGGCGGGTATCGACCCCGGTGTGCTCGACCAGATCCACACAGCCAATCCGCGCCGCGCGATCTTCGGGCGGTGATCGGATGCCCATTCACACCGTGCTCGGCCCGATTGCGCCGGAGAACCTCGGGCCGACCTCGATGCACGAGCACCTGCTGAGCGACCTGCGAATGTGGGCGAAGCCGCCGCGGGAGCTGCCTCCGGAGGATGTGCAGATGGGGCCGGAGCTCGCGGCCTACCTGCGCTGGAATGCGTTGTCGTTGCCCCACAACCTGGTGCTGGACGATCCTGATGTCGCCGCTGCCGAGCTCTCCCATGTGCGGGCGGCCGGTGGCTCCGCCGTCGTCGAGTTGACGCTGGAGGGCATGGGCCGGCGTATCGACGAGCTGCCGCGAATCTCGCGCCGGGCCGGAGTGCATGTCTGTGTGGGCGCCGGTTTCTACGTGGAGCAGACGATGCCCGGCCACGTGCGCCACGCGGGGATCGACGAACTCACCGAAGTCCTTGTCTCGCAACTGACCGACGGCATCGGCACGAGCGGCATCCTGCCCGCTCTGCTCGGCGAGATCGGGACGAGCTGGCCGGTCACCGACGCCGAGTGGCGGCTCGTGCGGGCCGCCGGTCGCGCCGGGGCACGCACCGGTGCCACCGTCTACACGCACCAGTCCTTCCGTGGCCAAGGCGGCACCGCCGTCCTGGCCGCGCTGCTGGACGAGGGAATGGCGGCCGACAGGGTCGTGATCGGCCATCTCGACGAGCTGTGGGACCGCGGCTACCACCGCGAGATCGCACAGGCCGGTGCCGTGCTGGCCTACGACACGTTCGGCTCGGACTTCTACTACGGCTCGCCGACGCTGCGGAACCCGACGGACGCCGAGCGGCTGGAGATGGTCGAGTGGCTGCTGAGCGAGGGCTTCGGCGCGCAGCTCGTCATCGGCGCCGACGTGTGGACGCAGGCCAACCTCCACCGCAACGGCGGCAACGGTTACGACCATCTCTTCCGCCGCATCGCGCCGGCGATCACCGAACTCGCCGGTGGCGACACCACCGTCGCCGACACGATCCTCATCCATAACCCCCGACGCCTCTTGGACCGCCCATGACAGCAACTACAGCGAATCCCGACCCTGCCCGCGCCCACATCACCGGACGCCCCGTCCTCGTCGTCGTCGACATCCAGGGCGGGTCAGGACAGACCACACCGGGCGAGGGTGGCATCCCCGTCATGGGCGGACGCGAGCAGCGCGCCCCTCGCGTGCGGCGGCTCATCGACCTCGCCAGGTCCGCCGGCGTGCCCGTCGTCTACATCCAGGAGGTGCACAAGCCGTCGCTCGTCGATATCGGCCGCGAGCTCGACGGCGCGGAAGGCCCGCACTGCATCGAAGGTGAGGACGGCACCGAGCTCGCGTCCTGGCTCGACCCGCGGCCCGAGGAGTTCGTGATCCGCAAGCGGCGCTACTCCGCCTTCTTCGGCACCGAGCTGGAGATCGTGCTGAAGGCGTACCGCGCCGAGACGCTCCTGCTCGTCGGCGGGCTCACGGACGTCTGCATCCACTACACGGCGGTCGACGCGCATCAGCACGACTACCGCGTCCGGGTGATCACGGACTGCGTGGGCGGCTCCAGCGAGCGGGCGCACGGGTACGCGCTCGAGGCGATCGAGTACCTGCAACGCGACGCGCTCGTCGTCTCCGACGACGTCGCGGCGTGGCTCACCCAGCGTGCTGCGACCGGCGCGGGCGAAGGGACTGAGCCGTGAGTGCGCTGCCAGAGGAGTCCGAGTACGTCGTCATCGGGGGTGGCACCTCGGGCAACGTCGTCGCGGCCCGGCTCGCCGAGGCGGGCAGGGAGGTGCTCGTCCTTGAAGCGGGCCCTGACTTCGGTCCCGAAGGGAGCGCGGCGTGGCCTGCCGACATCGTCGACGCGACCCGGTTGGGACATTCGCACGACTGGGGTTATGACTCCGGCGACAGCTACCCGTGGGTCGTCGGTTTCGAGCGGGCACGCGCGATCGGCGGCTGCTCGGATTTCAACGGCTGCACGCAGACGTGGGGGCACCGGCGCGACTACGACTCGTGGGCCGAGTCCGGGCTCACCGGGTGGTCCACGGACGACGTGCTGCCGTTGTTCGAGGAGGGCACGCGCCGGATGCGGGTGCACACCTACTCCGCCGCAGATCTGACCCCGTGGCAGCGAGCGTGGTACGAGGCGGCGCCCGCTGCCGGGATGCCCTGCCTTGCCGATCTCAACAATGTCGACGAGTCCGCGGGATTCGCGCCGGAGTCGGTCAATATTCAGGACGGCGTGCGAGTCAACACCGCCTTCGCCTACCTCGATCCGGTGCGCGCGCTGCCGAACCTCCGGATCGTGGCCGACGCCCTCGTCGACCGCGTGATCGTGACGAAGGGACGCGCGACCGGTGTCGTGGTCCGCCATCAGGGCAGTGCGGCGACGGTGCGCGCCGGGACGATCGTGCTGGCCGCCGGCGCCTACAACTCGCCGACCGTCCTGCTGCGCTCCGGTATCGGCCCGTACGCTCAGCTCGCCGCGCTGGACATTCCGCTCGTGCGGCACCTGCCCGGCGTCGGCGAGAACCTGCACGATCAGCCGTTCCTGCTGATGAGCTGGTCGGGCTCCGACGAGATGACGGCCGCGATGGAGCGGGCGCGCGCGGCAGGCTGGTGCCCTGACGAGCAGGCGATGGGCAAGGCGGCGTCGAGCTTCGACATCGAGGCGTTCGACCTGCATTTCCTGCCGTACAGCCCGAGCCACCTCAGCGAGCGCAAGCGCTGGAGCGTGGGAGTCTCGGCCCTGCAGCCCCGTTCTCGCGGGTTCGTGCGGCTGCGTAGCCCGGATCCGGAGGCCAAACCGGTCATCGACCATCGCTTCCTGGCCGACCCGGAGGGCATCGACATCGCGGTACTCGCCGAAGGCGCCGCGATCCTGCGTGACCTCGCGGCGGACTCCCGGCTGGCGCCGCTCGTCGGCACCGAGATCCACCCTGGACCTGAGACATTCGACCGTGACGCGCTTGTCGCCCACCTGTACCGCAACCCCGACAACTACTGGCACCCCGTCGGCACCTGCCGGATGGGCACCAGCGACGACCCCCTTGCCGTCGTCGACGAACAGGCGCGGGTGCACGGGATCGAAGGGCTGCGCGTCGTGGACTGCTCGATCATGCCGAGGATCCCGCGCGCGACGACGGCCATGCCGGCCGTGGTGGTGGGGGAGAAGGTATCCCGGCTGCTGCTCGGGCAACGGTGACCCGGCGATGGTGCTGTCGATCCAGGACGCCGAGATCCTGCGGACGCGGGTGCGGGCGCTCGTCACCGAGGAGCTGATCGAGCGTGCCCGCGCCCGGCCCGCACCGCCCTACGACCCCGATATCGCCGAGGTGCTCGACTTCGTGCGGCGCAATCCCGATCCCGACCTGCCCAGGTACGTGATCGTGCGGCTCGCGGACGGTTTCGCCATCGGTGTCCGGGCGGCGACACGGGGACGGCCACCGGTGATCGTCGATCCGCGGCGCTACCCCGACCGGGGCGGGGCGGAGCACGCTGTCCTGGAACACCGGTTACGGGACTACGGGATCGACTGGTGAACCGTTTGTCTACATCGGATTGTCCACAGTGTCCATATCGGAGGAAGGTGCGACCGTGACCTCACCCAGCTGGCCGGCTCCGAATCCCACGTTGCTCGGCACCCGGCACTCGGCGTCATCCGGGCACTACCTGGCCTCTGCCGCGGCGTTCGCGATCCTCGAGGCGGGCGGCAACGCGGTCGACGCGGGTTGCTGTGCGGGCATGGCGCTGGCCGTTCTGCACGCCGACGAGGTGAACTTCGCGGGTGTAGCACCGATCATGATCCGCCTCGCCGACGGCACGACCGTGAGTCTCGACGGGCTCGGGGTGTGGCCGCGGCGGCTTCCGGCGGACCTGTTCCTGACCCAGCACGGCGGCACCATCCCCACCGGTCTCCTGCGCACCGTCGTCCCAGCCGCGCCCGACGCGTGGATCACTGCGCTGCGCGACTACGGAACGATGACGTTCGCTCAGGTCGCGGCCGCCGCGGCGCGGCTCGCGGGCGACGGCTTCGCCGTCTTTCCGTTGCTCGCGGACGGCATCGCGAAACGGCAGGCGGGCTACCGGAAGTGGGCCGCGAACGCGGCGATCTACCTGCCAGGAGGCAGGCCGCCCCGGGTGGGGGAGCGGTTCGTGCAGGCCGACCTCGCGCGCACGATCCGGCTCATGATCGACGCGGAGGAGCGCGCCGGTGGCGATCGGGTCACCGGCCTCGAAGCGGCGCGGGCGGCGTTCTACGAGGGCGAGATCGCCGAGCGCATCGTGACCTATCACGAGGCGAACGGCGGCTATCTGCGCCGGGACGATCTCGCCGAGTTCCGTTCGCGCTACGAGCCCGTCGTCGCGACCCGCTGGCGTGACTTCACGATGCTGACCTGCGGGGCATGGTGCCAGGGCCCGATACTGGCCGAGGCGCTGCTGATTCTCGAACGGCACGGCCTTGACGGCCTGGCGCACAACAGCCCGGAGTACGTGCACACGGTCATCGAGGCGCTCAAGGGAGTCTTCGCGGATCGCGAGCACCACTTCGGGGACCCGGAGTTCGTCGACGTACCGCTGGAGCGGCTGCTCGGCGCGGAGCACATCGCCGCGCGCGCGGCGGCGATCGACCCCGAGCGAGCCTTCGCGGGCCTGCCGCCCGCGCTCTTCGGTGAGTCGCAGGCGCTGCCCGAGGCGATCAGCGCGGGGGAGGTGCGCCACATCGGCGAAGGCGGCACCAGCTACGTGTGTGTCGTCGACCGGTGGGGCAACGCGTTCTCGGCGACACCGTCGGATGGCGCGTCGACCTCACCCGTCATCCCCGGCACGGGGATCGTGCCTTCGCTGCGCGGCCTGCAGTCGAGACCCGACCCCGCGCATCCCTCGGGCGTCGCCCCGGGCAAGCGCCCGCGGTTGACGCCCAACCCGGCGATCGCGGTGCGCGACGACGGCAGTGTGCTGCCGTTCGGTTGCCCTGGCGGTGACATGCAGGTACAGGCGATGCTCCAGGTGTTCCTCAACGCCTTCCACTTCGGAATGGAGCTGCAGGAGGCCGTGAACGCGCCGCGCTTCTCCACGTGGAGCTTCCCGAACTCCTTCGCCCCCTTCGACTACCTCGCGGCGCACGTTTTCCTGGAGGACCGGTTCGACACCTCCGTCCACATGGGACTGGAACGGAGGGGCCACGATGTCCGGCGCTGGCCCGCTTTCACCCGTGACGCGGCAGCCGTTGAGGCGATCTACCGCAACGCGCGCACCGGATTCCTGGAGTCCGCAGCCGATCCGCGGCAACCGGCCCAGGCGGTGGTCGCGTGACCGGCACGCCTGCCATCTATATCGCGCCCGTCGTGACGATGGATCCGAGGCGGCCGCGCGCGGCGGCGCTGGCGGTCGCCGCCGGCCGGGTGATCGCGGTCGGCAGCGTCGATGACGTGCGGGAGGCCATGCCCGCAGGCACTCCCGAGCACGCGCTCGACGGCGTGCTCCTGCCCGGCCTCATCGACGCGCACCTGCACCTGCAGCGGGGCGGCCTCAAAGCACTGGCCCACCTGCCGGAGGACACCGGTCTCGCCGAGTTCATCGAGACGATGGACCGCACCTTTCACGACGAGGACTGGCCGCGTGAAGCGCCACCGACGCTGGACGAGCGTGTCGCGGGCATTCGCCTCGCCCAGCGGTTGTTTCATCAGCTCGGCTTCACCGGCATCATCGATCCCGCCGCGACGATCGACGAGATGCGCGGCTACCAGGAAACACGCAGGCGTGGTGCGCTCACGATGCGCACTGTCGCGATGCCGTACCTCGAGCCCGGGTCGGCCGCGACGCCCGACGTCGACGCGGTGATCGCGCACCTCGATGGCGTCGGGGTGTCGACCGGGTTCGGTGACGACGAGCTGCGGATCGGGCCGATCAAGGTCTACGCCGACGGTGAGGCGCTCAAAGGCCAGGCGCTGCTCGAACAACCGTGGGACGACAGCGGCTACCGGGGACTGCAGCGGATCTCCGATGAGGACTTCGCCCGGCTCGTGAGCTTCTGTGCCGACCATGGTTGGGGTGTCGGCACCCACGCGGTCGGCGGCGCGGCCATCGCCCTCGTCGCGCGCGAGTACGCCAAGGCCGGTGCCGCGGTCGCGCAACGCCGGTTCCAGATCATCCACGCTTACCTCGAGCCGAGCGCGGAGACGATCGCGGCCGCGGCGGAGGCCGGCGCCATCGCGTCACTGCAGCCGTCGATCATCTGGCACAACGGCGCGGGACTGCGCGCCAAGCTGGGGGAACGGGCAGAGCGCGCCAATCCCGTGCGCAGCTGGCTCGACGCAGGCGCTGTCGTCGCGTTCGGTTCCGATGGCCCGTTCTTCGCCTTCGATCCGCGTCAGCTCATCTGGCAGGCGGTGACGCGGCGGGTGCGCGGCGAGGACGAGCCGCTGAGCCTCACTGAGGCGATCACGGTGGAGGAGGCCCTGTCCGCGTACACCGTCGGGGCCGCTTACGCGAGCCTCGCCGAGAACAGCCGCGGGATGCTGCGCCCCGGCATGCTCGCGGACTGGGCACTGTGGTCCGGCGATCCCACGGCGGTGCCGATCGACGAGCTGCGCACGCTGATCGTGCGCCGCACGGTCGTCGGCGGCCGCACGGTCTACGACGAGGCTGCCGGATGATCGAGACCGTCCTTGGCCCGATCGAGGCGGCGCTGCTCGGCCGGGTGGCCACGAACGAGCATGTGCTCACCGACTCGCGTGGCCTCGTCCGGCCGACGCGCGAGGGCCGCGTGCTCGACGGGCCGGTGCGTCCCGAGATCCTCGGCGACCTGCGGTGGAGCTATCTCTCGCTGCCCGACAACCTCACGCTCGACTCGCCCGAGACGGCCGCCACCGAACTGGCCGCGGCCGCGACGGCGGGTCTTGGCGCGATCGTCGAGGCGACGTCGTGGGGCATGGGGCCGCGGCACGCCGACCTTCCCGCCGTGTCGCGTGCCGCCGGTGTGCACATCGTCGCCGCCTACGGCAGCTACATCGACAAGACGTTGCCGGGCTGGTGGGCCGCGCAGACCGAGGCGGAGATGGAACACGCCTTCACGACGGCGCTCACGAAGGCCGTTCCCGGCACCGGATTCCGCGCTGGCCTGCTGGGGCTGCTCGGCACGAGTGCCGAGATCACGGCGGCGGAGGGGCGTGCGCTGCGCGCCGCCGCGCGGGCCGCGGCCGCCGCGAACGCGGCCGTGAGCATCCGGCTTGACGCCGCGGCCCGGCGCGGGCCGGAGGTCGCGGCGATCCTCGCTGCCGAGGGACTGGATCCCGCGCGTGTCCTCTTCTGCAACGTCGACAAGGTGCTCGACGGCGCGTACGTGCGCGAGATCGCCGACACCGGAGCGACCGTCGAGTTCGCTTTCGGCAGCGAGAACTACTTCGCCGACCGCGCCCGCGACGCCACCGACGGCGAGCGTCTCGAGTTCCTCCGCGCGCTGCTCGCCGACCGCCCGGCAGCCGCGGTCACACTGACGTGCTCGGTGTGGACCAAGGGACAGCTCACCTGCCATGGCGGCATGGGTTACGGCCACGTCGTGCGGCGCATCGCGCCCGCGCTGGCCCGCCTCGGCGTTTCGTCCCAACGGATCGACGACATGCTCATCGCGCGGCCCGCCGCGCTGCTGGACAGAACGGATCAGTCCCCATGACGACCGACAGCCCGTTGTACTGGTGGAGCGCGACGGACCTCGCGCGTGGCATTCGCACCAGGGAGATCTCCGCCGAGGAGGTGATGCGTGCCCATCTCGACCGCATTGCCGAGACGAACGAGAAGATCGGCGCGATCGTGTCGATGATTCCGGAGCCGGAGGCACTCGCGGCGGCGCGCGAGGCCGACCACGCGGTGGCCCGAGGCGACGAAGTTGGCTTTCTGCATGGCCTTCCCACCGCGGTGAAGGACCTCATGGACGTCGCAGGGCTCCCGACGAGGCACGGCTCGGCCGTCTACGCCGACGCGCCGCCCGCGACGCGGGATGCCCTCATGGTCCGCCGTATCCGCGAGGCCGGCGCCATCATCATCGGCAAGACGAACACGCCCGAAGCCGGACTGGGCACCCTCACGTTCAATCCGCTGCACGGCGTCTGCCGCAACCCGTTCGACACGTCACGGCACGCGGGCGGATCGAGCGGTGGTGCGGCAGCGGCGCTCGCGGCCGGCATGTTGCCGATCGCCGACGGTTCCGACAGTGGCGGGAGCCTGCGTTACCCCGCGGCGTTCTGCAACGTCGTCGGTGTGCGCCCGACGCCCGGCCGCGTCGCCAGCGGGCGGCCGGACAACGGCTGGACCGCGCACGGTGTGCTCGGCCCCATGGCACGCTCCAGTCTCGACGCGGCGCTCGGCCTCGCGGCGATGAGCGGCGCCGACCGGGACGCGCCGATCTCGATCCCGGAGGACCCCGGTCGCTTCCTCGACGTCGTAGCGGCCCCGCCGTCGCACGTGCGGATCGGCTGGAGCGCGACGGCGGATGGCGTCCCGATCAGCGCGGAGGTCTCGGCCGTCCACGCGACGGCCCGCGCCACGCTCGCCGCCGCGGGCTATCCGATCATCGACCTCGAGCCGGAGTTGGCCGATGCCGAGGAGGCGTGGGAGACGATCGAGATGTTCAACTTCTTCGCCTTCGGCCGGGAGGACGCGGCGCGGCATCCCGACCGCATGCGCCCCGATCTGGTCCGCAACATCCGCCAGGGCGAGCGACTCACGGCCGGCCAGCTCGCCGACGCGCTGCGCAAGCGCACCGAGATCTTCCGTCGCACCGAACGGCTCTTCGAGCAGATCGACGTGCTCATCGCGCCCGCTACCCCCGTCGTCGCGCCACCGGCCGAGGTGGAATGGGTCGATCGCGTCGGTGACGTCGAATACGACCGGTACTTCCGCTGGCAGATGCTCGCGAACCGGTTCACCGTCACGGCACATCCCGTGGTCGTCACACCTGGCGGGTTCAGCGGCGAACTGCCGGTCGGGTTGCAGGTCGTCGGGCGCCACCGCGGCGAGTTCGATCTGCTTTGTGCCACGGCGGGCATCGAATCGGTGCTCGGCTGTGCTGGCCCCGCCGGCCGCCACCCCCTCGAGTTCGCATCCAGCAATCGGCCTGACCCGGGAGCTTGTTGATATGACCACCTTCATTCGCGGTCGGCGGCACGTCGCTTCCGGCTCTGCCCTCACCGCCCTCGCCGCGGTCGGCGTGCTTCTCGCGGGCTGCGCCGGCTCCGACAATGCGGCCGCCGATGCGGACGGCGGCATCAGCGGCACCGTCATCTGGGCCGACTTCGGCGGCCCCACGAACGAAAGCCGTCAGGTCGCGTACTTCGACGGGTTCCTCGACGAACACGACGTCGAGGTGACCTCCGTTTCGATCGAGGACGCCATCTCCTATCCGATGCTCGAAGGCGAACCCGGTGACTACGACGCCTTCCAGGTCAGCGCGGCCGAGATCCTGAACTATCCCGACGGGATGCGGGAGCTGCCGGAAGGGGCGCGGTCCGACCTGCTGCCGGACGAGCTGCGCCCGTACCTGATGGGCGGCTTCTATCTCGGCATGGCGCAGGGGTGGCTGACGGAGACCTTCACCGACGGGGGTCCGCAGAACTGGGCCGCCTTCTTCGACACCCAGAAGTATCCGGGGAAGAGGGCGTGGCCGGGATCGCCGCCGTTCTACGACTCTTCGTTCGAGATCGCGCTCCTCGCCGATGGCGTCGCGCCAGAGGACCTCTATCCGCTCGACCTCGACCGGGCGATCGCGAAGCTCGACACGATCCGCGACGACCTCGTGTTCTATCAGTCCTACGCCGAGGTGCAGCAGCTGCTCGCCAGTGGGAGCGCGGCGATCGCGGTGTCGGTCACCGGTCAGTTCTCCGCGCTGCGCAACGCCGGTCAGGACGTCACGGTGCAGTGGAACCAGGCGTTCACGACACCGCAGGGCTTCGTGATCCCGCCACGGTCGAGCAACCCTGACGCGGTGCTGGCGCTCGCCGAGTGGATGAACGATCCGGAGAACCAGGCGACGTTCGTCGAGCGGACGGGGTACGGCCCCGTGAACTCCGCCGTGTTCG
The DNA here is from genome assembly GCF_040645195.1 of Saccharomonospora sp. NPDC046836. Taxonomy (NCBI): domain Bacteria; kingdom Bacillati; phylum Actinomycetota; class Actinomycetes; order Pseudonocardiales; family Pseudonocardiaceae; genus Saccharomonospora; species Saccharomonospora sp. NPDC046836. Next base: position 25,120 of record NZ_JBEYXW010000005.1, read on the forward strand.
AGCGGCTGGACCCGGAGTTCGCCGCGAACCTCGCCAACGCGCCGGAGCACGAGGGCCTCGTGATCCCGTGGAACGAGCAATGGCGCGCGGACAACAAGCAGGCGATGCTCGACGCCTACACGAAGTGGCTGGCCGGCTGATGATCATCGACGCTTACAACACGACCCAGGATGTGCGGGGGCGCTCGGACTACCTCACCGGCGTCCGCCCTGGGGAAGCGCCGCCCGCGCACGTTCCCTTCGACCCGCGGCGGATCCTCCGCGACATGGATGCCGCCGGTGTCGACATGGCGATGGTGTGCTCGCTTTCGCAGCGGATCGAGAACGACTTCATCATCGGCATGCAGGACTCCTACCCGGAGCGGTTCATCGGCTTCGGTCAGGTCATGCCGCAGGCGGATGACGCGCTCGCCGAGATCCGCCGCCTCGCCGAGGCCGGCATCCGTGGTCTCAAGCTGCATCCCAGCCTGCACGGCTACCACGTGGCCGACCACGGTCTGCTCGATCCGGTTTTCCGGGAGTGCGCGAAACACGGGATGGTGGTGCTCATCAACGCGCTCGACGACGCGTTCTGCGCGCCCTTCGCGATCGAGGAGGTCGCGAAGGATCATCCGGACGTGCCCACGATCATCGCCCACATGGGCGCCGTCTGGAATGTGCCCGAGGCGATCATCGTGGCCGAACGCCGGTCGCACATCTACCTCGAGACGTCGGCGACGCTCATGGCCGACGTCAAGCGCGCCTACGCGCGGCTCGGCGCCGAGAAGATCCTCATGGGCACGGAATGGCCCGGCTCCGACTTCGACATCGAGCGGCTGAAGATCAGGAAGGCGATCCCCGGCGAGGCCGACCGAGCACTCGTCGAGGGCGGGAACTACGCGAAGCTGCTCGGCATCGGTGCGCCGGGCCGGTCATGAGCAGGCCGCCGCTGACCCGGCCGCCGGAGATGAGCGACGACGACGCCGAGCTGATGAGCGCGGCGGCAGCGCTTCTCGACCGGGTGTATGAGACCGGACGGCACGAGGTCGTCGCCGCGATGCGGCTCACCGACGGGACCGTGCGGCTCGGCGTGCACGTTGACGGGTCCGCGCGGCGCAGTGCGGTGTGCGCTGAGGGTGTGGCCGCGGGGAACGTGTTCGCATACGCGGCGGAGACCGGCGCCGCCGCGGTCGTCGTGAGCTGTGTGAGCGTGCTTCGGCGGCCGTCAGGGACCCGGCACCTGATCGAGCCGTGCGGGGTCTGCGCCGAGCTGCTCAGCGACTACTGGCCAGTGGCGCGGGTCTGGGTGACGCGTGGCGACGAGATCGTCGCCGTCACGGCGACCGAATTGCTGCCCGCGAAGCGCTCGCGTACCTGGTGACATGCGGCGGTCGCGAGTGTAACCTTCCTGAAACCCCATTGGATCCATCGCTGAGTATGTTGGATCCAACAATTCTGGTGATGAAGGAGTTCGTATGGCGCGCACACGCACGGACATTCGCCGAGCGCGTATCCGGCTCGGCGCCGCGGCCGCCGGTATCGCCCTGCTCGCGGGATGCGGCAGCGGCGGCGAAGCGCAGACCAGCGGGGACACGGCCGCGTTGAGCGGCGAGATCATCTGGGCCGACTTCGGCGGTCCGACCAACGAGGCCCGCCAGGAGATCTACTTCGCTCCCTTCACGGAGAACACGGGCGTCGAGGTCGTCTCGGTCGTGGTCAACGACGCCATGCAGGAAGCGATGATGTCGGGTGGGCAAGGCGACTACGACGCGACACACGTCGGGCTCGACCTCGTGTACGCCAACAAGGACAACGTCACCCAGATCCCGGCCGAGTACCAGGACCAGGCGCTGCCCGAGGACATCCGCGCCTACGCGTTCGGGACCTTCTACGTCGGTCACGCGCAGGGCTACCTCAGCGACACCTTCCCGAACGGCGGTCCCAAGACGTGGGCCGACTTCTGGGACGTCCAGACCTACCCTGGCAAGCGGGCCTGGCCCGGCACACCGGGCAGCTACGACAGCTCGTGCGAGATCGCGCTCCTCGCCGACGGTGTCGCCCCCGAGAACCTGTACCCGCTCGATTTCGACCGCTGCTCGGCGAAGCTCGACGAGCTGCGCCCGAACATGGTGTTCTACATGTCGTATCCGGAGATCCAGCAGCTGCTCGTGTCGGGGACGGCCGCCGTCGCCATGGGGCCGAGCGGCCAGTTCTCGGCCCTGCGCAACGCGGGCCAGGACGTCACGGTCTCGTGGGACCAGGCGGTCGTGGCTCCGAACGTGATCGCGATCCCGAAGCAGGCGCCGAACGCCGAGAACATCCTGGCGCTCACGGAGTACTTCCACGACCCGGAGCGGCAGGCCGAGTTCGCGGCGCGCACCAACTACGGCCCCGGCAACCCCGAGGCGTACGAGCACATCCCGGCGGACGTCCAGGACAACCTCGCCAACGCGCCCAGCCACACCGCCGTAGTCTACCAGGACTCGAAGGCCCGCGCGGAAGCGACCGAGGAGCTGCTCAACTGGTACACGTCGTGGCTGGCCGGCTGATCGCCGCCACCGGCCCGGCCACGGACGGTCACCCCGTGATCGTCCGCGGCCGGGTCCGCACGATGGACGACGCGCGACCGCTCGCGGAGGCGATGCTCGTGCGTGGCGGTCGCGTCGTCGCGACGGGCGAGGCGGCAGCGTTGCGTGCGCTCGAGCCGTCGGCCCGGGTCGAGGAGGCTCGCGGGACCGTGCTGCCCGGCTTCATCGACGCACACGTGCACACGCTCGTCGTGGGTCTGGAGCGGCGGCGGCTGACGATCTCCGACGCCGGATCGGTGCGGGAGGTCGTCGAGCGGGTGCGCGACTGGCTGGCCCGCCACCCCGGGCTCGACTGGGCGGTCGTCGGCGCGCACTTCCACGCCGAAGACCTCGCGGAGGGCCGGTTGCCGAACCGGCACGACCTCGATCCCGTCTCGGGAACGACGGCCCTCTACCTCGATCGCCGCACGCACGACGCGATCGTGAACACGGCCGCGCTGCAACGGTCCGGGATCGACCGGACGACACCGGACCCGCCCGGCGGCACCATCGAACGCGACGACGACGGCGAACCGACCGGCGTGCTCATCGAGCGGCCTGCGGCGGACCTGGTGTTCTCACAGGTGCCGCCGGTCGATCTGGACGAGTTGCATGCCGCCCTCGCCGAGGGCCAGGCACACCTGCACAGCCTCGGCGTCGTCGGCGCCGCCGAGCCCGGTCTCACACCGGCTGAGCTGGCCGTGTACCAGGAGGCGTGGACCAGTGGCACGCTGACGCTGCGCACGCTGGCGATGCCCCTTGTGGACACCGCGGTCCCTCCGGAGGAGTTCCTCACCGGTCTCGGCACGGTGACCGGGTTCGGTGACGAGCGGCTGCGGATCGGCCCGCTCAAGGTGTACTTCGACGGCACCGGCGGCTTCGGTACCGCGCTGCTCAGCCGCGAATGGCCAGGAAAGCCCGGTTACCACGGCACGCAGGTCTGCTCCACCGAAACGTTCCAGGCACTCGCGGATCACTGCGCCACGCGCGGCTGGTCCCTGGCCGTCCACACCGTCGGTGACGAGGCTGTGCGCATCGTGCTGGAGTGCATGGCGCGGGCCGACCGGCTGCGTCCCGTCCGCGACCTCCGGTTCTCGGTCATGCACGCCTACCTGTGGCCGTCGGCGGAGTCGATGGAGCTCGCGGCCCGGCTGGGCGTAGTCCTGTCGACGCAGCCGTCCATGCACTGGCGGGTCGGCGCCGGGATCGCCGACCGTTTCGGCGCGCCGGCAGGCGACCTGGCTCCGCTGCGTGCCTGGGCGGACGCCGGTGTGCGGCTGGCCGGTGGCTCGGACGGTCCCGACTTCCCCATGTCTCCGCTGTTCGGTATGTGGCAGTCGCGGACCCGGCGGGTACGCGGCCGGGACGCACCGCTCGGGCCGCATTCGGCGCTCACCCCGGCCGAGGCGCTGCGCATGTGGACCGTCGACGCCGCCTACTACTGCTTCGCCGATGACGAGCGCGGGAGTCTCGCGCCAGGAAAGCTGGCCGACTGGGTCGAGGTGAGCGTCGATCCGGTCGAGGCCGATGACGACGAGCTCGCGAGTGCCATGGTGCTGCGCACCGTCGTCGGCGGACGTGAGGTCTTCGCGCTTTGACCATGGGAGAACGCTGATGGGTGACGAAGCGACCGTGCCACCACGCGTACTGGGCTACACCGACCGCGTCTCCTACCGTCCGGGCGACACGGTCGCGCTGCAGGTGAGCACAGGGGCCGAGCACTGGCGAGGTGAGCTCGTCCGGCTGCTGGCACTGGAGATCCCCTCGGCCGGGGTCCGGCGGCGCGCCGAGAACGTAACCGGTGCCGTGCCTGTCTCGGCGCGTGGCATCGACCAGCCGACCGCGCTCGGCTCGTACGCGCGGTTCGACGGCATCCCGCCGATCGGGAAGGACGGCCTGGTCGTCGCGCTCGCATTCATGCCGACGACGCCGGGTGATCCGGCGTTCGGCCCGCAGGTGGCGATCGCGCACGCGGCGGATGGCACCGGCTGGTGGGTGGGGGTCGGGTCCGATGGGCGGGCCTGTGCCGGGGTGTGCACGACGTCCGGTCCGGTGAGCCTCGCCGTCGGCGCTCCGCTCGCGGCGGGCTGCTGGGTCGAGGTCAGGGCGGTGATCCCCGGCCGGCCCGGCGAGCGACTCCGGATCGAGGTCACCCCGGCCGGGACGTTCGCATCGAACCGGTTCGTGCGGGCGCCCTGCGACACCGTGGCCGCGTCGGTTGTTGTTGGGGCACAGGTTGTTCCGGCTCGCGGGCCGCTGCTGTGGGGGTGCCGTTCGCTGCGCCCGGACGGCCCCGAGCTGAGTTTCGACGGTCGCATCGAGAACCCGGTGATTGTGGCGGACGCCGCGGCGACCGGCTCTCGCGGCGAGCTGGCGGAGCATCTCGCGGTGGTGGCGGCGTGGGACCTGGGTGCGGACATCGGAGCTGGCGGCGTCGCCGCCACCACGCGCATCACGGATGTAAGCGGTCACGGGCGGCACGGTGCCGCCGTGCAGCATCCGCACCGTGCCGTCACGGCCTCCAGCTGGTGTGGCGACGTCACCGACGCGCGGTTCGCGCCGGCGGAGTACGCGGCGATCCACTTCCACCGCGACGATCTCACCGACTGCGGCTGGCTGTCGCAGGGCGGGATCGCGCTGCCGGACGACCTGCGCAGCGGGGTGTACGCCGTGCGGCTCACGGCCAGCGACCACACAACGGATCTCGTCCCGGTGTTCGTCGGACCACCCGAGGGCACGGCCACCGCGCCGCTGCTGCTCGTCCTGCCGACCAACTCCTACCTCGCGTACGCCAACGACCATGTTGGCGTCGACAGCCCGCGCACGCAGGTGTGGAGTCAGCAGGTGCCCACACTCGACGACTTCGAGCTGTTCCGTAACGCGCGTCGCGAGCTGGGGTTGTCGCTGTACGAGGTGCACGGCGACGGCTCACCGGTCTTCTACTCCAGCTGGCGCCGGCCCATCCTCACGATGCGCGAGCGGGCCTACGACCACAACGCGCCGGTCTGGCAGTTCACCGGTGACATGCAGATCGTCGACTGGCTCGAACGCACCGGCCGTCCGTACGACGTGGTGACCGACCTCGAGCTGCACCGTGAAGGCGCGAGCCTGCTGTCGCGCTACGCGGCCGTGCTGACCGGATCGCACCCCGAGTACGCGAGCGGCCCCATGCTCGACGCCTATGAGCGGTACGTCTCGACCGGTGGCCGCCTTCTCTACCTCGGCGGCAACGGAATGTACTGGGTCACCGGGTTCGATCCGGACGACGAGCAGGTCATCGAGATCCGCCGGTGGGGCGGCACCCAGGCATGGTGCGCCGATCCGGGGGAGTACCACCTGTCGTTCACCGGCGAGCCGGGCGGGATCTGGCGCTTCCGCGGGCGTGCCCCGCAGAAGACGTTCGGCGTCGGGTTCGTCGCGGCCGGCAACCCCGGCGCGTCCGCGGGGTATCGCCGCGCCACCGACGATCCACGGGTCGGGTGGGTGTTCGAGGGCGTTCTGGACGCTTCCGAGCGCGACTTCGGGCGCTACGGCGTCGCCGGGGGCGCGGCGGGACTGGAGATCGACTCGGCCAGTCCGTTGCTCGGAACGTCGGCCGACGCCGTCGTTCTCGCGACGTCGGTCGGGCACGGCGACGACATGCTCGAAGCGCGCGAGAACTTCAACATGACCAGCCGGGTGCTGGGCGGTGCGCGCAATCCGAGGGTTCGCTCCGATCTCGTGCTGGTCCCGCGCTCGGGTGGCGGGGCGGTGTTCTCGACCGGATCGATCGCCTTCGCAGGCGCGCTCGGTGGTGCCGGTGGGGAAACGTCCGTGTCGCGCCTGCTCGGCAACGTCGTTGACCGGTTCCTCTCGGGCGCGCCCGTTCTCGACTGACAAACCGCCTGTTGCGGACCTTTAACATCGCCGATACAGTTCAGGATCCATGCTTGGATAGATTGGATCCATTGAGTGGGTACGTGAATGACCGCCTACACGGCCTGGCCGGCCGGCTGAGCGGGCGAGCCGATCCGCGTGGAAGGCGAGGCAACTCATGACGACCGTCAGTGAAACACCCCGGAAACGTCGATCTCGGAGCATGTCGACGTGAGCATGCCATCCACCGCAATACCCCGAGCGCGAGCGGACGCGCCGGTGCGCAAGCCACTGGGAGTGTCCAAAGCCGAGGCGAGGTGGCTGCTGTGGCCACCCCTGATCTTCTTCGTGCTGGCGCTCGGGTTACCGCTGCTGACACTCGTCACGCAGTCGCTGGAGGGCGGCACGGCGTACACGGACGCCTTTGAGGTGCCTGCCTTCGCCGCGTCACTCCTGCGTACGGTCGTCATGGCCGTCATCGTGATGATCCTGACGATGATCCTGGGCACCGCATACGCGCTCGCGGTCGTCGCCGCACCGGCATGGTTGCGGTTCGTGCTCGTCGCGGCCCTGATCCTGTCACTGTGGACGTCCATTATGGTGCGTTCCTTCGGCTGGATGCTGCTCGAGCTGCCACGGGGCGCCATCTACTGGTTCCTCGGGCTGTTCGGTCTGGCGGACGAGCCGATCGAGCTGTACCAGACGACCATCGGCATGTATCCGGCGATGGTGGCCGTCATGCTGCCGTTCGCGGTGCTGCCCGTGATGTCGGCCCTCCAGTCGATCGACCGTGAACAGCTCAACGCCTCGACCATCTTCGGAGCCGGACCGTGGCTGACCTTCCGCGCCGTGACGTGGCCGCAGATCCTGCCGCCCGCGTTGAGCGGCGGCATCCTCGTCTTCGTTATGTCCCTTGGCTTCTACGTGACGCCGCTCCTGCTCGGCGGGCCCAGCAACATGACCGTGTCGGGCGTCATCAACGCGCAGATGAACCAGGCCAACCGGCCGGACATCGGGGCGGCGATGAGCATCCTCCTCGTCGGCGGGACGATGATCGTCTACCTCATCGCCGACCGCCTTTTCCGGGTCAGCGAGAAATGGGGATGACGCGATGAGCACACCCGTCGGCCGCAGTCTCGGCTGGTACCGGATTCCCGTCATCGTGGTGGCGGTGCTCGCGAGCCTGCTCCTGATCGTCCCGTTCCTCATCCTCGTCGCGACGTCGTGGACCGGGGGCAGTTTCATTCTGTTTCCGCCCGAGGGTTTCTCCCTCCAGTGGTATACCGAGGTGCTCAGCGACCGCCGCTGGATGGAGTCGTTCCAGCTGTCGCTGTGGACGGCGACCGTCTCGACCCTCATCGCCGCCGTGCTGGGCACGCTGGGAGCGATCGGGCTGACGCGGGTCCGCAACCGGTTGGCGCAACGCTGGATCCGCACACTGTTCATCGTCCCGATCGCACTTCCGCCGATCGCCTACGCGGTCGGGCTCCACGGCGTGAACATGGAACTCGGTTTCCTGCGCGGCACGCTCGTCGCGCTCATCGTCGGGCACGCACTGGTCGCCCTGCCATATGTCTTCGTGATCGTCTCCGGCGGCCTGGCCCGGATCGATCCCGCATTGCGCCCGGCCGCCAGCACCCTCGGCGCCCGGTGGCCGCTGATCCTGTGGAAGATCGAGCTGCCCGCGCTCGTGCCGTACCTGTTGTCGGGCGCACTGTTCGCGTTCGTCGTCGTCTTCGACGAGGTCGTGCTCGCGGTGTTTCTCATGCCACCTGGTGAGCAGACGCTGCCGCTGCGCATGCTGAACGCGTCGCAGGAGGCGTTCTCGCCCGAATTGACAGCGGCGTCGACCCTTGTCTCGTTCCTCGCCATCCTCGTGCTCGCCATCATCCCCGTCAGCAACGCCGTACGGCGGCGGAGGACGAGGCGCGCGCTTTCCCCGCGCCGCGCCGACCGGCCGGCCGCGCTCGAAGGAGCTTCCCGATGACCATCGCACTCTCGATCCAGGACGTGCACGTCACGCTGGGCCACAACCACGTGCTCAAGGGCGTGTCGCTCGACGTCGAGCCGGGAGAGTTCGTCACGCTGCTCGGCGCGAGCGGTAGTGGCAAGTCCACGCTGCTGAACGTCATCGCGGGCCTGCAAACCGTCGACAGTGGACACCTCACCTTCGATGGCGTCAATGTGGACAAACGACCGCCGCAGAAGCGCAACGTCGGCGTCGTCTTCCAGTCCTACGCGCTGTTCCCGCACATGTCCGTCGGTGCGAACGTCTCCTTCCCGTTGCGCGCGGCCCGGCGTCCGGCCAAGGAGCGGCGCGCCGTGGCTGACGAGATGCTCGCGCTCGTCCAGTTGCCGGGGATGGCCGATCGCTCGCCGGCGTCGCTCTCGGGCGGCCAGCGGCAGCGCGTCGCGCTCGCCCGCGCCCTCGCGGCGAACCCCGGCGTGCTGTTGCTCGACGAGCCGATGGCGGCGCTGGACAAGCAACTGCGCGAGCAGATGCAGGTCGAGGTCACGCGCATCCAGCGCCAGGTCGGTATCACCACGGTGTCCGTGACGCACGACCAGACGGAGGCCCTGACGATGTCCGATCGTGTCGCGATCATGCGCGATGGTGTCCTCGTTCAGGTCGACTCGCCCGAGGATCTCTATCGTCATCCCGTCAACTCCTACGTCGCCGGTTTCCTCGGTGAGGCGAACCTGCTGCCCACCGCTGGTGGGCGCATCCTGGATGGCGCGGACGGTTCCGATGTCGACGGCACCGCCGTTCTGCGCCCGGAGGACCTCGAGCTCGTCGCCGACGGCGAGCCGTGTCCCGCCTGGCACGTCGAGGGCGCGATCCACCTGCTGAGCTTCCAGGGCACCCGGTTCCGGCTGGAGCTGTTGACGGACGCGGGCCGCAAGGTGGTGTGCTCGCTGTCCCCATCGGCCGACGTGTCGTCGCTCGTGGTGGGCACCCGGGCGAGGCTCGCCTGCCGCGACCCGGAGCGCGTGCACGTCATCGCCGCCCCACCGGCGAAGCCGGCCATGGTCGCCGCCTGATTCTGCCAAGACGGCAGGGCTTACGCGGCGGGGTCGCGGGGTGGGTCCTGGTCGGGGCTCTCGCGTGGAGAGTCGTCGCGGGTGAACACCGTGACAACGGCCAGCGCTCCCATTTGCAGCCCCGCGACCAGAACGAACGCCCAGGTTGTCGACGCGACGGCGATCACGAGGCCGCCGACGAGGGCGCCGCTGGCGAAGCCGACGCTGGTGAAGCTCGAGAACATGCCCAGCCCGAGCGCCCGGTTCGCGACGCTCAGGCCACGGGTGGCGAGCATGGTCAGCGACGGGTACAGGGGTGAGAAGCCGACGCCGATGAGGGCGGCGCCGATCGCGGCGGTCCAGAAGCTACGGGCGAAGCCGAGCATGGCGAGGCCCGCCGCCAGCGCGCACAGCGAGATCGCGGTCGACCTCAGTGGGCCGAGGCGGTCGGGCAGGCTCGCGAGGGCCATGCGTGCTCCGATGACGCTCACGGAGAAGACCGCGAAGACCGACGCGGCGCCCAGGATCCCGCTCGACGGCACACCACCGGCTTCGAGGTGGATGATGAGGAACCCGAGCATCAGGCCTTCGCCGCACCAGGCCGCCGCGGCGACGACACCGGGCACCCAGACCGCGCGGAAGGCCCGGCCGACCCCGGCCGCGCGCCGTGGCTTCGCGGCCGGCGGGTCCGGATGTGCTGGCCTTGGCGGCCGGGGCAGGCAGGCGATGAGCCCGGCGGTGGCCAGCTCGAGCAGTGCGCACACCACGAACACCTGGGCGGGTCCGCTCGCCTGGTTGACGGCGGCGCCGACCTGTGGGCCGAGGGCGAGCCCGAGCCACACGCTCAGCCCGAAGATGCTCAGCGCCCTGCCCCGTTGCGCCGGGGGTGCCATCGCGACGAGCCAGGTCATGACGAGCGTCATCGCCGCGGCGTTGCCGAGCCCGAACAGGATGCGGCCCAGACCGGCTCCCCACAGCGACGGCACGACCGCCAGCAGGATCATCCCGAGCCCGGCGAGCGCGCCGCCCGTCAGCGCCACCGTCCGGTATCCGCGCCGGTCGCCCAGCAGCCCCGCGATGGGCATCGCGACCATCGAGGAGACCGCGGCGATCGAGATGACCACGCCCGACAGGGTCGTGCCGCCGTCGAGGACACGCTCGACGTAGACCGGGATGATCGGTGTGCTGGCCGCGTTGGTCATCGCGCCGAGCGCGGAGGCGGTGAAGATGAGCCAGAACGGAACAGTGCGGATGATGTCCTGATCGGGCCTCATGCGCGGGTCGGTTCTGGTACGCACTCCAGGTCGAGCCAGAGCTCGAAGCAGTTGTTGCGCGAGAGTGTCGTCGCGCCGATCGATGCGCGGCCCATGCTGCCGATCTCCTCGCCGAAGACCTCCAGGAACAGGTCGCTCGCGCCGTTGGAGACCTCGTGTGGCAGCTCGAATCCCGGCGGGCAGACCACGAAGCACAGCGCGCGGGACAGGCTCGCGACGTGGTCGAGTGAGCCGATGGCGTAGCGGATCATCCCGAGGGTGTGGATCGCGGTCAGCCGGGCCGCGGCGTAGCCCTGCTCGATGGTGACGTCGACGCCGATGACGCCGGGGTGCAGCCGTTCTCCGGCGCGGTTCTCTGGTGTCAGCCCGCTGAGCTGGAGCAGGTTGCCGATGCGATGGAACGGCTTCATGGGTCCGTAGCGGCGGCCGTAGGGCGGGTCGGCGTAGTCGGGGATGTCGAGTCGGAGCTCTCGGACTCGTTGTTCCGCACCAGCCATGGACCCTCCCGTCGGTAATGTGTATCCGATACTATCTAAGATGGATCCACTTTAGGGATTCACTTGAGCGGGAGGAGCCCTGTGCCGACGACCTCAACTCCCGAGCAGCGCGTGGCCGAGCTGGGCCTGGTGATTCCCGACTACAGCGACCCGCCCTACGGCGAGCGCTACAGCCCGATGAAGCCCTTCCACCGCTCCGGCCGCACCCTCACCATCAGCGGGATGACTCCCGAGGACCGGCAGGGCACCAAGCTGTTCCCCGGCCGCGTCGGCGCCGATGTCACCCAGGAGCAGGGCTACCAGGCCGCCCGCGCCACCGCCGTCAACGTGCTCGGTCTCATCCGGCATGGCGCTGGGTCGCTCGACGAGGTCACGGCGCTGGTGAGCACCCTCTGCTTCGTCGTGACGGCCCCCGACTTCACCGACGTCAACCTGGTCGCGAACGGCGCCAACGACCTCTTCGTCGAGGTCTTCGGCGACGAGATCGGACGGGGCACGTCCGCGAGCATCGGCGTCACGAGCCTCTCGGGCGGCAACGTGTTCGAGTTGGTCACCGTCGTCGAGACACGTACCGAAAGCAGGGAACGCGCGTGATCGAAACTGTGCTGGGCCCCATCCCCGCCGAGCGGCTGGGCGTCACGTCGATGCACGACCACGTACTCAGCGACGCCTCCAGGCTGCGCCGTGACGGCGCCGAGCCCGGCCCCACCGCTGACCGTGTCGTCCCCGAGACACTGGGCTACCTGCGCTGGAACATGCTCGCGCTGGCCGACAATCTGCGTCTGGACGAGCCCGGCGTCGCCGTCGCCGAGCTGACCCGCGCCGTCGCGCTGGGCCAGCGCGCGCTCGTGGAGTCCACCTCGTGGGGGCTCGGCCCCGACCACGCGGGCCTGCCCGACGTGGCACGCCGGTCAGGCATGACGATCGTGTGCAGCTACGGCGCCTACCTTCGGTCCACGCTCCCCGGCTGGATCGCCGATCTCGATGAGGCGGGGCTGGAAGAACACCTGGCCGGTGCGCTGCTGGATCGCGTGCCGGGCACCGGCTACCGCGCCGGTCTGCTCGGCATCATGGGTACGACGGCGGACCTGCCGGAAGCGGAGCGAGCCATGCTGCGCGCGGCGGCGCGGGCGGCCGTCCGGGCGGGCGCCGCTGTCACGGTGCGGCTGGATCCGGAGGCATTCCGCGGCCCTGAGGTGCTCGCACTGTGCGCCGCCGAGGGACTGCCGGCCGAGCGGGTGGTCTTCACCAATGCCGACGAGTACCTGGACGCCGGATACTGGGCCGACCTCGCCGCGGCCGGTGCCGTGCTGGAGATGTGCTACGGGACGGAGGCCGGTCACACCGGCCGCGTCCACAACCCGTCCGACGGCGAGCGCCTGGACTTCTTCGCCCGCTTCTGTGCGGAACATCCCGCTTCGCGGCACGTGCTCGGCGAGTCGCTGTGGACGAAGGCACAGCTGCGGACGTACGGCGGCTACGGCTATGGCTACCTGCTGGAGCGGATCATCCCGGCGCTGCTCGCGGCGGGGGTCCCGGCCGGGCGCCTCGACCGGATGCTCGTGGCCGAGCCACGCAGGATCCTCGACCGGGCCGGTGGCGGGGGATACGGGATACACAGCGAGGAGGAATCGACATGACGATCGGCCGGCGCGATGACGGCGGACTGGCGAGCGTCGGGCAGGCGCGGACGGACGCGCGCGGCCGGGCGTCCGTCTCCGAGTGGATGCCCTACCTGCCGCCCACCGAGACGCCGTTCCCTCCCGACGGTGTCGACCCCGCCTCGCTGACCTGGGCGGAGACGGTCGCGCCCGGCGGCTACACGCACCTGCGCGTCACACGCGGCACCCGGCTGCGCCTCGAGGACGTCGACGGCGAGGCCTGCGCCGGCGTTCTCGTTCACAACGCACTCGCGCCGGGGGAGCGGCTCAACGTCGCTGACACGCAGAAGATCTCGTGGCAGGCGTACCTCGGCCCGGGCCACCCGCTGCTCTCCGGTGACGGCCGGGTACTCGCCACGGTCGTCTCGGACACCTCGGGCCACCACGACGCGTTCTGCGGCGTGAGCAGTGACGCGTGGAACGAGGCGAAATACGGTGAGGCGGCCCCCGAGGGCCCGTCGCCGTCGGGCCACGCGCTGCTGCGGCTGGCCGGTGCCAAGCACGGACTGGAGCCGCGCGACCTGCCGCCCGCGGTGTCGTTCTTCAAGGGCGTGCGGGTGGCCGCCGACGGCGCGCTGGAATGGACCGGCTCAGCAGGGCCTGGCCGGTCCGTCGACCTGCTGGCGGAGCTCCCGCTCATCGTTCTGGTCGTGAACAGCCCGCACCCGCGCGATCCGCGCCCGGACTACATCGCCGGGCCGCTGCGTGTGCATGCCTGGCGGTCACGGCCGACGGCTCTCGACGATGCCGTCGCGGTGGCCTCGCCGGAGCGGGAACGCGCCTACCGCAACACGATCGCCTACGCAGAGCTGGCCGGGCTGTGAACCGCTTGCGACGAACGAGGAGTACGAGATGAGCATCGCGACCACGGTTCCGCCGCGGCCCGTCCACGACCCCGCCAGCCCGCTCGACTGGTCGGACCCGCTCGTACCGGGGGAGGTCGTGCTCGACGCGCGCGTCGCCTCGCGGGCCGCGTGGTCGGGTGTCGTGGCGGCGGGTGACGTGCTGACGATCGTCGACGTCGGCGGCAACCAGTCGGCCGACTGTCTCTTCTACGCCGCTGACGACAGCGCCGCCACCGCCGAGAGGTACAGCGCGGCGGACACGATTGCCTGGCAGGGCAACGTTTACGTGCGCACCGGAACGGTGCTGCGCAGCAACCTGGGTCGCCCCCTCATGACTGTCGTGGGCAATGAGGTGGACCGGCAGGACACGATCGGTGGCGCCTGTAGCAAGGAGTCGAACACGCTGCGCTATGGCCACCACACGGCCTACCAGCACGCGTGCCGCGAGAATTTCCTCGCCGAGGGCGCCCGCCACGGGCTGGGGGCGCGCGACCTCGTGTCGAACCTGAACTGGTTCATGAACGTACCGGTCGAGGCGGATGGCTCACTGGGCATCGTGGACGGGATGTCGGCGCCGGGCAGGCGGGTGGCCCTGCACGCGGAGCGGAACGTGCTGGTGATCGTGTCGAACTGTCCGCAGATGAACAACCCCTGCAACGACTTCGACTGCACGCCGCTGCGGATGATTGTGACGCGGCGATGACCGGCGCGGCGTTCGCGCGGGTGGCAGCGGCCTACGCCCGCCTGCGGGAGACCGGCCGGCCCGAGGTGTGGATCACCGTGCGCGACGAGGCGACGGCGCTGGCCGAGGCCGAGGAGATCGACAGGCGGGTGGCCGCCGGACAGCGGCTTCCGCTCGCGGGTACGGCCGTGGCGGTCAAGGACAACATCGACGTCGCCGGGCTGCCGACGACAGCGGGCAGCCGCGCGTTCGCGTATGACCCGGACCGGGACGCCACCGCCGTCGCCCGCCTGCGCGCGGCTGGTGCGGTGGTGATCGGCAAGACCAACCTCGACCAGTTCGCGACCGGCCTGGTGGGTACCCGCAGCCCGTTCGGGGCGGTGCGCAACGCGTGGGACCCGGCACGGATCTCCGGCGGGTCCAGCTCCGGCTCGGCTGTCGCGACGGCGCTCGGGATCGTCGATCTCGCGCTGGGCACCGACACGGCGGGCTCGGGGCGGGTGCCGGCCGCCCTCAACGGTGTCTACGGCGTCAAGCCCACTGCCGGACTGGTGCCCGCGACGGGGGTCGTCCCGGCCTGCCGCACGCTCGACTGCGTCACCGTGTTCGCCCGCGATCTCGGAACGGCCCGGCGCGCGGCGGAGCTGATGAGCGGTGCCGATGGTGTCGACCCGCGGGCACGGCCGGACCAGCCGGCACCCGCGCTCGACGCCTCGCCGCGGGTCGCCGTGCCCACCCCGGAACAGCTGGCCGGCCTCGCGGACGGCTGGGCGGAGGCGTTCGCCCGTGTCGTCGCCGATCTCGCCGCCGGCGGCGCCGAGATCGTCGAGGTCGACATCGCGCCGCTGCTGGAAGCGGCCACGCTGCTGTACGGCGGGGCGTTCGTCGCCGAGCGCACGGCGGCGGTGGGTGACTTCATCGCGGCGCACCCCGAACTCGTCGGCGACGATCTCGATCCCACGGTCGCGGCGATCATCCTGGCGGGCGCGCAGGCAGGGGCGGTCGACTACGTCCGCGATTGCGAGCGGCTCGATCTCCTCGGCCACGAAGGGCTTTCCCGGCTCGACGGCGCGGTCGCGCTCCTCACCCCAACGACCACCTGGCATCCCACGCTCGCGGAGGTCGCGGTGGATCCCGTCGGCGCGAACGCGCGGATGGGCCGCTACACGAACTTCGCGAACCTGCTGGACCGCAGCGCGCTCGCGGTCCCGGCGGGCGCGGTCGCCGGGCTGCCGTTCGGAGTCATGCTCACCGGCGCCCCCTTCGCCGATCGCACGCTGGCACAGCTCGCGGAGCGGATCGCTGCCCCTGCGGTCGAGCTGCTCGTCGTCGGGGCGCACCTGCGCGGCCAGCCGCTGAACCACCAGCTGGTCTCCGCCGGTGGCAGCTTCGTCGCGGACGTACGCACCGCGCCGACCTACCGGCTGTACGCGCTGCCCACCACGCCGCCGAAGCCCGGTCTGGCACGTGTCGCCGCTGGCGGAGCCGCTGTCGCGGGCGAGCTGTGGCGGCTGCCCGCGGCCGGTTTCGGCACGTTCGTCGCGAACCTGCCCGCGCCGATGGGGATCGGACCGGTGCGGCTCGGTGACGGCCGGACCGTCGCCGGCTTCCTCTGCGAGGCAGTCGCGCTCGAGGGCGCGCCCGACATCACCGCCTACGGCGGCTGGCGGGCTTACCAGGGCCATCGAGAACGTTGAGATGTTGTCTGTCCACAATGGATGATCTGTGGACCTGTCAGCGCCCGGTCGCGCCGTCGATCAGTTCGCGGAGGATATCGGCGTGGCCCGCGTGCCTGCCGGTCTCCTCGATCATGTGGGTGAGTGCCCAGCGGACGCTGGGAGCGGGGCGTCCCGGTCGCGGTCGGGGGACCGGTGTGGCGAGATCGGTGCACCCGTCGAGTACGTCGTTCGCGCGCTCGACCGTCTCGCGGTAGCGGGCGACGACGTCGGCCACGCTGTCCGCTGGCGCGGCCTGGAAGGTCGCCTGCCAGTCGGTGACGTTCTCGCCGAGGAAGATCGAGCGTTCGACGCAGGTCAGGTGGTTGAGCAGGCCGAGCAGGTTCGTGCCCGACGGCACCGCGGCTGTTCGCACGTGTGGTTCGGGTGCGCCGTCGACCTTCGCGGCGATCGAGGCGCGGAGGTAGTCGAGGAATCCGCGCAGGACCTCGGTCTCGCTGCTTCCGGTGCGGGGCGGTGGGGTGTCACGGCGGCGGTTGCGGCGCGTGGTGGCGGGCATGGCGGTCTCCTTCCTTCGTGCGCGGCGAGTGTCAGGTGGTGCGGCGGATCAGCAGGACGTGGTCGATGACCTCGGCGGTGCGTCCGCCTGGTCCGGTCGCGATCCTGCGGGGTGTGTCGGCCCGCTCGACCGCCCACGTCGCCGCGTCCAGGTCGATGTCCGCAGCAACCTCCCGCGGGCTCGGGTACCGGACGTCGTGGTCCTGGTTCCACGTCCACGGCGCGGCCGAGCCGTGGTCGACGACCAGCAGCCGCCCGCCCTGGCGCAACGCGTGCGCGGCCGAGCGCAGGACGGTTGCTCTGTCCAGGTCGAAGGGGGAGTGCAGGTAGTGGGCGCAGATCAGGTCGAACTCGCCCTGCGGGAAAGCCCCGCCCAGGTCGTACCGCACGGCGGTGACGCGGTCGCCGAGGCCGTGTGCGTCGGCGAGGGCGGCGAGCCGCTCGACCGCCACGGCCGAGATGTCGGCAGCGGTGACGTGCCATCCCCGGCCGGCGAGCCACAGCGCGTCGCCACCGTCGCCGCAGCCGAGGTCCAGGACGTCGCCGGGTGACAGGCCAGTGACCGTCTCGGTGAGCCGGGCATTCGGCCGCGGGTCGTGGGCCGCTGGCCGCGCCGCGTGCGTTTCGTCCCAGAACGTGACCGCGTCAGTGGCGTTCATCGGTGTTCCTTCCGTTGGTGTAGGCCCAGTTTCGCCAGGCATGCGCCGACCTGGCACGGAATCTTGCGGTTCTGGCAAGATGTTCGTGTGGACCGCGAAACGGACGATGTGCTCGACGGGGTGGGGCCACGACTTCGCGCGCTGCGCCGTCACCGCGGCATCACCCTCGCCGACCTCGCGACGACAACCGGCGTGTCGGAGAGCACCCTGTCCCGCCTGGAAAGCGGGCAGCGCCGCGCGACCCTGGAACTGCTGCTGCCGCTGGCCCGCACCTACAACGTTCCGCTGGACGACCTCGTCGGCGCCCCGCGCACCGGCGACCCCCGCATCCACCTCACGCCGATCCACCGGTTCGGGATGACCTTCATACCGCTGTCCCGGCGGCCGGGCGGGGTGCAGGCGTTCAAAATGCTCATCCCCGCCCAGCCCGAACCGCGCGAGCCGACCCCGCAGATCCACGACGGCTTCGAATGGCTGTATGTGCTCAACGGGCACCTACGGCTCATCGTCGGCGAGCGCGACCTGACACTGCCACCCGGCGAGGCAGCCGAGTTCGACACGTCCTTGCCGCACTGGCTGGGTAGCGCCGACGGCGGCGTCGTCGAGCTACTCATCCTGTTCGACCCGCAAGGAATGCGCACACATATTCACGCCGACCCCCACCGACCGTCTCACGGCGGAAGTCAGCGGTGATGGGTCCGCGCGTGTTCCAGGCGAGCGCTGCGATCAGGGCGTCGGCGGGACTTCAGTCGCGGGGAAGTCGGTCGCGGCCGCGGTCTCTGCGGCGGCGTCGACGTTCGCGCGCAGGGCGTCGACCTTGGCGCTGGCGAAGGAGTGAGCGTCCGAACCGAGCAACTGGCGCAGTGGGCCATCACCGCTGACGACCTGGCTGATGATCGCCTCCGCGCCCCTGACCGGGTCACCGAGCTGGCCACCCTGCAGGTTCAGGTGGTCGACGGTCATCTCACGGACAGCCGGGTACGCCTGCGTGGTGTCGGCCGGCAACGCGAGCGAGTCCTTGGTGAGGAAGTTGGTGCGAAAGTAGCCGGGCTCGACGATGGTGACCTTGACATCGAAGTCAGCGACCTCCGCTGCGAGGGCCTCGCTGAGGCCTTCCAGCGCGAACTTGCCTGCGCAGTAGAGCGCCCAGCCCGGGACCGCAGTCAGCCCGAGGACCGACGACACGTTGACGATGTGGCCGCTCCTCTGCCCGCGCAGGATCGGCAAAGCGGCACGCAACACGTTCCACACACCGGCGACCTGGACGTCGAGCATGTCGCGGACCTCGCGGTCGCTGGTCTCCTCCACCGCCGCCAGGAAGCCGTAACCGGCGTTGTTGACGACGACGTCGAGGCCACCAAAGCGCTCGCTGGTGTGGTGGACCGCCTGCGTGACAGCTTCGTCATCGCGCAGGTCGATGGCGAGCGGGAGCAGGCGGGAGGTGTCGACGCGGTCGCCGAGCGCGGAAAGCAGCCGCTCGGTCGAGCGTGTCGTCGCGGCGACGTTGTCGCCGCGCTCGAGCAGCTGCTTGACCAACTCGAGACCCAGACCGCGGGAAGTACCGGTGACGAACCAGATCGCGGGTCGATTCCTCGGGAAACTCATTGTCGTCCTTAACTCACGTTGTATAGGGAGCGCGGTCCAGGCGGTACCCGGCGCCGGCACGACGTAAGCGTGGCTCACGAGAAGCCGCTGTGGACGGTCATCTCGCGCCCTCTGCGACCGCGGACTGGGCAACCTAGGACGCGCAGGTCCACTCGCGAACTGGGCGAGGTTGGGGACAATCGGTTCCATGGCCAAGACCAACCGCGAACTCGCTGACTTCCTGCGACGAGCCCGCAGCCAGGTCGACCCGTCATGGGCGGGCCTGCCGCCCGACGGGCGCGTGCGCCGCGTGCCCGGTCTGCGGCGCGAGGAAGTCGCGCTGCTGGCAGGGGTGTCCACCGACTACTACGCCCGTCTCGAACAAGGCAGGCGCATCATGCCCTCCGCTGCTGTGGTCGAGGCCATCGGCCGCGCTCTCGGACTCGACGCCGCAGGGCGTGCGCATCTCGAGGATCTCATCGGACTGACCGCGGCACCGGCCCACCGACGAGCCCGTGGCGTCCAACGAGTGCGTCCAGGGCTCTATCAGCTTCTCGACTCACTCGACGGCGAGCCCGCACTTGTTCTCGGCCGCCGCACCGACGTGCTGGCCGCCAACCGGATGGCCAAAGCACTGTTCACCGACTTCGACAGGTTGCCGCCGAAGCAACGCAACTACGCACGCTGGATGTTCCTCGACGAGGACGCCCGGGCGCTGTTCGTCGACTGGCAGGACCAGGCCCGCGCCGCGGTCGAGAGCCTGCGATTCGAGGTCGGCCGCGACCCAGACGACAGCGCTACGGCCGCCCTCGTCACCGAACTGCGCGAACACAGCCGCGAATTCGACCAGTGGTGGGAACAGCACCGGGTCCACCAGCGCACCCACGGTTCGAAGCGTCTGCGCCACCCCCTCGTCGGGGATCTCACTGTCGAGTACGAGACCCTCGCTCTGCCGGGCGATCCCGACATCACCTTGTTCGTCTACACCACCGAGGCCGGATCACCCTCACAGCGAGCCATGGATCTTCTCGCGAGCTGGACGGCTTCCGGCCCGGGTGTCGGTTCGGAGCATGGTGGGGCCGGGCGATCTTGAGACCGGTGTCATAGGCGGCCGGCGAACGAGCGAGCTCACAGATCGTCGGCATGCGTTTGCTCGGACTCGTATCGCTGGAGTTTTTCCGAGTTCGCCAGCAGCCTGCACAGGTACTTCTTCAGTTGCCGTTGTTCCCGGTCGGTGAAGCCCGCCATCAGCTCCTGATGGAGCCCGATGGCGATGGGGAGGATCTCGTCGTGGACCGCCGCGCCTGCCTCGGTGAGATACAGGCGTTGTACGCCATCCTCCTTTTCCATCACGACCAGATCTGCGTTGCGCAGCACGGCCGCGCTCCGCGAGACGACGGACTTGTTCATCCCGAGAACGTCGCAGACTTCTTTCGCGTTCGCGCCGGGGCAGTTGCCCAGGGCACTCAGGACACGCCATTCGTTGGTGTGGATACCGAACCTCTGGTGGTAGATCCGGGTGCCTGTCCACAGCAGATCGTTGGCGATCAGGGCGATCAGGGCGGGAAGGTAGTCGTCCCTGACGATGGTCGTGGCGAGCTTTTCCCGGACGACGCGGTCGGCCATGTCAGAGCTCCAGTCGTAGCGTGCCACCGCGGCTACGCGATACACAGATCATCATCACTTCGGACTCTTCCTTCTCCTCGTCGGTGAGCACGGCGTCGCGGTGGTCCACCTGCCCGTCCACGACAAATGTCTCACACGTGCCGCAGGTGCCTTCCCGGCACGAGGAGAACACCCGGACCCCGGCTGACGCGGCGGCGGTCAAGATGGACACTCCCGGCTCGACCGTGACGGTCTTGCCGCTGAGTACCAACTCGACGTCGAACGGCTCGTCGCCCGGTTCGTGCACGGTCTGGGAGTTGACGAACCTTTCCACGTGCAGTGCTCCGGCGGGCCAGTGGGCCGTCGCCTTTTCCGCTGCCTCGAGCAAGGATTCGGGGCCGCAGCAGTAGACCGCCGTATCGGTTCTGGCCATACCGAGCAGGTGCGTTACGTCCAGCCGCCCGGTCTCGTCACGGGGGGCGAGCGTGACGCTGCCGCCCGCCCCGGGCAGTTGCGAGGTGAAGGCCATCGAGCGGCGGGTACGCCCGGTGTAGTGCAGTTCCCAGCTCGTCCCGCTGCTCGCCACCCGATGGACCATCGACAGGATCGGGGTGATTCCGATTCCTCCGGCGACGAACACGTAGTGCTCCGCGGGCACGAGCTCGAAGGTGTTTCTCGGCGGTGAAGTCAGGACGGTATCGCCTTCGGTGAGCCGATCATGGATGTGCCGACTGCCGCCCCGGCCCGAGGGCGCGAGCAGCACGGCGATCCGGTACCTGCTGCGGTCCCGGGGGTCGCCGCAGAGCGAGTACTGGCGGATCATCGTCTCGCGCCCGGCCGGCAGGTGCAGATCGATGTGGGCGCCGGGAGCCCACGCGGGCAGCTCGGTTCCGTCCGCCCGCGCCAGTTCGAGGCCCACCACATCGTCGGCCATCGGCTCTCGTGCGGTGACCCGCAACGGCATCGGTTCGTTCATCAGTTGTCTCCGTACAGACAGGTGGCCACGGCCCTGAGCCAGACCACCACGGCGACCGCCCCGGGGTCCGGATGGCCGGCGACCCGCTCGCCCAGGTAGCTGCTCCGCCCGAGCCCGGCGTGCATCTGTTCGGTGGCACGGGCGCCCGCCTCGGCGGCGGACAGCGCCAGCCGCACGGCCGCCTCGGCCGGACGGCCATCGTCGAGGGCCTCGCACAGCGTTTCCGCGGCCGGTGCCAGTGCGTCGACCATGGTCCGGTCGCCGACCTCCGCCCCGCCGACTCGGCGCACCGCGCTGGTTCCGGCGGCGAAGGCCCTCGCCCAGGTTCCCGGCGAGGGATCGGCGCGGGCCAGCTCTTCGGCAGCGCCCAGTGCGAGCAGGGAATAGAGCGGACCGGAGGTGCCACCGACATGCCTGCGCAGGAGCGCCGCCAGTTCGCGGAGCAGGAGCTGATGGCTGCCGAGCCTGCTCAGCGTGCCGACAGCTGCCAGGATGCGTTGTGCCCCACGGGCCAGGTTGGTGCCGAGATCGCCGTCACCGATTGCGCGGTCCAGGTCGGTCAGTGCCGGTTCCGCGGCGATGACGGCCTCGGCCGCAGCGGTCACCGCTGTTATGGCGACCGACAGATCCTCCGCTCGCCGGTTTCGCCCGTCGTCGTTGTCCGGACCGGCATCGGCGATGACCAGGCTGGTCCGGCTCATGCCCGGATCGAGACGGGGCGCCGCACGCCAGGCCACAGTGGACGCCGGCGCATCGAGCAGTTCCAGTTCGTCGTCGGTGACCTGGGCGAGCGATACCGACACCCCGGCCATGTCGAGCGCGGTGAGGTAGCTCCCTGTCCACATCCGGACCGGGTGGATGCGATGTTCGTTGAGCGCCGACTGGACCTCGGCACCCACGATTTCCAGCTCCAGCGCCGTTGTGGCGCCGAGACCGTTGACGAGGACCACGACGGCAGCGCCCGGCGGGATGGCCTTCTGCTCCACGACGTGACCGACGAGCCGCGTCGCGATGCCCTTGGCCGAGTGAGCCGAGCCGCGTTCCCGCCCTGGCTCGCCGTGGATGCCGAGCCCCCATTCGATCTCGCCCTGCGGCAGGTCGAAGCTCGGCCGGAGTGCGCCGGGCAGGGTGCACGGGCCGGTTGCGACGCCCATGCTGCCCAGCTTGCGGGCGAACGCACTGGCCGCCTCGGCGGTTTCGGCCAGGTTCATGCCGCGGGCGGAGGCCGCGCCGGCGATCTTGTGCACGAGCACGGTTCCCGCGATGCCGCGCGGGCCGACCCGGGTTTCGCCGGGCAGCGCCACGTCGTCGCCCACGAGCACGGTCTCCACCGGGATACCGTCGGCTTTCGCCATTTCCGCTGCTATCCCGAAGTTGAGCTTGTCCCCGGTGTAGTTCTTGACCACCAGAAGCGCGCCCGCGCGACCCGCGGTCGCCTTGATCGCGGCGTGGACGGCGTCGGCGGACGGTGACGTGAAGACCTCGCCCAGCACGGCGGCGTGCAACATCCCTTCGCCGACGTAACCGGCGTGGGCCGGTTCGTGACCGGACCCGCCACCGGAGATGACGGCCACCTCTCGCAGTTGCGCGGGATCCGAGCCCGCGCGGGCCAGCACGTTCCACCCGGCGACGCGGGCCAGGCTCGGCGTACGTGCGGCCAGTGCGTTCACGTAGTCATCAACGGCGCTCGCCGGAGAGTTGATTATCTTGTGCATGGTCATCCCCTCTTCGGCGTGACACGGACGGGAAGCGAGTCATAGCCGCGGAGCCAGTTTGACAACTTCGGCGCAGGGGGGCCGGCGAGCTCCACCGACCCGGCGCGTTCCGCCAAGGCGCTCAGCACCACCTCGGCCTCCATCCGGGCCATCATCTGGCCGACACAGCCGTGGATTCCGGTACCGAACGCGAGCTGGCCGGAGGTGTCCCGCGCCAGATCGAACTGCTCGGGCCGTTCCCATCTGCGTGGATCGCGGTTGGCGGCGCCCACGAGCAGGAGCACCTTCTGCGCGGCCCCCAGGAACGCGCCGTCGATCTCCACGGGGCAGGTGGTCGTGCGGCCGATGAACGGGCTCGGTGCGTACCACCGCAACCCTTCTTCGAAGACGGTCCGCGCAAGCGATGGGTCGGCTCGCAGGGCTTGCCACGCGGTTTCGTTGTCCGCCAGTGCCTTGATGGCGATACCGATGCCGAGAATCGTCGTGTCGAGTCCGGCGGACAGGAACGTCCGCACCAGCATGCCCGCGTCCTCGGCTGAGATGTCGCCCTTGTCGGCCGCGGCGAAGATGCTTCCCGCGAGCTTGTCCTCGTCGAGGTTTTCGCGGCGCATCTGCCAGTTCACGTACTGCGTGGCGTCGACGGCGTTCGCCACCGCCTCCTGGTAGAGCGCGTTCTTCGGCCCCATCGCCTGGAAGTTGAGGTTCGCGTAGGTGAGCAGGTGTTCCCGGCCCTCGGGGGCGAGCCCGACCGCGTCGGGCAGCACACGCAACGGAAAAGCCTCCGCGAGGTCCTTCGCCGCGTCGAACTCGCCGCGACCCACCAGGTCGGCGACCAGGTCATCGGCGTGGGCACGGAACTCGTCCTTCAGCCGGCGGATCACCCGCTGGGACAGGACAGTGGTCATCACCTTGCGGTACTTGCCGTGCTCGGGTGGGTCCGCTTCCAGGATCACGCTCGGCGGACGCCAGTTCTCCTCATGTTTGATGTTGGTTAGCCCCGTACCCGCGGATGACTCGAACACTGTCGGATCGCGGAAGATCCGCTCGACCGTCTCATGACGTCCGGTCGCCCACAGATCGTATTTTCTCAGCCATACCAACGGTCCCAGCTCGCGTAGCGCTTCGTCGACCGGGATCGGGTCGGCGAGTGACGCGGGTGCGAACGGATCCACATCGGACACCGGCGCGGTATCTGGTCGAAGATCGGTCAATTCCCTGCGGCTCCTTCTGGCTCCGGTCGGTCAGTTGCCACTGGGTGGCCTCGGCCACCCAGCCACGCGAAGAACGCAGACGCGTCGTTCTCCTCGTGGATCGCTGTCGCGGCGGCGAGCGCCGCGTCGGGTTCGCCGTGCCCGCCGGTGGTTTGCCGGAACTTGTCCCGCAGTTCGGCCGGTCCGAAGAGGTCCTGCCGCGCGTCGCGCGCGCGTTCGAGAAAGCGCTCCAGTACCTCACCGCCGGCCAGGCGCACACGGAGCCCGACGCGGGCCAGGTCGGTGTGGGCGCCCGGCTGGACCACCTCATAGTCGATCTTGTCCATGAACGCCGCGGCCGCCGGGTCCTCGAGCAGGCCGGTGCGAAAGCTGCGCAGACCGAGTTCGCCGTCGATGGCGATGCGGGCCAGGCAGTACGGCATGCTGAACCGGGCGTGATGCGCGCTCAGCGGCCGTCGTTTGACCGGTAGCGGATCGAGGGTGAGGCGTGCGGTGAACTCGGAGACCAGGCAGGTGAGGTGCTCGACGTCGGAGACCGGGTCGAGGCCGCGGTCGCGGATCTCCTGCGCCACGTCGAGCCAGAGGTCGGCGGGATCGTGAATCCCGTGGCACACCGGGTAGGGCTTCGTGGCCACGCGCAGGATCGCGTGGTCCGCCCACATGGTGACATCCGGCGGCACGGTCTTATCCACAAAGGACTGAAAGATGCCGAACCTGCCGTCGAGCACGGTCCTGGGTCCACGGGCGCCCGCGATGGCGAGATCGACGGCGTAGAGGCTCGACTGCGCCGCCCAGCCGAGCTGCAGTGGCTTCGTGTCGCCGCCGCTGACGACGAACTCCATGAGCCCGCTTGCCATGCTGCCGGCGAGGCCGAAGGCGTCGACCGTGGTTTCGGCATCGAGACCGCGCAGACGTGCCGCCACCATGACACCGGCGAACACCCCGAGGACCGCGGACGGCTGGAAGCCGCGCGGCTGGAACTGCGCGGGTGCCAGCCCGCCGAGGACGTCGGCCACCTGGTATCCACATGCGACGGCAGCGAGGAGCTCGTGGCCGGTCGCGCCGACCTCCTCGCCCACAGCCAGTGCCACCGGGACGACGAGCGCGCCGATGTGCATGATCGTGCCGAAGATACTGTCGTCGAAGTCGAGCGCGTGTGCGGCGGTGCCGTTGACCAGCACGGCCGTCCGTGCGGGGGTGCGGACGCCGTGCCCCCATACCGGCACGCCGGACCGGCCGGCGTCGGCGAGCGCGGCACGCGCCACGGCCTCCGCCGCCGGGGTCCTCGCGCCGGCGAGTCCCACGCCGACCGTGTCGACCACGCGGTCCACCGCCGCGCGAAGGACCGTGTCAGGCAGCTGCGCCGCCGGTTTCGTCAGGAAAGCCCTGACGAGTCGTTCCGACAGCGTCTCGTCGTCAGCGGGCATGGGCATCCCTTTCCGTGAGGCCCAGCAGCTCACCGGGGAAGTGGCAGGCCGCGCCGTGCCCGGTGTCGTCGGCGAGCAACGGTGGCGACTGTTCGGCGCATATCGTCCGGTCCGGATGGGCCAGTGGGCCGATGGGGCAGCGGGTCCGGAACCGGCAGCCGGACGGGGGATCCTTCGGGCTCGGCAGGTCACCGCGGAGCAGGATCCGCTCCCGCCGCGCGCCCGGCTCGGCCTGCGGCGAGGAGGACAGCAGTGCCTGGGTGTAGGGGTGCCGTGGCCTGGCGAAGAGCTGTTCGGTGGGGCCGCTCTCCACGATCCGGCCGAGGTACATGACCATCGTCCGGTCGCTGATGGCCCGTACCACCGCCAGGTCGTGGGCGATGAAAAGGTAACCGAGGCCGAGCTCGTCGCGCAGGTCCCCGAGCAGGTTGATGATCTGTGCCTGGATGGAAACGTCCAATGCGGACACCGGCTCGTCCAGCACCAGGCACTCGGGTTCGACTGCCAGAGCCCTGGCGATGCCGATCCGCTGGCGCTGACCGCCGGAGAACGCGTGCGGCAGCCGCTCCTGGTGCCGTGCCGCCAGGCCGACGCGCTCCAGCAGTTCGACGACCCGGCCGGGCCGTTCGTGCGGCGGCACGCCCCGTGCCTGCAATGCCTCCTCCAGGGCCTCGCGGATGGTGCGGCGTGGGTTGAGCGAGGCGTACGGGTCCTGGAACACGTACTGCACGCTGCGTCGCATCGCACGCCTCGCACGCCCGGACAGCCCGTTGAGGTCCTGCCCCTGCACGGTGACAGATCCCGAGTGCGGTGTTTCGATGCCGACCAGGGTCCGGGCGAGGGTGGACTTGCCGCAGCCCGATTCGCCGACCAGCCCGACCGTCTCGCCGGCCCGGACGCGCAGATCCACACTGTCGACGGCGAAGACCGGGCGACGGCGGCTGCCGACGTTCACCCGCAGGGCCTCGACATCGAGGATCGTTTTACCCGAACCAGCCATGGGAGCGGGTGCGGCTGGGCCACCGGCGGGCTCCGGGGCGGTGCTGCCGATCTCCCAGCAGGCGGCGAGCCGTCCGGGACTCGCAGGCAGCGGATCGAGCGGCGGTACTTCGGAACGGCAGCGGTCCACCGCCAGCGCGCACCTCGGGTGGAAGGCGCAGCCGTCCGGGAGCCTCGCCGGATCCGGTGGCTGGCCGGGGATCGCGGTGAGCCGCTGCCCGATCGGCGTGTCCAGGCGCGGCATGGCGCGCAGCAGCGCCCGCGTGTACGGGTGCGCCGGTGTGCGCAGAACCGCGTCGACCGCACCGCGCTCGACGATGCGCCCGCCGTACATCACCGCCACCGAGTCACACAGCTCGGCGATCACGCCCATGTCGTGGGTGATCATCAGGACAGCGACACCGGTGCGCTCCCGCAGCTCGGCGAGCAGGCGCAGGATCTGCGCCTGAATCGTCACGTCGAGCGCGGTCGTCGGTTCGTCCGCGACCAGCATCTCGGGCTCGCGGGCCAATGCCATCGCGATGACGACCCGCTGGCGCATGCCGCCGGAGAACTGGTGCGGATAGTCGCGCAGCCGTCGTTCGCCGTCCGGGATGCCGACCAGGTCGAGTAGCTCGGCGGCGCGCGTCCACGCGTGCCGGCGTGGTGTGCCGTGCACGAGCAGTGCCTCGGCCACCTGTGCACCGACGGTCAGGACCGGGTTGAGGGAGGCCTGCGGGTCCTGGAACACCATGGCGATCCGGTCGCCCCTGATCGCCCGCATCTCCCGCTTTCCGAGCGAGAGCAGGTCGTCGCCGCCGTAGCTGATCGTGCCGCCGGCGACCTGGCCGGGTTCCGGGACCATGCGCAGCAGGCTGCGTGCGGTCACCGACTTTCCGGAGCCGGACTCGCCGACCAGGCCGACGATCTCGCCGCGATGGATCCGCAGCGACACGTTGTCGACGGCCGTCACCGCGCCGTCCGTACTGGGGAACCGGATCCGCAGGCCGTCGATGTCGAGCAGCCCGTCGCCGGGGGGAAGGGTCGTGGTCATTTCCGCAGCACCTCCTCGTTGAGTGCGTCGGAGAGCAGGCTGAAGGACAAGGCGAGCAGAATCAGGACTATCGCGGGTCCGAGGACGTAGACCGGGGCCAGCGACAGGAACCGCACACCACTGTTGAGCAGCGAGCCCAGCGACGGTTCGGGTGGCTGGATACCCAGGCCCACCACCGACAGCCCGGTCTCGAGGAAGATCGCGATCACCATCGCGATCGCGGTGTGGACGATGATCGGGTCGATCGTGTTGGGCAGGATGTGCCGGACCAGCACCCGCCACCGCGGGATGCCCATCGTCTGTGCCGCGAGCACGTACTCCCTGCGTTCCTGGGAGAGCAACCCGGCCCGCGCGAGCCTGCCGAAGCCGGGCAGCGCGAAGATCACGATGCTGATGGAAAGGGCGAGCATGCCAGGGCCCACGAGCAAGGCGACCACCATGCCGAGGATGAGGCTGGGAAAGCCCTGGATGATGTCGAACACCCGTTGGAAGAACAAGCCGAGCGCCCGGGACAGCGCACCGATGGCGCCGAGGACGGTGCCGAGCACCATGGCCGTCAGCACGCCGGCGGACAGCAGGACCAGATCGATCCGCAGGCCGTAGAGCGTCCGGACGGCGATGTCGCGGCCGAGCTCGTCGGTGCCGAACGGATGCGCCCAGCTGGGTCCGGCGAAGGTGTTCATCGACTGGGCGTCGTACCCGGAGGAGAACAGCGGCACCAGCACCGCGGCGGCCACGAGCACGCCCAGCAGCGTGATCCCCACGGCGCCGCGCGGGCGGCGCAGCGCGCCAAGGTAACGGCGCAAGGTCCGGTGCCGTGTCGGTCGTGGTGTCGTCGGGCCGGCGGTCGCGGCCGGCGCCTGCGAGTCGACGGTCATCGCGCACTCTCCAGTTTGATCCTGGGATCGAGCGCGGCGAGCCCGATCTCGGTGAGCAGTTGCGTGATCACGGCGATGGCGACGGCCAGCAGCGTGATGGCCTGCAGGACGGCGTAGTCACGCTGGTTCACGCTCGTCACCGCCAGCGTGCCCAGCCCATTGCGGGCGAAGATGGCCTCGACCACGATCGCGCCACCGAGCAGTTCGCCGAACCGGATGCCGAAGGTCACCAGCGCGCTCGACAATGAGTTCCGCAGGACGTGCCGCAGCGTCACGCGGGTGTCCGAGGCGCCTTTCGCGATCGCCGTTTGCACGTAGTCCTCGCCTCGGGCCTGGTCCATCGCGCTGCGCACCAGTCGCGCGATCGCCGCGGACTGCGTCAACGCCAGCGCCAGTGCCGGAAGCAGCAGGTACTGGATGCCGATCACCGGGTCGGCGAACAGGGAAACCTCCCCGCTGACCGGCAGGAGCGGCACCGCGATGCCCAGCAGCAGCACCAAGAGCAGTCCGGAAAGGAACGGCGGTGTCCCGAGCAGCGTCGTGGAGAACAGGTCGAGGGCGCTGCGAGCCGAACGGCGGCGGACGGAACCGGCGATGATTCCCAGGCCGAGCCCGAGCACCACCATGAGCAGTGCGGCGAGGATGGCGAGTTGCACCGTGCTGCCGGCGCGGTCGAGCAGGAGCTGCGTCACCGGGCGGTCGGTGAGGTAGGAGGTGCCGAAGTTCCCGTGCAGCGCGTCGCCGAGCCAGTGCAGGTACTGCGTCACCATCGGCCGGTCGAGTCCGAGGTCGGCGCGGATGGCCGCGACCTCGGCCGCGGTCGCGTCGGGGCCGGCGATGGTCACGGCTGGATCGCCCGGCGCCAGCCGCGGCAGGACGAACGCCAGTACGGAGGTCGCGAACAGTACGAGGAGGGCCGAGGGGACCCTGCGCAGAAGGTAGCGGGCCATGGTCACACCAGGTATGCGTTGTCGAGGACGAGGGCGCCGAGCCTGGTCTGCGCGGCGTCGCGGACGCGCCGGGACCGCAGCGTCATCAGCGGGGCCACGACGAGGCTGTGGTCGAACGCCTGCTCCTGCAGGTACGCGCCCAGTGCGTGCACGCTGGCTTTGCGCTTGTCCGGCGGTGCGGTGAGCGCCGTGTGCACGATCGCCTGGTAGGCGTCGGCGCGGAAATGTGACGCGTTGCCCGAGGGCAGGAACGGCGGGATCGAGCTGACCAGCGTTGCCGCGCCCAGATCTGCGATCCCGAATGCGGTCGCCCACAACGGATTCAGCTTCCCGGTCGCGAGGCGCTGGTCGAAGGTGGCGCTGTCGAGTATCTGGATCTGCACGCCCAGCCCCACGGCTTCCAGGTCGTAGCGCACGATCTCGGCCATGCTGCGTACCGACACCAGCCCTCGCACGTCCATGACGATCCGCTTGCCGGTCGCGCCCGCGGCGGCGATCATCGAGCGCGCCAGCTCGGGGTCGTACCGGTAGGTCGTCGACTGCGTCTCGTCCCAGCCCGGTTCGTTGCGGGTCCACCAGAGGCTGCTGGCCTCGCCGTAACCGGCGAAGACCTGGGTGCGGATGCGTTCCCGGTCGATCGCGTAACCGATCGCCTGGCGCACCCGGATGTCGGTGAACGGCGGGGCCAGGACGTCCAGCCCCAGGGAATACGCCGCTCCCGCGGAAAGGCCGATCTCGAAGCGGCCGTCGGCGGACAGGCCCTTCGCGTCCAGCGGTGCGGACCCGTATCCGACATGGGCACGGCCGCCCCGGATAGCCGTGACCAAGGCGGTCGGATCGATGATCGTCGACTGCTCGATCCGGTCGAGATACGGCCGGCCGGGAACGCGGTAGTGCGGGTTGCGGGTCAGGTGGAGTGAGTCGCCCGGTGTCCAGGATTCCCAGGTGAACGGTCCGGTTCCGATCACGGAGGTGCCGCGGGCGAGGTCGTTCGCACTCTCGTGGTCGATGACCGATGCCAGCTCGAAGAGGTCGAACAGGTTCGATGCCGGGCGTTGCAGTCGTATGCGCACCGTGTGCGGGTCGTCGGCGGTCATGTCGGCGATCACCGATGCGATCGACCGCCCCTGCGACCGGGCGTCCGGATCCGCGGTACGCCCCAGCGAGTAGATCACGTCGCGCGCGTCTACTGCGCGGCCGGAATGCAACAACACGTCCGGCCGCAGGCGAAGCGTGAGCACCCGGCCGCCTTCGGAGAACTCCCAGCCGGTCGCCAGCTGTGGTTGCGGGATGCCGTTCTCGTCGTAGGCGGTGAGCGTTTCGAACACCAGCCGGCGCCAGGTGATCGAGCTGGTCAGCTGCGACTGGGCGGCTGCAGGGTCGGCGTCGATGTTCACCGCCATCGTCAGCGTGCCGCCGGCGCGCGGCGCGGTACCGTGCGACTCGCCGCGTGCCTCGTCGACCGCCAGCCGGCAGCCGCTCAAGGCGGCACCGCAGCCTACGCTCGTGAGTCCGAGCAGGGCGGTTCGCCGGGAGATAGTACTGGGAGCGCGATGCGGAGATCGTCGTTGATCCATCGGGCTTTCCCTTTCCTGCACCGTCGTTGGTGTTGGGGACCGATCTGATCGAGTGTCCTGCGTCGGCCTGGCTCGATCATCGTTGGCCAGGCTCGATCGTCGACATTGACACACGCGAGTTGTTATTGCAACATTCAACTTTGGCAAGCAAGATGCTCACCGAGAGCAGCGCCTGGTCTGTCCATTCAGGTCACCGAACACGAGTCGTCTGTCGCATCCACCGCAGAAGTTGGAGGCACATCATGCTGGGCCGTCCGCCAGCCGCACCCGGGTCCCCGAACATCTTGATCGTCCTGACCGATGATGTCGGTTTCGGCGCGTCGAGCGCGTTCGGCGGGCCGATCGACACGCCTGTCATGGACGCGCTCAGTCGGGAGGGCTTGCGGTACAACCAGTTCCACACCACGGCGATGTGCTCGCCGACGCGTGCCGCACTGCTGACCGGCCGTAATCATCACTCGGTCAATACCGGTGCGCTCACCAACATGGCGACTGATGTGGACGGCTATTCCTCGGTGATCCCGGAATCGGCGCCGACGATCGGCCACATCCTGCGTGCGCATGGCTACAACACGGCGTGGCTGGGCAAGAACCACAACACCCCGGACTGGGAGATCACCCCGGCCGGCCCGTTCGACCGCTGGCCGACGGGGATGGGCTTCGACTACTTCTACGGGTTCCAGAGCGCCGCGACGAGCCAGTTCCGGCCCACGCTGATCTCAGGAACAACCCCGATCGCGCCGCCGGAAGACGATCCGGACTACACCCTCGACCGCGATCTCGCCGACCACGCGATCGACTGGCTTCGCCTGCAGAGCACGCTGACCCCGGACCGGCCGTTCCTGTTGTATCTGGCGCCGGGCACCGCACATTCACCGCACCAGGCGCCCAAGGACTGGATCGAGCGGTACGCCGGGCGTTTCGACCAGGGCTGGGACCAGGTACGGGCGGAGACCTTCGAACGCCAGAAGGCCATGGGCATCGTCCCCGCCGATACCAGGATGAGCCCGCGCCCGGACGGGATTCCCGCCTGGGACTCGCTCACCCCGGAGCAACGCAAGCTCGCCACCCGCATGATGGAGGTCCACGCCGCGCAGCTGAGCCATTTCGAGCATCAGCTCGGCCGGGTGCTTGGCGAACTGGAACGTGCCGGGCGGTTGGAGAACACGGTGGTGTTCTACATCCAGGGTGACAACGGCGCCAGCGCTGAAGGCGGCCCGGAAGGATCGGTGAACGACTACACGGGGTTGAACGGGGTCCGCGTGTCGCTCGAGGACATGCTGGCGGCTTACGACGATCTCGGCGGTCCACTGTCCTTCGCGAACTATCCGTCGGGGTGGGCGTGGGCGATGAACACGCCGTTCAAGTGGCAGAAGCGGGTCGCTTCACACTTCGGCGGCACCCGCAACGGGCTGGTGGTGAGCTGGCCTGCCCGGCTTCGCGAGCACGGCGGCCAGATCCGCAGCCAGTTCCACCACGTCGTCGATATCGCGCCCACCATCTACGAAATCGCCGGTATCACCCCCGGTCCGGAGTTCCCCGGCATCGAACAACAGCCGATCGAAGGGGTCAGCATGTGCTACGCCTTCGAGGCTCCCGACGCGCCCGGCCGGCATCGCGAACAGTACTTCGAACTGCTCGGCAACCGGGCCTACTACAAGGACGGCTGGATCGCCTCCACCCGGCCGGAACAGCTGCCGTGGCAGGAAACGCAGAGCTCCGTGCCGCCGGAGGACTACGAATGGGAGCTCTACCACGTCGACCGCGACTTCGCGCAGGCCGACGACCTCGCGGCAGCCGACCCGGACCGCCTTGCCGAACTACGCAAGGACTTCGACGCCGCCGCCGAGCGGTACCACATCTATCCACTCAGCGCGCAGTGGGCGAGCCGGCTCAGCATGCACAACCGGCCCTACGTGTTCAACGGGCGACCGGAAATCACCCTGTACGGCTCCGAGATCCGCTACTTCGACCAGTCGTTCCCCGACATCAAGAACCGGTCGTGGGAGCTGGAGGCCGACCTCGTCGTGTCCGGTATGGACAGTGGCACGATCATCACCCAGGGCGGCTGGATGGTCGGCTGGGGCCTGTTCCTCTTCGACGGGGTGCCGACCTTTCTCTACAAGGCCCCTGCCGCCGCCCGCGGACCCGCCAGACTCGCCGCGGCCGCGCCACTGGGCCAAGGCAGCCACGTCGTGCGCGTCCGGTTCGACTACGACGGGGGCGGCCGCGGGAAGGGTGGCGACCTCACGCTGGAGGTCGACGGTGAGCACGCCGGCCGGTGCCGGCTGACCAGCACCACGGCCAGCCTGTTCGGCGGCGAGGGCGGATCGATCGGCCGCAGCTACGGCACCCCGATCTGCGCCGACTACGACATCCCGTTCCGCGCCACCTGCGATATCAAGGAGATCCGCCTGACCCTCGCCGACCGCGAAGGCGCTCCGTAGCCGGAGGTCGCCGCGAGGCCATCAGTTGCAGACTGTCGTTCTGGTCAGTTCTTCGAGCTGGGCGGATACCTGGTCGAGCGGTCGAGTGCTGCGCTGGGCGCGGCACATGGCCACGGCGCCCTCGGCCGCGGCGACCACGAGTGTGGCGAGTTGCCCGGCCGCCTGCGGGTCAGCGCCGTGTTGGCGCATCGAGTCGGCGAGTTGCGCCTCCCAGCCGTTGAACACCTCGGCCGCGGCGGCAAGGACTGCGGGGCGTTCATCGGCCGCGTGTTCTTCGATGGACACTGCGAGGACGGGACAACCGGCCTGGAAGTCGGTGCTGGTGATGATCTCGCGCCAGAGGGCGAGAAAGGCGCGGAGTCCTTCGACCGGGCCGGCCCGCAGCTCCTTGTCGAGCATCCGGGCCACGGCGTCACCGGCGAAGCGGACCGCTTCGGTGGCCAGTTGCTGTTTCCCGCCGGGGAAGTAGTGATATGTGGAGCCAAGCGGAGTCTGGGCATGTTTGGCGACCTCGCGGATGCTGGTCGCGTTGAGCCCGCGGCGGCGGATCATGTCAGCCGCTCCGGCGACGAGTTGCTGGCGCGACAACGGGTTCTGCTCGGTCATCGGCGTCCCTTCCTGGCTATAACACTCGTCATAGTGTAGCGTCGGCGCTGGCTATAACGACCGTTATAGCCAGTGGTGGACGCCGTACGAGCCGAGGAGTGCGCCATGCCGATGGTCCAACTGACCGCTCCCGTCGGAGCACTGACGTCAGAGGGAAGGGTGAGCATCCAGCGTGAGCTCGCGGCCGTGGTGTTGCGCTGGGAGGGCGCGCCGGACAACGAGTTCTTCCGCTCCCAGGCGTGGAGCTATCTGCACGAGCTACCCCAGCATGCACAGACCACTGCCGAGGACGACGGACCCCGCTTCCGGGTAGACGTCACAGTGCCCCAGGGCGCGCTGTCGGATCGCCGCAAGGCGGGACTGGTCAAGGACGCCACCGCGGCCGTGCTCGACGCCGCCGGGCTCGTCAAGGCCGACGCACTCCGCGTGTGGGTGCTCATCCACGAACAGGCTGAAGGCACCTGGGGCGCCGGCGGGGAGATCATCCGCTACGCCGAGCTGGTCTCTCTCGTTGAGGGGACGACGCCCGGTGCGTGAACTGCGGTTCGAGCGCAGCGGGCGGCTGGCCTGGCACGAACGCGACAAACCAGTCCTGCTGGATCCGGGCGATGCGATCGTGCGCCCGTTCATCGCCGGCCGCTGCGACGGCGACACCCTGCCGATTCACCGGCCGGTGTCCCGGCCGCTGCAGGCGGGCATGGCGCTCGGCCTTGTCGATCCGGTCGTCGGCAGCATCTGCGGGAAGATCCCCTTCCGCGGGCCCTTCGCCATCGGCCACGAGTGCGTTGCCGAGATCATCGCCCTCGGACCAGAGGTGACGCGGTTGAGGGTCGGGCAGCGGGTGATCGTGCCGTGGGCGGTGTCCTGCGGCACCTGCTCGCCCTGCCGGCGCGGCCTCACCTCCAAGTGCGTCACCGCAGCCCGGGGTGGAACGCTGGCCGCGTACGGTTTCGGGCCGGCCAGCGGCTCCTGGGGCGGCATGGTCACCGACGAGTTCCGGGTGCCCTTCGCCGAGCACATGCTCGTCCCGGTGCCGGCCGGCGTCCCCGCCGAGCGGGTGGCCGCCGCAAGCGACAACCTTGCCGATGCCTGGCGTGCGGTTGTGCCGCCACTGGCCGCCCGCGAAGGCGGCTCGGTGCTCGTTCTCGGTGGCGGCGCCAAGAGCATCGGCCTGTACGCAGCTGGTCTCGCTGTCGCGCACGGTGCCTCCGTTGTGGACTACGTCGATGACAGTGCCAGACGCCGCTCGATCGCCGAGTCCTTCGGCGCGAGATCCGTGACGACGCAGGTCCGGCCACGGCACCAGGGCTACGACGTCGTCGTCGAAGCGACCTCCCGTTCATCGGGGCTGCGGGACGCCGTGCGTGCGCTGGCGCCAGGGGGCGTGTGCACGGCCGTCGGCTACTACCTCGCCACCGGTACCCGGGTGCCGCTGATGCACATGTACGCGACCGACGCGACCTTGCGGCTGGGCGTCTCCCACGTCCGCGCGATCCTGCCCAGCCTGCTGGAATTCCTGCACCGCACCGGATTCCCCGCCGAGCGGGTCACGACGCGTACCGCCGACTGGGACGAGGCCCCCGACGCCTACACCGTCAGAACGACCAAACTCGTCCTGCGCCGCGAGCCACTCGCGCAGGACACCGTGGTGGGCGAGGAGACACCGTGATCAGCCGGGCGGCTTTCGGCGCTGACGAAGGCAGGCTTCGGAGAAGTCGACTGGATGTTTTCCGGCGGCGGTGCCTACGCTGATCGAAAGACAGCGAGCAATGAGGCAGATAAATGCTGGAGAACGCACTTCGCGGTATCAAAGTGCTCGATCTTTCCCGGATTCTTGCGGGGCCCTGGTGTTAGGCGGAGAAGCCGTCGCGCGGAACCTTCGTGCGGGCGGGCCGGACGGGCCGATGGTAGTCAAGCCCGGCTACGACCACGTCTTTCAGGGGATGGGTACCGAATGAGTCAGCAGAACACCGCGGCGCCGGTGTACCGGATCGACCTGCCGCATGCGGAGGCCGTCGTCGACGGTGCGGGAATCGCCACGCTGCGTATCACGAACGCCAAGTCGGCCAACATCCTCGGCACCCCGGTGATCCTCGACCTGACCACGGCACTCACCGGGCTCGCCCAGCGCACCGGCATTCGTGCGCTGGTGTTGCGTGGTAGCGGCGACAAGGCCTTCGCGGCCGGTGCCGACATCCACGAGATGGCGAGGCTCGACCAGCGCTCGGCAGAGCAGTTCATCGATCGGCTGCGCGTGCTGTGCGAGGCCGTGCGGCTGTTCCCGGTGCCCGTCATCTGCCGCATTCCTGACTGGACACTCGGCGGAGGCCTGGAGCTGGCGATGGCGTGCGACCTGCGGATCAGCAGCGATACCGCGCGCTTCGGCATGCCGGAGGTCGCGGTGGGCATCCCGTCGGTCATCCACGCGGCGCTCATGCCGAGGCTGATCGGTGCCGCCAGGGCTTCCTGGATGATTCTCACCGGCGAGTCGATCGATGCCGGGACTGCTCTGAGCTGGGGGCTCGTCGACGAGACCTGCCCGCTCGAGGAGCTCGACGCGCGGGTGGCCGAGCATGCAGCCCGCTTCGCTCGTTTCGGACCGGCCGTTCTGCGCCAACAGAAGCGTCTGCTGAGGGAGTGGGAGGGGCGTACCGTGTCCGATGCGGCCACGGCGAGTGTCGCCGAGTTCGGTGCGGCCTTCACGACCGGTGAGCCGCAGACGTACATGCAGCCGTTTCTCGACCGTGCGGCGCGTTGATATGCTCGCTCCCGCCAGGAAGCATCCCCAGCCGGGGGTGGCCGCGGGAGTATGGATGCGCTACGACCTCACCGATCTCCGGCTGTTTCATGCGATCGCCGAGGCACAGAGCCTGTCCGGCGGCGCCGCGGCCCTCTACATCACGGCCTCGTCGGCGAGCTACCGGCTCAAGAACCTCGAGCACGCTCTGGGCACCGAGTTGTTCACCCGCACACCGCGGGGGATGCGCCTGACGCCGGCGGGAAACGCGCTGCTCGACCACGTACGGGGCCTCCTCTCGGGTATCGAGCGGATGCAGGGCGACCTCGCGCGCTTCTCCGCGGGTTTGCGCGGCAATATTCGGATGTGGGCGAACAGCAGCGCGCTCAACGGGTTCATCCTGCCGAGCGTGAGCCGGTTCCTGCTGGCCAATCCCGACATCAACATCGATCTCGAGGAGCGTCCGAGCAGCTCGATCGTCGCCGGAGTGGTCGACAAGGACGTCGACATCGGTGTGTTCGCGGGACCGGTCTCGGCCGGTGGCGGGGCGAGGATCGTGCGCTACGCGCTCGACGAACTGATCGTGGTCGCCCCGATCGGGCATCCGCTCACCGCGTCCGACGAGGTGGACTTCGCGGCCACGCTCGACTTCGACTTCGTGTGCATGAGCCGGAGCAGCAGCAACTACCTGTTCCTCAAGGAGGTTGCGAGGCAGGCGGGTGTTCACCTCAACGTGCGTGTCCACGGCCACGACTTCGCCGCCGTCCTCCGGCTCGTGGAGGCCGGTGTCGGCATCGCCCTGGTACCCCGGAGCGTGGCCGAGGAGTACTTGCAGGACCTGCGAATCGCGGGGCTGCCATTACCCGAACCCTGGGCGCGCCGCGAGCTGCAACTGGCCACCCGGCACGACGAGACGCTGCCCGACTACACACAGGCGTTCGTAACCTTCCTGCTCGACGATCCGCGCGTCGCGGACACCCGTCTGTGAGGGCGACGAACGCAGCGTTCTGATCTCTCGGATCGCTTTCGGGGCGCGCGAGGCCTAGTCTCGAACGGAAAAGTTCGGCATCGCGCTCCCGGATCAATTTTGAATTGCCTGGGTACAGTGCACCGTCGGCCCTATCGGAGAAATGTAAGAATCAATATGTACGACATCCGCAATGAGGCGAGCAGTACGGGCGCGGACCATCGTTACCGCGCTTTTCTTGCAGAGGGAGAATTCCGCATTCCGCGCTGCGCGGAATGCGGTCGCGCCCACTTCTATCCCCGGGTGGTCTGTCCCTTCTGTGACTCGACGTCCCTGGAGTGGGTCCTCGCCTCGGGGCTCGGTCACGTCTACTCGACGACGGTCGTCCGGGGGCGGTCGGCGGCCTACAACGTCGCCCTGGTCGATCTCGAGGAAGGTCCCCGCATGATGACGCGGATCGACGGGCTTGCACCCGAGTCCGTCACCATTGGAATGCCGGTCCGGGCGAGGATCCTCGCCGACGACGAGCCGCTCATCGTGTTCGTCCCGGAGCAGCCCCGGTGAGCGGGCGCCGGAACGGCATCGCGGTGGCCGGCACCGGCCTGGCCGCGCTCGGCCACGCGGGATCCCGGAGCGAGCAGGACATCATCGCCCAGGCCGCACACACGGCGGTCAGGGCGAGCGGGCTGCGCATGTCGGACATCGACGGCCTGATCACGGCAAGCCTGACCTCGCCGTGGTGGGTCATGCGGATGGCCGAATACCTGGGTATCCGCCCGAGTTTCTCCGACTCGACCATGTTCGGCGGCTCGTCGTTCATTGCGGCGCTGGAGATCGCGCAGCTGGCGATCGCGGCGGGCCGGTGCGAGAACGTGCTGATCTGTTACGGAGCCACACCGCGCAGCGCCCCCAGCAGCTCGCAGATCAACCGGATGCGCGCCGAGCTCGATCCGCAGCACTACGAACATCCGTACAAGCCCTTCAACCCGGTGACCAGTTACGCGCTGGCGACGGCCCGGCACATGCACGAGTACGGAACGACCCGGGAGCAGCTCGCGGAGGTCGCGGTCTCGGCGCGACGCTGGGCCCAGCTCAATTCCGACGCCTTCGCCCGTGACTCACTGACCATCGATGACGTACTAGCGGCCCCGATGATCTCGGACCCGCTCACGGTGCGGGACTGCTGTCTGGTGACCGACGGTGCCGGTGCCTTCGTCGTCACGTCGTCGGAACGGGCAGCGGATCTGTGTCCTGCGCCTGTCGACGTGCTGGGAGTCGGCCACGCCCACTGGCACCGGCAGATCTCCAGCATGCCGGATCTGACGGTGACCCCGGCGGTGGACTCCGGGCGCAGGGCCTTCGCTACCGCCGGCCTGCGCCCGGCAGACATCGACATCGTCGAGCTGTACGACGCGTTCACCATCACCCCGATCCTGTTCCTCGAAGACCTGGGCTTCTGCGCCAAGGGCGAGGGCGGGGCATTCGTCGAGGGCGGCCGGACCGGGCCCGGCGGCTCGCTGCCGATGAACACCAACGGGGGAGGGCTCTCCTTCACCCATCCCGGGATGTACAGCATCTTCCTTGTTATCGAGGCCGTGACCCAGCTTCGCGGCCAGGCCGGCGATCGCCAGGTCGACGGCGCGCGTACCGCACTCGTGCACGGCAACGGCGGGGTCCTGTCCAGCGAGGCCACCGCGATCCTGGGGGTGTCATGATCGACAAGTTCGTCGCGACCCGCGCGGAGGCGGTGGCCGATATCCCCGACGGTGCCACCGTGCTGGTGAGCGGCTTCGGGACCTCGGGGCAGCCGGTCGAGCTGCTCGACGCACTGGCCGAACAGGGTGCCACGGGCCTGACGATCGTGTGCAACAACGGCGGTACCGGGGAGAGCGGCCTCGCCCGGCTGATCCGGCTCGGCCGTGTCGCCAAGTTGATCGCCTCCTACCCGCGGGGCGCCAACGCTCAGGCTTTCGAGGACGCGTACGCCAAGGGCGCCCTCGAATACGAGTGTGTCCCGCAGGGCACGCTGGCCGAGCGGCTGCGGGCGGCAGGCGGCGGACTCGGCGGCTTCTTCACGCCCACCGGTTACGGGACCCCACTCGCCGAGGGCAAGGAGACCCGGGTGATCGATGGCCGGGGCTACGTCTTCGAAACCCCACTGGGTGGCGATTTCGCGCTCGTCAAAGCTGCCACCGCGGATCGCTGGGGCAACCTCACCTACCGGTACGCCGGGCGCAACTTCGGCCCGCTCATGTGCATGGCCGCAAGCACGGCAGTGGCCGAAGTGGACAATCGCGTTCCCTTGGGCGACATGGATCCGGAGGTCGTGGTCACCCCCGGGATCTTCGTCCAGCGGGTCGTTCACGACGGCGCCGAGCAGGGGAGGACCGCATGAGCCGCACCCGCGTCGAGACGGCGCGAGCGATCGCGCGCGACATTCCACCCGGGTCCGTCGTCAACCTCGGTATCGGACTGCCCGTGACCGTGGTCGAGCACTGGGACGCCGCGGACGAGGTCATCGTCCACAGTGAGAACGGGATCCTCGGGATGCGAGCGCTGGCGCCCGGAGCCGCACCTGACCCGGACCTGGTCAACGCTGGGAAACAACCGGTCGGTCTCGTACCGGGCGCGGCGATCTTCCACCACGCGGACTCCTTCGCCATGATGCGCGGCGGCCATCTCGACTACTGTGTGCTCGGCGCCTATCAGGTCGCCGCCACCGGCGACCTCGCCAACTGGTCGCTCGGCCGACCGGACGTCGCGGCTGCGGTCGGCGGCGCGATGGACCTGGCCGTCGGCGCCAAGCGGGTCTTCGTGTTCATGGACCACCTGACCAAGGACGGCGAGTCACGGCTCGTCGAGAGCTGCACGCTGCCGCTGACCGGGGTCGGCTCGGTGACCCGCGTCTACACCGACCTCGCGACGCTCGACGTGACGCCGGCCGGGTTCCGGGCTCGCGAACTGGCGCCCGGCGTGACACCGGCTCAGCTGCAGGAGGTCACGGCCGCGCCCGTCGACCTCCGGGGCGTGACACATGGGTGAACGCGCCGATCTCGCCGGGTTCCGCGCGGAGGTGCGTGCGTTCCTCGAGGCCGAACTTCCGGACCGCCTGCGGCACAAGGTGATCCACCACCATCACCTGGTACCCGAGGACTTCCTTGCGTGGCAGCGGATCCTGTACCGGCGCGGCTGGGTCGCCCCGGGGTGGCCGGACGAGTACGGCGGTGTTGCGTGGTCGGCCGACCAGCGGCAGATATTCGACGACGAGGCCGCGATCGCGGGCGCACCCGAGACATCGCCGTTCGGGCTGCGGATGGTCGGCCCGGTGCTCCTGAAGTTCGGTACCGACTCGCAGCGGGCCCGTTACCTCCCGCGAATCCTCACCGGTGAGGACTGGTGGTGCCAGGGTTTCAGCGAGCCCGGCGCCGGTTCCGACCTGGCCTCGTTGCGGCTTCGCGCCGACGTGACCGGCCACGGCTTCGTGGTCAACGGGCAGAAGACCTGGACGACGTTCGCCCAGTACGCCGACATGATGTTCTGTCTCGCCAGGACCGATCCCGGCTCCCAGGCCCACGCCGGGATCTCGTTTCTCCTCGTGGACATGCGGTCGCCGGGGATCACGGTACGTCCGATCCGGACACTCGACGGCGGCACCGAGATCAACGACGTGTTCTTCGATGACGTCGTGGTACCGGCCGGGAACCTGGTCGGACAGCTCGGCGAGGGCTGGGCGTGCGCGAGATACCTACTCTCCAGAGAGCGGTTCGGCGCCGCGCGCTTCGGCCGTGCCCGTCGCGAGTTCCGGTTTCTGCGGCGGCTGAGCACCGCCGAGGGCCCGGACGGGAGCCGCCCGGTGGACGACCCGCTGCTCGCCGCCGCACTGGCCCGCCTGGAGGTCGACCTGCTCGCCCTCGAAGAAGCGAACGTGCGGCTGGTGGAACAGGACCTGGCGGGCGCAGGTCATGGCGCCGAAGCGTCGA
This sequence comes from Saccharomonospora sp. NPDC046836, assembly GCF_040645195.1. Classification (NCBI taxonomy): domain Bacteria; kingdom Bacillati; phylum Actinomycetota; class Actinomycetes; order Pseudonocardiales; family Pseudonocardiaceae; genus Saccharomonospora; species Saccharomonospora sp. NPDC046836. The sequence goes on from NZ_JBEYXW010000005.1 coordinate 67,085, forward strand.
TCCTCAAACTCCTCGGTACGGACCTCGCCCGCCGGATCAGCGAGCACCTGGTCGAGGTGGCCGGCTTGCGGGCGCTGCCACTTCGCCCCACCGAAGAGCCGGAGGACCCGCACGCGCAGCTTGCTCGTTTCGAGCTCAACCTGCGCAAGATCACGATCTATGGGGGTGCCGACGAGGTCCAGCGAGATCTCATCGCCCGGCACGCCCTCGGCCTCCGGGAGGCACGCCGTGCCGGCTGAAGACGACGCCCGTGCGCTCGCCGAAGGACTCGGCGACTACTTGCGGCGCGACTACCCGGAACCCGGCCCCAAGACTGCGGCAGCCGACGCTGGGCTGTGGGAGCATCTCGCGGCCATCGGGGCACTCGGGCTGACCGTTGCGACGGAGTACGGCGGCGAGGGCGCCACCCCCGTCGAGACCTACTACCTGGCGGAGACTCTCGGCCGGCACCTCGTGACGGCGCCCTACCTGACGGCGCTCGTGTGCGGGCGGATCCTCGCCGCGGCGGGAGACCCCGGCGCAGCGGCCCGCGCCGAACTGTTCGCCGGCAGGCAACTCGTCGGGCTCGCGCACGGCGAGGGTTCTGCTGACCACCCCGATGCCCCGGTCGGTACCACGGCGACTCGCACCACTGGCGTTGGCTGGCGGTTGAGCGGGAGCAAGTGCGTTGTGATGGACGGTGGCGCCGCGGACCTGTTCGTCGTCTCGGCCCGCCCCGCCGCCGCGGGCCCATTGCTCTTCCTCGTGCCCCGCTCCGCTGAGGGGCTCTCGCTCCAGCCGTATCCCACGATCGACGGCCGCGGGGCGGTGGACCTGCACCTGGACGAGGTCCGGGTACCGGAACAGGCTCTGCTGGGCGGGGTACCGGAACTGCTCGGCCCCGCCTACGACGAGGTCACCGCCGCCAGCTGTGCCGAGGCGGTCGGGGTGATCGGAACCGTGCTCGACGCCACCGTCGAGCACGTCCGCACCCGGCGGCAGTTCGGCGCTCCGCTGGGCTCGCTGCAGGTAGTCCGGCATCGGCTGGTCGAGTTGCTGCTCTTGCAGGAACAGAGCCGCTCCCTCGCGCTTCGCGCTGCCCGTGAGCTGGCGGCAGGTGCGCCCACGGCCGCGCGGACGGTGGCCGCGGCGAAGGTGAAGTGCAACGAGGCAGCGGCGTTCGCCGGTCGCGAGAGCGTGCAACTGCACGGGGGCCTCGGCATGACCGACGAGCTCCCGCTGAGCAACTTCGTCAAGCGCCTGCTCGTGATCCAGCGTTCCTTTGGCGAAACGCGCCACCATCTCGCACGTCTGTCCAATTCGGAGGAAGCGCAATGACCACTGTTCCCGACGCCGGGGTCCGTTACACTGTGGACGGTGACATCGCGGTCATCCTCGTGGACAATCCACCCGTCAACGGTCTCGGAGACGCTCAGCGGCGCGGGATCGCGGATGCCCTGAGCCGAAGCGCCGGAGACCCCGCCGTCCGCGCTGTGGTGCTGGCCGGCGCGGGGGCGGTGTTCTCCGGTGGGTCTGACGTGCGTCAGTTCAACACGCCCGCCGCCACCGCGGAGCCAACACTGCGCCGAGTGATCGCCGCGTTGCAGGCGTCCGAGATCCCGGTGGTGGCCGCGATCAGCGGTGTCGCACTCGGGGGTGGCCTGGAACTCGCACTCGGTTGCCACTACCGCATCGTCGCCGGGGACGCGCGTCTCGGTCTTCCCGAGGTCACCCTTGGCCTGGTCCCCGGAGCCGGTGGGACACAACGGCTTCCGCGGTTGATCGGAATTCAGCAGGCCCTGGACATCGCGCAGCATGGTCGCTCGCTCGTCGGCAGGGCCGCGGTCGACGCCGGGCTCGCGGACGCGGTCTTCGACGGCGACCCGGTACAGGCGGGCGTCGCGTTCGCCCGTTCCGTGACGACCACGGTCACCGTGAATCCGGGCCCGGTCGATGCCGCGGGGGTCGACTTCAGCGCCCTGCGGGCAAGCGTGAGCCGTCGGGCGCGTAACCGGGATGCCCAGCTCGCCGTGATCGACTGCGTTGCCGCGGCAACCCGGCTGCCGCTGGAGGAGGGGCTGGACTTCGAGCGGGCCGTCTTCGACCGGCTGGTGGCCGAACCGACCTCGAAGGCGTTGCGCCACCTGTCTTTCGCCGAGCGCAAGTCATCCAAAGTGGAGGGCTGGGCGACCACGCCACCCGCCCGTCCGATCGGCTCCGTCGGCATCGTGGGCGCGGGGACCATGGGCATCGGCATCGCCATGGCCGTCGCGAACGCGGGCCTGCCCGTGACACTGATCGACAGCTCCGCCGAGAGTCTGGAGCGCGGACTGGCCGCCGTGCGCACCAACTACGAGATCACGGCAGGCAAAGGCCGGCTCACGGCCGCCGAAGTGGACGAACGGATCGCGCGCATCGCCCCGTCCCTCGACGACAGCGCCCTCGCGGACGCCGATCTCGTCATCGAAGCCGTCTTCGAGGACATGCCCGTCAAGCAGCGGTTGTTTGCCCGTCTTGACCAGGTCTGCAAGCCGGGAGCCGTTCTGGCGACGAACACCTCGCGGCTCGACGTCGATGCGATCGCGGCCGTCACCGACCGCCCAGAGGACGTCATCGGCCTGCATTTCTTCAGTCCTGCCAACGTGATGAAGCTCCTGGAAGTCGTCAGGGGCGCCCGGACCTCCGACGAGGTCATCGCCACCAGCCTCGCGTTCGCCACGTTCATCGGGAAGATTCCCGTGCTGGTCCGGGTCGGCGAGGGGTTCGTCGGGAACCGGATGCTGACCCCCTACTGGCGAGAGGCCTGGTTCCTGCTCGAGGAAGGCGCGTCGCCGCAGCAGATCGACAGTGCGATGACCGGCTTCGGGATGGCCATGGGCCCGCTGGCGACAGCCGACCTCGCCGGTCTGGACATCAACTGGGCTACCCGCAAGCGACTCGCGCCGACCCGCCCGGCCCACCTGCGGTACTCCGCGGTCGCCGACCGGATCTGCGAGCTGGGCCGCTTCGGTCAGAAGACCGGAGCCGGCTTCTATCGCTACGAGCCCGGTAGCCGTATCCCGTTGCCGGATCCTGAGGTCGACGCCATCGCCGAACGGTGTGCCAAGGAAGCCGGCATCACCCGCCGCACGATCACCGACGAGGAGATCGTCACCCGCTGTGTGCTCGCCCTGGTCAACGAGGGCGCTTTCGTTGTCCAGGAAGGCATCGCGCAGCGGGCGTCGGACGTCGACGTCGTCTACTGCAATGGGTACGGCTTCCCCGCCTGGCGGGGAGGGCCGATGTACTACGCCCAGACCTTGGGCCTCGCACACGTCGTCGAGCGGCTGGAAGCACTTCACGCCGAGCACGGCGAGCAGTGGACACCGGCCCCGCTGCTCGTCGAGGCCGCGGCGGCCGGCACGAACCGGCTCTGACGCCACGTATCAGCTCCCACAGCCCTCGCCCCGCGCGACACCACGAAAGGACAAGGTAGTCCACCATGTCGCAGGAAAACACGTCTTCCAGCAGCAGCAACAACAATGCCCCACCCGCGGTCGATGGAAACCCCCGGATGGCCAGGCGAGCCGGCATCGCCGCCTTCATCGGCACCACCATCGAGATCTTCGACTTCACGATCTACAGCACGGCCTCCGCGCTCGTCCTCGGCACACTCTTCTTCCCGGAGGTCTCCCCGGCGACCGGCACTCTGGTCGCCTTCGCCACGATCTGGGCGGGATTCATCGCCCGGCCGCTGGGTGGCGTGATCTTCGGGCATTTCGGCGACCGGGTGAGCCGGAAGAAGATGCTGATCATCAGCCTCTCTATGATGGGGGTGGCCACGACCGCTGTCGGCGCCCTGCCGACCTACGAGTCGATCGGCCTGCTCGCGCCGGTCCTCCTCGTGCTGTTCCGGATGCTGCAGGGCATCGCGATGGGCGGTGAGTGGGGCGGGGCCGTGCTCATCGCCACCGAGCACGCCCCGAAGAACAAGAAGATCCTCTACGGCGCGTTCGCCCAGCAGGGTGCGCCCGTAGGCACCTTGCTCGGCACGATCGCCTTCATGCTCATCACTCAGCTGCCGGAAGAGCAGTTCACCGGCTGGGGATGGCGCCTGCCCTTCCTGTTCTCCGCCGTCCTCGTCGTGGTGGGCATCGTGATCCGGTCGCAGCTCGAGGAGTCGCCGGAAATGGACCGGCTTCGCCGTCAGAGCGAGGTCGTGCGGATTCCGGTGCTCGAGGTTCTCAAGAACTCCAAGAAGATCATCGTGCTGGGCGTGCTGGGCGGCGCGATCGGGATGGCCGGCAGCTACGTCAAGACCACGTTCGCGCTGTCGTGGGCGACGAGCGAGCTGGGCTTCGACCGCTCGACTTTCCTCAGCATCATCACGGTCGCCCTTGTCGTGCAGGTGATCGTCCAGCCGTTCGGTGCCGTGCTGGCCACCAGGTTCCCGGCGAGGAACGTCATCCTGTGGGTGCTGCTGCCCGAGATCGTCCTGATGCCACTGATGTTCGGCGCCATCGGCACCGGGTCGATTCCCTGGATCATCGTCACGATGGGGCTGGCGACGCTTCCGCACGCGATGTTCTACGCGACCCTGGCCGGCATACTGGCGAACTCGTTCCCCGCCCGAACGCGCTACACCGGCATCTCGGTGGCTTACCAGCTCTCGACGACCCTCTTCGCCGGCACCGCTCCGTTCGTGTGCCAGTTCCTCCTCAACTCCACTGGCTCGATCGTCTCGGTGATGGTGCTGACGGTGGTCTACGTCCTGCTGTCAGTCGGGTGTTCCCTCGCCCTTCTCCGGCACAACGCGACAGCTACGACGAAATCCGGCGACCGAAGCGAGCGTGCCGCCGTCGCGCCCGAGCCGAGCAACTGACGGACAGCAGGACACATGCGAATCTTCACCGAGCCCGCCGCCCTGCTCCGGGCGGTCGGGGAGCCACTAGGGACGAGTCCGGCTCTGACGGTCGGTGACGAGCACGTCTCTCGCTTCGCTCGCGCGGCAGGTGCCGGCTCGGACGGTTTGTCCGGCGCCGGCACCGTGCCGCCCTTCCTCGTTCTGTCCCTGGCCGCGGGTTTCCGATCCCGGATCTACGAGGTTCGGCAGACCGCCTCGGCCGTCAACTACGGGCTCAACCGCGTTCGGTTCGGCGAGGCCGTTCACATCGGCGATCAACTGGTGGCGAACGCGACCCTCGTCGCCGCCGACCAGTCGGACCGTGGTGTGGTCCGCGCCTGCGTGGCGCTGACCATCAGCGTGCGGGGGGTTTCAGCCTGCGAAGCCGAGACCGTCACGATCTATCACCCTGTCGCGGGTCGCGTCGGCTGAGCGCGGGGACGGTCGCCCGGTTCCCTGGAGCAGCTAAGTGACGCACTTGCGTCGGTTGCTGTGCTAACCTAAGTGGCGCACATCTTCCATTTAGGCGGGTGATCATATGGTGGCCGGGGCGGCATCGTTGCGGGCTGACGCGGCGCGTAACCGGGAGCTGATTCTGGCTGCTGCGCGTGAGGTTTTCGCCGAGAGCGGGCTTGACGTGTCGATGCGGCAGATCGCGCTGCGGGCCGGGGTGGGGGAGCCGACGCTGCGTCGCCGGTTCGGGTCGAAGGAGGAGCTGGTCGCCGAAGCGTTCGAGGACAAGGTCGGGGCGTACGCCGACCTGGCGAACGCCGCACTGGAGGCACCGGACCCGGCCGCGGGTTTCCGCGGGTTCCTGGAGAAGGTGACGGCGATGCAGCTCGTCGACCGCGGATTCGCGGACGTGCTGACGATGACGTTCCCGCCGACGATGCGCTGCGAGCAGCATCGCCGCCGTTCCTATGAGGCCATCGAACGGCTGATTGCCAAGGCCAAGGACGCCGGGGTGCTGCGGCGGGACTTCGTCGCGGAGGACATCGTGCTGGTCCTGCTTGCGCACGCCGGCGTGGTCGGTGGTGCGGGCAAGCTGGCCGGGTCGTTCTCGGCCCGGCTACTGGCCTTCCTGTTCGAGGGGTTCGGCTTGAACGCCGGAGACGCGCTGCCACCGGCACCGTCTGCCGCACAGGTCTACCGGGCGCTGCTCCGGCTGCACGACGACAAGAAACAGGGGTAGTGACTCACATGAAGATCGGCTGGTTCACCTTCGCCGACGTTCCGGCCGGGGATGCCTCGGCTGCCCGTCGACGCATCCCCGAACTCATCGAGGAGATCGCCCTCGCCGACGAGGTCGGCCTCGACATCTTCGGTCTCGGCGAGCACCACCACCCGGGCTTCGCTGCTCCGGCGCCGGCTGTGATTCTGGCCGCCGCGGCGGCACGCACCAAGAACATCCGGCTCACCAGCGCGGTGTCAGTGCTCGGCTCCGACGACCCGGTGCGGGTCTTCGAGCAGTTCACCGCCCTGGACCTCGTCTCCGGCGGCCGCGCGGAGATCATGGCGGGCCGGGGTGCGCTGCTCGATTCCTTCCGTATCTTCGGCCATGATCTCGCCGACTACGACGCCTTGTTCGAGGAGAAGCTGAAGCTGCTGCTCGACCTGCGCGGGACTGGGCCGGTCACGTGGTCGGGCCGGTTCCGGCCACCGCTGGAGGGCGAGCTGATTGTGCCGCGGCCCGTGCAGAATCCGTTGCCGGTGTGGCTCGCAGTCGGGGGCACACCCAGTTCCGTGGTCCGGGCCGCGCGGCTGGGTCTGCCGCTGGCCCTGGGCACCATCGGCGGCGACGCCACACACTTCGCACCGTTCGTCGAGCTCTATCGCGAGGGCATCGAGCGGTTCGGCCAGCCGGCGTTGCCGATAGCGGTCACCCTGCACGGCTTCGTCGCGGACACCTCCCAGAAAGCCGGCGACATCTACTTCCCGGCAGATGCGGTGCTCTTCAACACCGCGGGAGCAGCCCGGGGTGTGCGTGGAGTGACCGCGGCGCACATCGCCGCCAAGAACGGCCCCGGCAGCATGTACGCCGTCGGCTCACCACAGCAGGTGATCGAGAAGCTGCTTCACCAGCACGAGATTCTCGGCCATCAGAGCACCATGCTGCAGCTGGCCGTCGGGCCGATCGAACATCGCGACATCATGCGCGCCATCGAGTTGCTGGGCACCGAAGTCGCCCCTGCCGTGCGGGCGGAAGTCGCCCGTCGCCAGCGATCCCGGACCCCTGAAACCAGCCCGTTCGCGCTGCTGCCGTCCGCCGACGGCGCAGGCATGTGCAATGTGGACGGAGAGTGCCACTGATGACCCAGTTCGAGCAGACAGACGACTGCGTCACCGTCGACGTCTGGAGCGACATCATGTGCCCGTTCTGCTACCTGGGCGACACACTGCTGGCCCAGGCAGCCGTGAAGTTCGAGCACGAGGTCGACATCCGCTACCACAGCTACCAGCTCATGCCACACCTCCCGGATGATCACGCCGTCGACCTCACCGAACTGCTGGAGACCGAACGCGGTTTTCCCCGCGCACAGGCAGAAGCGATGAACGCTCAGGTCACAGCGCGCGCCGCAGAGGCCGGTCTCGACTACCGCCTGGACCGAGCCATCGCCACGAACACCAAGTCCGCCCATCGGCTCATCCACTTCGCCCGCGACCACGGCCGCCAGCACGACATGGTCGAGCGGCTCTTCCGCGCCTACTTCACCGATGGGCTCCATGTCGGCGACTACGACGTCCTCGCCGGCCTCGCCGACGACATCGGACTCGACCGAACCGCCGCGCGCGCAGCACTCGACAGCGGCGCCTACGGCGATGACGTCGACAATGACGTGAACCGTGCTCGCCAGCTCGGCATCACCGGCGTCCCGTTCTTCGTCTTCGACGGCAAGTACGCCGTCTCCGGAGCGCAACCCGTCGAGGCCTTCCTTCAGGCCCTGCAGGTGGCGTGGACCGCAAAGTAGCTCCGTTGCGTTGAATCCAGGCCGGCTCACCGTGCTGTCCACAAACGACATCACCGGAATGCCCTTCTTCGTCGTCGACGGCAATTGGGCGGCCGTGGCGCCCAACCCGTCGAAGCCTCCCTGCAAGCCCTCTCGCGCGCGGCTGCGCCGTGACGGCAGGGACAACTGTGCTTTTTAGCGCCGCCACCGGTTGTACTTCGTGCTAACTTGTATGCGGTACAAACTGGAGGAACGATGACCCGCGACCGCGAAACGCCGACGCCCTCGTGGCTGTCGGACCCCGATCTGCTCGACTCCGACCGCCTGCCGCAATTCGAAGCGGCCTCCACCCGCCGCCCCCGAACGGATGGGGAGCGGACCCGCGCCGCACTGGTCAATGGTGCGATCCCGTTGTTCCTCGATCGCGGCTACGACGGAGTCTCGGTCGCGGACATCGCGGCTGCGGTCGGTGCCTACCCCAACAACGTCACGTACCACTTCGGTGGCAAGGACGCGCTCTTCGTCGAGTCCGCGTGCCGGGCACTGCTGCGGACCGCGAGGCAAGCCGAGCTGCGGACCCGGTCGAGCCGGACCGTCGAGGAGCACACGCGGTCACTGATCTCGTTCCTGCTGGGTCCGGGATCCGGGGCTGTCATGCTGTTCGCCGACGCCATGCTCATGGCGCGCCGGAAGGAGCAGCTCCGCGACCTGGTCCGGGAGACCCTGCGCAAGCTCCACGTGGCCGGTGAAGCCGCCATGGTCGACACCTTCATGCGCACGGGGTGGAAGGTCCGTACCACCCCGGAGTTCATCACCCGAGGCTTCTGGACGGCAATCCTCGGTCTGGCCCTGGAGAAGGCCGCGCTCGGCGAGACCTTCGAGTACGCCAGCGCCGAGGCCGTCGCCGTCATGATGGTTCGGATGAACGCCAGTTCCGCCGGCGACTTCCGGTCTTTCGGAGTGTCGCTGGCCGAGACGGGGGACTGCCGTGAATGACGTCGTGACCCTGTACGAGCTGTTCGTCGACTCCGCGCGTCGCCACCACGACCTGCCGATGATCGCGGTGCCGCCGCGCCTTGTCGAACCGTGGCGGTTCCCAGCGGAAATGACGTACGGCGAGGTCCTGCAGCGTGTCGACGAGCTCGCGGACTCCTACGCGGCTCGCGGGTTCGGCGACGGCGACCTTGTCGCCCTTGCCTTCGACTCGCGCCCGCAGCACCTGCTGCACCACCTCGCGCTCAATCGGATCGGCACCTGCACTGTCCCGCTCAACACCGACCTCACAGCGCGGGAGCTCGGGTACGTCCTGTCCCACTCCGGTGCCAGCGCGGTCGTGTGCATCAGTGAGGTCGCCGATCACGTTCATGCGGCCGTGCGTGCCTCGGCGACGGACATCGCGGTCGCGGTCGACGGCCCCGCCGACCTGCCGCCGGTCGCCCCAGCCGACCGGGCACGCCTGGAGGTCTCGGCGGATCCGGCTGCGACACCAGCGGCGATCCTGTACACCTCGGGTACGACGGGGCACCCGAAGGGATGCGTCATCGACAACCGCTACGCCTTGGCATCCGGCCAGATGTACGGCAAGGCGACTGCCGGTCTGGCCCTGCGGCCCGGCATCGACCGGGTGCTCAACCCGCTTCCGCTCTACCACATGAACACCCTGATGATGACCGCCGGCGCCGTGATCGCCCGCGGCGCCTGCTTGGTTCTACCCGGGCGGTTCAGCGCGACGCACTGGTGGGACGACATCCGCGCGACGCGCGCCACGCGGTTCCACTACCTCGGCATCATGATCCCGGCGCTGATGACGACCCCGGCGTCACCGGCAGACCGTGACCACACTGTGGTCAACGCCATCGGCGCCGGGGTCGACCCGGCGGTGCACGCTGCCTTCGAGGAGAGGTTTGGCATCCCGTTGCACGAGGTCTGGGGCATGACCGAGACAGGCCGGGGACTGCTGGTGGCCGAGGAGCCTCGCCGCATCGACACCCGGGCCTGCGGCCGTCCCCAAGGCGGCATCGAGGCTCGCATCCTGCGCGAGGACGGGACTGAGGCTCCCGACGGCGAGGTCGGTGAGCTCGTCGTCCGCGACGGAAGCGGCGACCCCCGCCGAGGCTTCTTCGCCGGCTACCTACACGACCCGGAGGCAACCGAGGAGGCGTGGCGCGGCGGCTGGTTCCACACCGGTGACCTGTGCCGCCGTGGCGGCGACGGCATGTTCTACTTCGTCGACCGCGCGAAGAACATCATCCGGCGCAGCGGGGAGAACATCTCCTCGGCCGAGGTGGAGGCTGTGTTGGCCGAAGATCCGCACGTCGCCCAGGTCGCCGTCCTCGCTGTGCCGGACGCTCTGCGAGACGAGGAGGTGCTCGCGGTCGTCGTCCCGCGCGGCGGCAGTACTGATGTGGACACAGCCCGGGCGATCTGCGAGAGGGCCCGCGAGCGACTCGCGTACTACAAGGTGCCCGGATGGATCCGATTCACCGACACGCTGCCTACCACCGGGACCCAGAAGGTTCAGAAGCACCTGCTGTTGCCCGACGGCTTTGACGAGACCGCGAGCCGGCCCGGGCTGCATGACTGCCGCCCATTCAAGAAGCGGCGACCGACCACCGCTCAGGAGGCCCGACCGTGACCACCGACGTCACCTTGCATCACGTCCACCTCGTGACCGCTGACGTGCCGCGACTCTGCGAGTTCCTCGAGAAGAACTTCGACGCCGAGATCGTCTTCGACGACACGATCGACGGCGACCGCAACATCTTCCTGCGGATCGGCACCGGTCGCATCCACCTGTTCGAGTCGCGTCGGCCGCCGCAGCGGCAACGGAACATCTTCCACCACATCGGGATGATGGCCGGGAACCTCGAGAAACTCGTCGCCACGCTGACGGCGAGCGGGGTGGAGGTCACCGACATCACCCGGACGCCCGGCGGCGGCTTCGCCATGGTGACCGGTCCCGACGGCCTGCTCATCGAGTTGTTCGAGGTGACCGATCCGGAGAGCCGCAAGGCGTTCGTCGACGTGACATGAAATGGTCAATCCGCTGGACCGGATGAATCCGGTCCAGCGGACACCTTCGCCATGAATTCAGATCTCCCCGGACTTCAAGCTTCAGTGGAGCGGACGGCTTCCTGTCACGCTCCGACGGGCGAATGCTCGGCCAGGCCCGACATCCGCTCGGTGAGTAGCAGGAGTGCGGAGTGGTCGAGGTCGCCCTTGCCTTCGGCGACCAGTGACGCCATCAGCACGCTCACGAGCGAGCCGAGAGGGGCGGCGACTCCGGCGGCCCGAGCGGATTCCGCCACAATGCCCAGGTCCTTGTGATGCAGGCCCACGCGGAAGCCAGGGGTGAAGTTCCCGGCGAGCATCGACGCCGCCTTCCGGTCCAGCACCGCGCTGCCGGCGAGCCCTCCGGAGAGCACCTCGACGGCGCGCTCCTGGTCTACTCCCTGAGCGCGCAGCAAGGTCAGCGCCTCGGCGACGAGCTGGATCGTACCTGCGACGATGAGCTGGTTTGCCGATTTCACTGTCTGTCCGGCCCCTGACGGCCCTACATGCGCGATGGTGGTCCCCATTGCCTCGAGTACGGGACGCGTGAGCTCGAATGCCGCCGCGCTGCCGCCGACCATGATCGACAATGACCCTTCGACAGCAGCGGACTCGCCTCCGCTGACGGGTGCGTCCAGCACGTGGATGCCCTGGGCTTCGCCTTCTCGGGCAATGTCACGCGATACCGCGGGTTTGATGGTGCTCATGTCGATCACCGTTGCGCCAGGCTGCGCGAACTCGAACACACCTCCGGGTTCGAGGATGACCTTTGCGACGTCGGGGGAGTCGGGCAGCATCGTGATGATGACCTCGGCCTCGCGAACCGCGTCGGCGATCGATGACGCAGCACGCCCGCCGGCGTCGACAAGAGCCTGCGTTCTGTGGGCTGACCGGTTGAAGCCGGCTACCGCGTGGCCCGATCGTGTCAGGTTGACCGCCATGGGGGAGCCCATGATCCCCAGTCCGATGAAGGCAATGGTTGTCATCGTGCTGCCATCCTCCTGAGAGACTCCAGGGCGCTTTCCTGCTCCGCGACGAACTCGAGTCCGACCGCGCCGCCGTAGCCGACGTCGGAAAGCCTGGCCAGCCAGGAGTCGATCGGCAGATCGCCGGTTCCGGGCGCTCCTCGCCCCGGAGCGTCGGCGACCTGCACGTGGACGATGTCCTCGCGGAATGTGTCGATGACGCGTTCGACATCGTCGTCGTTGCTGTGGAGGTGATAGACGTCGAGCAACATGCCAACGCGCTCGGCGCCCGCATCGCGAGCAGAACTGAGAACCCGCCCGACGTCCGCTGCGGTCGATAGTGGGTAGGCAGGCAGACCGCTGAGCGCCTCGATCACAATGGTGCCGTCGATGGGCCTCAGCTCCTGGGACACCGCCACGAGGTTCTCGACAGCAGTGGCGTCATGCGTCACGTCGCTGACGCCTGCGAGCCGGAGGCCGTAGAGCACATTGAACACTCGGCACCCCGTCTGTTGGCCGATGCGGCATGCGATCTCGGCGCTCGCCCTGAGTTCGCTCTCCCGCCCAGGTGCCGACAGTACTCCTCGGTCGCCGGCATCCATGTCGCCGGCGAAGAGATTGAGTGCCACCAACTGCAGCCCCGCCATGTCGATGGCCTCGACGAACTCCTGGACTTCCTCGTCGGTGGGCCCGGCGGTCGCGAACGGCCACCAAAACTCGACCGCTTGGATTCCGGTGGATCGCACCAGCGCCAGACGTTCGGGAATGGGCAGATCGGACAGCAGGATCGAACAGTTGGCTGCCATCGTGACGCTCACGTGGGCTCCAAATTGGTTAGACCGGTTTGGGTGACTGGAACGTAGCTACTTCCTGGGGTGCGGGGCAACTGTCCTGGCGTACCTACACCGAAAAACGTCCAGTTGGGGGGAAACACAGTGTTGACAGTCACACTTCGAGCCGCTTAGTGTCGCTTGCCGCTGCCAGATTGGTAGGACCGAAATGTCACCCCTAGGGGTGGTGAAGGAGAGGTTGAGCATGTCGAGAGCCCGCCTGGTCATCAGGTGCGTCGCCGCCTTGTCGGGAGCAACGTTGCTGCTGACCGCATGTTCTTCTGTAGACACTGGCGACCGAGCGGCCGCCTCTGGTTTCAACATCAGCGAGGCTGACCGGAATGGCTCCCTCGTCTACGGCTCACAGATGGTCGACCGGACATTGGACCCCTTGGACGCGCGGTCCTCGAACTACATCACGGAACTCGCCCCGATCTTCGACACGCTCATGCGGATGAACCCCGATGGCGAGCTCGAGCCCGGTCTCGCCGAGGGATACGAGATCGTCGACTCGCGCACGATGCGGCTGACCCTGCGCGAGGGGGTGGAGTTCTCCGATGGCGAGCCGCTCGACGCAGAAGCCATCCGCACCAACCTCCTCCGTGTCCGAGATGCCGAGTCGCCCGAGCTGAACGTGGTGATGCAGGAGATCGAAGATGTCGTCGTCGAAAGCCCGACGACCCTGGTGGTGAAGCTCCACAACCCGGTGGTAAGCGAGTTCGTCCACGTTCTCTACTCGATGGAGACGATGCCGGTGTCGCCTGCGCAACTGGAGAATGCGTCCGACGAGGTCGATAGCGCTCCGATCGGCGCTGGTCCGTACCGAGTCGTCGGCTACTCACCCAACCAGCGAGTCGAACTCGAACGAATCGAGGATCACTGGGATGCCGAGAACTGGCCGATCAAGAAGTTGACGTTTCAGAACGTCATGGATGGGGCGCCGACCGTGACGGCCCTGGCTTCCGGCGACATCGACATGGCTCGGACAGGCGACGTCAGCCTGCTCAAGAGCATCCAGAGCAACCCGAATCTGCAGGTTGCCACCAAACCAGGTATGGCGCTGTTCTACATCAACTACTGCAAGTCGCGAGCCCCGTTCGACGATCCCGACGCTCGGCGTGCAGTGGCCCTTGGCCTGGATCGGGAACTTCTCGCCAAAACCTTGACCGCTGAAGAGGGCACCGTGGCGTACCAGGTCTTCCCGGAGTCGTCACCGAACTACAACCCCGATGCCGTGACGAAGTTCGATCCAGCCGCGGCACGCGACCTGCTCGGCGGAAAGCCACTGGAATTCGACCTCCGGTACAACATCGTGCTCGCGAGCGCGGGGCAGAAGCTCGCCGAGATCATGCAGGCGCAGCTTGCCGAGGCCGGCATCACAATGAACCCGCTGCTCGGCGAGAACTCCGAGCAGCTGTTCGGAGACCAGACCGACGCTGTTCTCACAGCCAGCACGCTACAGGGAATCCAGAAGGTCACGCGGCAGCTCGGGCCTGACGCGGTGCCCAACCTCTGCAAGTACAACAACGACGGATTCAATGATCTGACGGCAACGATCGCCGCGGCCGATCCGTCGAGTACGGAAGCGACGGATGCCTGGCGCGAGGTTGCGGCACTGATCGATGAGACGCAGCTGTTCACCCCACTGTTCTTCCTGACGAGCATCGCCGCATTCGATGGGACGAAGGTCAATTCAGCGGCCTTCACCCAGACGCCGACCGACTTCCGCTACGTATACGTCAAGTGACGTTCGAAAGGGACGACGACCGTGAGCTGGTTCGACGAACCAATGCGATGGATGCAGATCAATCTCGTCGAGGACGATCCCAGAAGTGCAGACGTCGGCCGGTGGAAGCAGATCTGGGAGAATGGCCGCGTAGAGGGGCTGACGATCAGTGCCGGCGGGGCCGTCGCGTTCTATCCCACCGACCTGCCGTTCCAGCAACGGTCGTCGTTTCTCGGGCAAGGTGACCTCTTTGGTGACCTTGTCGCGGCTGCCAAGGCGCTTGACATTCGCGTCTTGGCCCGCTTCGAGTGCCTGTTCCTTGACGAGTCGGTCTATGAGGCTCATCCGGACTGGTTCCGCACCAGTGCGTCCGCGATGCCCCAGACCATGCGCGACCTCACTGCGGCCATGCTCCGGGATGTCCCGGGCGTCACAGAGGCGCTGAAGCGTTATCGCGTCAGCGAAGGACATTACATGCCCTGCTGGCACGGGCCATTCTACCGGGAGATGATTCCTCTCGCGATGACCGAACTCGCACAGCGCTACGAGATCGACGGATTCTTCGCGAACGCGTGGCCGCAGCCTGGCGCCGGAACATACCCGGCGAACGTCGCGATGGCGTGTCACTGTCCGCACTGTCTCGCTCAGTGGGAGGACTGTTCGGGGGGTGAGCCATACCCTACGGCCGACGACCCCGACGACGAGTTGTGGCGCCGCTACATGGATTTCGTTTCGTCAGGTGCCGAGGTCGTCCATCGGAAATGGCAGGAGCACGCGAAGTCGTTGCGACCGGATCTGTCCTTTGTGGCCTGCACGACGGGTTCGATCTCGTCGGGCTTGAGGTGGTCGAGGTTCGGTCCCATGGACCTGGTGGCGAACGACTGCCAGGGCAGGGGGCTGGTCGGCGCCAAGGGTGAAGGAACGTCGACCGCCGGTGTGTGGATGGCCGGCCGGAGTGCAAAGATCATGCGCGCTGTCGCCGGCGAGCGCCCGCTGTTCCAGATCGTCGGTGCCTGGCAATGTGGCGGACCCTCCCGTCCGGCGCTGCGGCGCTCCGCGATGCCAGGGCAAGAACTCACCACGATGCTGGCGCAGGCGACAGCCAATGGGCTCCGCCCCTGGGCCAATGTGGCCGGTGGGACCATCTACGACGACCGGTGGATCGCTCCGCTGACAGCCTACTATTCATGGCACGCCTCGATCGACGAACATCTGCGCGGTGCGCGGTCCCTTGCCCGGGTCGCTGTCGTGTGGAGTCCGGAGAGTGGCGCGCCGTACACGCGACCGGCGGAACGCCCCTCGATGGTCGACGCTGTCAACGGTTGGTACCTCGCGTTGCTCACCGCACGAATCCCGTTCGAGATCGTCTCTCGTGAGCTGGTGACCGAGGACGACCTCGCCAGGTTCGATGTCGTCGTCGTCCCGAGCGGGACGATCCTCGACGAGCGGACAACGGGGTTGATCGAACAATGCGCCGAGCGATCCGGTGTGGTCATCGGGTGTGGGGTGTCGACCCCGCGCGCCTGGGCGCGCGACGTCATGTCGACTTCCGACGTTGACGGACCGTATCCGCCTGGGTATCTGGCGATCGACGGAATGGACCATCCTCTCGTCGCCGCCATCGGGGATCCGGATTACCTTCCCGCCGGGACCTGGCGCTCCCGTCCGAAAGTCGCGGCAGGCAATTCGGTGGGACGGCCCGCGCCGACGTTGCCCTTCCTGGCCGACAAGGCGTTCTTCCCCGACGACTGGGACGCCGCACCCGTCCTCTGCGTCGACGACCGCACGGTCGTGCTCGGATCCGACCTGGACGCGCTGCACGGCGTGACCCAGTTGCCCGACCCGGGTTCGGTTCTGGTGAACGCGGTGACCGTAGCGGCGAAGGACCGAAACCCCAGTGCGATCAGCGTCGAGGGCTCAGGCATGTTCGAGGTGACGGCCTGGCAGACGGACCGTGCGCTGGTGGTGCACTTGGTCAATCTGACGAGTCCTGACCTGTATGGTGGCCCGCTGACGTGGGTGGCCGAGCTGGGCCCACTGAGGGTGCGGATCGATCTGCCGAACGGTCGGGCCGTCACAGGCGCCGTCCTCCTTTCCGACGGGCGTGAGGCCGGACTGTCGAGAACCGCGGGATGCGTCCACGTCGAAGTGCCATCGCTGCACTCCTATGAGGTGATCCTGGTAGAGACGACGGACGAGGCGGTCGACTCATGAACACGACTCTGGGCCGACCCGGATCGTTGGGTGTCGTCTCCTTCCTGGAGGGGCCGGCGGCACTTGCCGATGGCCGGGTGTTCGTCTCGGACATTCGAGCCAACCGGATCTACTGCTGGACGGCAGAAAGGCAGTTGGAGGTCTTCCGTGACGACGCTGGGCGCGCGAACGGCAACATCGTTACCGCTGCCGGCTTGCTCTACACGTGCGAGGGCGGTGAGATGGGCCCCGGGGGGCGCCGCCGCATTGTCCGTACCGACCTTGCCACCGGCTCGACGGACGTGCTGGCCGACACCTACGAAGGCAAGCGCTTCAACAGTCCCAATGACTTGACGGTGGACGCCGAGGGCGTCGTGTACTTCACCGACCCCCGTTACGGCAGCGACCGGTCGGACCTCGAACTCGATGTGGAGGGCGTGTACCGGATCGGGCTTGATGGCGCGATCACCCGCATCCTCGGGCAAGACCATGTCCAGCGACCCAACGGCATCGCGCTCTCACCCGACGGTCGCACTCTCTATGTCGTGGATTCGCATCCGGCTGTCGGTGGAAACCGGCTGATCCTCGCAGTGCCGCTCGCATCGGACGGGACCGTCGGTGAACCGCGCACCGTGTTCGACTTCGGGCGAGCTCGGGGCGGAGACGGTCTGAAGGTCGATCAGGAGAACCGGCTCTATGTCTGCGCTGGGATCTTCCAGCCGCGGTCGGAGGGGGAGACCGACGAGGTGCCACCGGGTGTCTACGTGTTGCACGACGACGGATCGGTGGTTGGTCACTACCCGGTGCCGCACGACCTCATTACGAACTGCTGTTTCGGCGGCGACGACGGCCGCTCCCTTTTCATCACCGCCGGCCAGTCGGTCTTCACTGTCCATGTCGACGTCCCCGGCCTGCTCCACTGACCGAGCGCTCTACTGAGCGGAGACACTGATGTCCACTCTTCTCCTCAGGCGCATCGCGCTGATCCCGCTCCTGCTCGTCGGGGTCACTCTGTCCATGCAGTTGCTGTACCTGCTTCTACCGGGCGACCCGGCGGCCACGCTTGCAGGCGGCGAAAACGCCTCCTTGAGCCAAGTCGAACGGATTCGTGCGGAGTTGAAGCTCGACCAGCCTTTCTACGTCGCATACTGGGACTGGCTGACTCATGCGGTGCGCTTCGATTTCGGCAGATCTCTGGTGACTGATCAAGGAGTCGCCGAGGAGCTCTTCCGGCGCCTTCCGGCGACACTCAGCCTCGGGGTCGTCGCGTTGGTGATCGCGATCGCGATGGGTCTGATCGGCGGTGTGTTCGCTGCGATCCGGTGTGGAGGTTTCTTTGACAGACTCCTGCTGGCGGTGACCAGTGCCGGCATGGCCGTGCCCGCTTTCATCATCGGGATCGTGCTCATCGTCGTGTTCGCCGTAGAACTGGGCGTCGCCCCCGCCATTGGTTACGTGCCGATCAGCGAGTCGCCCGCTGAATGGGCGCGGCACATCGTCATGCCGGCCATCGCTGTCGCGATCGCACCGGCGGCGAGGATCGCCCGGACGTTGCGGGGATCGTTGATCCAGGCCCTGGACAGTCCATACGTGCTGACGGCGTGGTCCAAGGGAGGACGTGCCCGCGTTGTGATCCTCCGGCACGCGCTCCGCAACTCGCTCATACCAACCCTGACCGTTCTCGGTCTCCAAGTGGATCTACTGATCGGCGGCTCTCTGATCGTCGAGAACGTGTTCTCGGTTCCGGGTGTCGGCGCCTATGTCGCCAACGCCGCCACGGGGTCAGACCTGCCGGTGATTCAGGGAGCCGTTGTGCTGTTCGCGCTGGCCACAATCCTGGCCAACCTCGCAGTTGACATCGCCTACGGCATCTTCAACCCGAAAGTGAGGGTGTCATCGTGAGTCGCTCCATACACACTCGCGGGATCGCCTGGATGCGGCGAGAACCGCTCGCCGCATTCATGACCGTCTTCTTGGTGCTCTTGATCGTGGCCGCCTTTCTCGCGCCACTCCTCGCTCCGCACGACCCGTTGCAGCAAGACCTGACCAACGTGCTCGCCGCCCCATCGGGAACGCATTGGTTCGGCACCGATGACCTCGGACGGGACGTGTTCTCGCGGATGCTGTACGGAGCACAGGTGTCCCTTACCGCAGCCTTCCTGGCGGTGGGTGCCGCTGTGCTCCTCGCTGTGCCGATCGGGCTCGTCGCGGGGTACCGGGGTGGTCGCACCGACGCGGTGATCATGCGCCTGCTCGACATCCAGCTGGCGCTGCCGGGTCTCGTGCTGGTGATCGCTGTCGCCTCCGCTCTCGGGGGCGGCACCGTCAACACCATGCTCGCCTTGGCGATCGCGTTCGTCCCAGGACTGGCGAGGGTCGTCCGTGGCGAGACACTCGCGGTGCGGGAGGAGCCGTACATCGAGGCCTCGCGAGCAATCGGCACACCGTCGATGCGCATTCTGCGCACGCGCGTTCTGCGCAACGTTTCTCCGCCGCTCCTCGTCCAGGTCGCCATCACCTGCGGGCAGGCGATGGGTCTCGAGGCAGCCTTGAGCTTCATCGGTCTGGGCGCTCAGGCGCCTGAGGCGAGCTGGGGATCGATTCTGCGACGTGCGTACGATTCGATTTTCATCGCACCGGCGGCGGTGCTGGTACCCGCGGCATTTATCACTCTGACTGCGTGGGCATTCAACGCGTTGGGCGACGCACTGGGCAATCAGCTGTCGCTGAATGGGCGTACAGCGCGGAAGGGCACCCGGGCGCTCACGCTGTCCCAGACCACTGGTTCGGGCATTCGTCCGCAGTCGGCCGGGGTACTCGATGTATCGGAGTTGACCGTCGCCGTGGACACCGATCGTCGACGGGTCCTTGTCGAGGACGTGGCGCTAACGGTCGGCCGCGGACGCGTCACCGGCATCGTCGGGGAGAGCGGTTCGGGAAAGACGGTAACTGCCATGACACTCACACGACTGATGGCCTCGCCCCCGGCCGTGGTCACGGCTGGGTCCGTGCGGATCTGCGGCGACGAGATCCTCGCGATGCCGGCAGGGCAGCTCGCGGATGTCCGCGGACGTGTCGTCTCGATGATCTTCCAGAACCCAAAGGCGAGCCTGAACCCTGCTCTGACAATCGGTCGCCAGATCACCGAGGTGTTGCAGTGGCATGGGGCCATGGGACGAGGGGCGGCGCGGGCCGAGGCGGAACGGCTGCTCGAGCGGGTCGGCGTGCCGGCGGATCGGGCGCGGGCTTATCCCCACCAGCTTTCCGGCGGCATGTGCCAACGCGTGATGGTGGCCATGGCGGTCGCTTGCCGGCCGCAGCTGCTGATCGCCGACGAGCCCACCAGCGCGCTGGATGTGACCGTGCAGGCCGAGATCCTCGACCTGCTTCACGAGCTGGCTGAGGAGGGGATGGCCATTGTCCTGATCACCCATGACTTCGGAGTCGTCGCCGACATCTGTGACGACGTGGTCGTGATGTACGCGGGAGAGGTGATCGAGCAAGGACCGGTGGTCGAGGTGCTGGACAGGCCCGGTCATCCGTACACCGCGGCGCTCCTGAACGCGCTGCCAGCGCGAGTGCCCCGGGGAGAACCCCTTGCCGCGATCGAAGGGCGCGTGCCCGCGGCTGGCACGCGAATAGTCGGATGTCGCTTCGCCGAACGGTGTGCCTACGCCGTCGATGCGTGCCGGTCCGCTCCGATCCCCCTTGACGCGTCGAGCACGGGTGACCGGCAGGCTCGGTGTATTCGCAGCGATGAGTTGCTCGGTGCCCGCGTTCTGGAGCCTGAGAGCGAGAAGGTATGAGCAGCGCAGACGTTGTACACGATGGCCCGCTGCTGTCGGCGCGGGGCCTTTCGATCTCGTTCAAGGTCCGGCGCGGGCCGATCCGGTCCACGCGGGTCCACGCCGTGGATGACGTGTCGATCGACCTCTATCCCGGCGAAACCTTCGGTCTTCTCGGCGAGTCGGGCTCTGGTAAGTCAACACTCGGCCGGCTGTTGCTCCACTTGACGAAGGCCGACACAGGGACACTCACTTTCAGGGGTCGCGACATGTGGGCTGCCACGAACGCCGAGCGTCGGCGAATGCGCCGTCGCATGCAGATGGTGTTCCAGGACCCCTTCTCATCGTTCGATCCCAGCGTGAACCTGTTGCACAGCATGCGCGAGCCGCTCCAGGTTCACGAGCGTCTGTCGCGTGACGAACTCGACGCGCGGATTGCGGAGGTCGTGACCGCGGTCGGCCTTTCCGAGCGGCACCTGGCGCAGTTCCCGCGTCAGCTGTCGGGTGGCCAGCTGCAGCGGCTGGCGATTGCGAGGGCTCTTTCGCTCAAACCCGACATCGTCGTGCTCGACGAGCCCGTCTCCGCATTGGACATGTCGACCCAGGCGCAGGTTGTCAATCTTCTCTCCGAGCTGCAGGCAGCCCAGCCGGTTACCTATCTCTTCATCTCGCACAACCCATCGATTGTTCATCACATCAGTCATCGTGTCGGAGTCATGCGCCGCGGCCAGCTCGTCGAAGTGGGCGACGCTGACCAGGTACATGGTGATCCTCAGCACCCGTATACCCAGCGGCTGTTCGCGTCGCAACTGTCAGGCGATCCGAAACAGCGCAGACGGCCGGTGTCGCGTATCTCTGAGATGGGTGTCGAGGCGGCCTCGGGGAGGCAGCCGACGTAACCCGCTCGACACAGTCCAGCCGGTAGAGTATGGCGCGGATGGCGCAGAACTCCCAGTTCGGCCCACTGATGGCGTGATGGGACAGGGTAGAAGGAGTCGGAATCATCGAGGCTGTGTCTTCTAGGTCTTCCAGGTCTTCCAGCAACAAGGTGGCCGACCGTACGAAGGTCTATGTCACGGCCGTCGATCGCATCCTTTCGGGCATTCGGTCCGGCCAGTTCGCGCCGGGTAGCGCCTTGCCCTCGGAGCGGGTGCTCGCAGCCGAGTTGTCCGTCAGCAGGGGGTCCTTGCGCGAGGCGCTTCGCGTCCTCGAACAAGCCGGCGTCCTCGAAGCGCGGCCCGGCAGCGGTACCTACGTCGCAACCGAAGGCGCGTCGCAGGCGTTGTCGATGCGTGCGCAGGCGGCTGCGATTGGCGATCACAGCCCGCTGGACGTCATCGTTGCACGGGCTTCGATCGAGCCGGTTTGCGCGGAACACGCCGCGCGCGCGCGAACTCAGGCGGACATCACAGTCATTCGAGCGCACCTCGATGAACAAGCGCGTCTCACGGCTGCGGGGTTGGACGCTTCGGAGGCGGACAATCAATTCCACCTGGCTATCGCCGCCGCGAGTCACAACAGTGTGCTTGCTTCGCTGGAGCACACTGTGATCAGTCTGATGCACGAACAGACCTGGACGGATCTCAAATCCAGGTCGCGGCAGCGGTCGGGGGACCAGTTCCTGGAGCACCATCGAGTCATCCTTCAAGCAATTGAGCAGGGTGACACTCGTCGAGCTCACCAGGCAATGCTCATGCACATCAGCTCGATCGAGATGGCGCTCATCGCGGAGCTGGACGGCTGAGCGGGTTCCAGGTCGGCGTCCGCCGCCCGGTGGCCGCAGCCTAACCGGGCAGGCGCTCTTCCCTTGCCCAACCCGGACATCACTGCTCCCGGGATGGCAGCCGGGTGAGGGCGCTCGCCTCGATCAGCTCGCGGAGCCGGAACTTCTGCAGCTTGCCCATCGCGTTGGTGGGCAGCGTGTCCGTGAGGTACCAGTCCTTCGGCGTCTTGTGGGGTGCGAGCTGGCCCCTGACGAAGTCGTGCAGCTCCTCAGCCGTCACGTCGCTCCCTGGCTCGAGGGAGAGCACCGCCGCGACCGTTTCGCCCCACTGCTCGTCTGGGATGCCGAGCACGACAATGCTTGCCACCGCTGGATGCCGGCCAAGCACTGCCTCGATCTCGCGTGGGTAGATGTTCTCCCCGCCTCGGATGATCATGTCTTTGAGCCGACCGGTGACGCGGAGGTAGCCGCGCTCGTCCATGACGCCGAGGTCGCCGGTGTGCAGCCAGCCGTCCTTGTCGACGGTGCTTCTTGTCTCGTCCGGCATGCGGTGGTAGCCCAACATCACCTGGTAGCCGCGCGCACAGATCTCGCCGATCTCGCCACGTCCCACGACCGAGCCGTCCTGCGGGCTACGCACACTGACGTCGACGTTCGGCAATGGCCTACCGACGGTGTGGCACTTGTCCTCGACCGTGTCGTCCGGATTGGTCTGGGCGACGATGGGGCTGAGTTCGGTCTGGCCGTAGACCGTGGAGAACCCGGCCCCCATGCGCTCCTCACAGGCCACCACCAGCTCGGGCGGCACGGTGTCGCCGCCCGACATGACCAGCTTCAACGACGACAGGTCGCGGGGCTGGGTGTCCTGCCGCGCCAGGAGGGCGCGGAGCATGGCCGGCACGGCGCCGAAGACATCGCCGGCGTATCGCTCGACGGAGGCGAGCATGAGGTCGGGGTCGAACAGTACACAGAGCACGAGCGTGCCACGCCGGCTCAGCGTCCCGAGGCCGGCCGTTCCGCAGCCGGCGGTGTGGAACAGCGGCATCGACGACACCCATGTCACGCCCGCCTCGACGTGCCCCCTGGTGAGGACGTAGTCGGCGTTGGTGAGCATGGCACGGTGACTCAGCAGCGCGCCCTTGGGAAACCCTGTGGTGCCGGAGGTGTACTGCAACTGAGCCGGCGCCTCCGCGCTCACCTCCGGCAGAGCCCGCTCGGGTGCTGGCCGGCGCCGGATCTCGTCGAGCCAGCCTTGTAGCCTGATGTGCTCGCGCACCGCCGGTACGTGGGGGAGGACCTCGGCGATCAGCGCGGCCATATCGGTGCCGCGGAACTGCTCCGCGTAGGCGACCCCGACCGAGTCCGATTGTTTCAGCAGGTACTCGAGTTCGGCGCCGCGCAGCGCAGGGTTGGCCGTGACGAGTACCAGACCGGCCAGTGCCGCGCCGTGCTGCAGGATGATCCACTCGGGCAGGTTGGGTGCCCAGACCGTGAGGTGATCGCCCGGCTCGAAGCGGTCGAGCAGCCAGTGGGCGGCGCGCCTGGCGTCGTCGAACAGCTCGCTGTAGGTCCAGCTCCGCGGCTCCTCTCCGGGACCCACCGAGATGAGCGCCACCCTGTCGGGGACCTCTGTGGCAACGGTGCGCAGCAGTTCGCCCACGCTCGTGTCCAGGTAGGACGCAGTGCGATCGGCCGGGTAGAGCGAGGGGAGTGCCACTTCGTCACCGGTCACGACGTTTCCTCTCGAGTCCTCGGGGTCTACGACGTCCCTTCAGATGTCGGCCGTCACGTTTACACAGGCCGTCTCGACTGTCAATTGTTGACCTGCGCGGCGCCCGCATGCGTGCGGCGTGATCTCGTAGAGTGCGGGCATGGCCGTCCTAACCCGCAAGGAGCAACGAGCGCGGACCCGTGAGGCGTTGCTCGATGCGACGATCGCCTGCTTGGTCGAGTACGGCTACGCCGGGACGACGACCCAGCGGATCCAAGAGAAGGTCGGCGTCTCCAGGGGAGCGCTGCTGCATCACTTCGGCTCCAAGGCCGAGCTTTTCGTAGCAGCCATTCACCACATCTCCGACAAGCGGCTCCTGACGTTCCCGAAGGTGGGGAAAAGGGCCCCGGTCGGCGCCGAGACGTTGCGCAGACTCATCTACGAGATCGCGGACGACATGACGGGCCCTCCGTTCCAGGCGGCGATGCAGTTGTGGATCGCCGCGCGCACCGACGAGGAGCTGCGCGAGGCGCTGCTCCCTGCGGAGCGACGGCTGGGTTCGGCCATGCGCGAGATTTTCGACAAGTATTCGGGGATCGAGGACCCGCACGCCGCTCGTGTCGCCTTCGAATCGCTGATGGCGATGCTCCGGGGCCTAGAGGTGACGCGTGCGATGCGAAAGGACGAGAAGCTCGCCCGGGAGGTCGTCGATCACTGGGTCGCGACGGCACTGCCACCTGTCGGAGAGGCGGTTCCCGGCGACGTCCGCTCCTGAGCGGGAAGCATGACCAACTGAGCTGATGGACGTCGAGGAGCGTCCTGGTCAGGCTCCCGAGGTGAGTCGCCTCAGTGCGGGCTTGTCGATCTTCCCGACCGGATTCTTCGGAAGCTGCTCGATGATGGTGACCTCGTGCGGCACCTTGATCCGCGTCAGCCTCTCCCGGCAGTGCTCGATGACGTCATCTCCCGTCAGAGGCGATCCGGGATAGACTGAGACGTAAGCGACAGGGACCTCGCCGAGCACCGGGTCCGGCCGGCCGACGACGGCCACTTCGAGGACGCCGTCGAGACCGGCGATGGTCTTCTCGATCTCTTTGGGGTAGAGGTTCTCGCCACCGCGGATGATCATGTCCTTGATCCGGTCGACGATGCTCAGGTAGCCGTCCTCGTCGAGGATCCCGACGTCGCCGGTGTGCAGCCAGCCGTCGATCACGGTCTCCGCCGTCGCCTCGGGGCGGTCGAGGTAGCCGCGCATCACGGTCGGGCCGCCGATGACGACCTCGCCCCGCTCGCCCGGTGCCATGTCCTGTCCGTCGGGTCCGACGATGCGGATGGTCACGCCCGGCAAGGCAGGGCCCACGGTCCCGGTCTTCAGCACGCCGTCGACAGGGCCGATCGCGCTGGCGCAGGTGGCCTCCGTCAACCCGTAGCCTTCGATGATGCGGAACCCGTACCTCCGCTTGCTGGCGTCGAGCAGTTCCTGGGTGACGGGCGCGGCGCCGCAGGAGACGAACCGGAGCGAGGAGGTGTCCGGCTTGACGTCCTCCGGCAGGGCCGCCAGCAGGGCGTAGATCGTCGGCACCGCCGAGAAGTACGTCGGTCGCAGCCGCTCCACGTACTCGAAGAATGTGGACGCCGAGAACCGTCCGATGATGGTGGTCCGACCGCCGACCCGGAGCGGGGCGAGCACGCTCGCGAAGAGCGCGTTGACGTGGAACAGCGGCAGGATCAGCATGCAGTGGTCGGCGGCGTCGAGCTTGCAGAAGTCGGCCATGATCGTGCTCATCGCTTCGCAGTTCGCGTGGTCGAGCATGACGCCCTTGGGCTTGCCGGTCGAACCGCTGGTGTAGATCAGCATCGCGATCTCGTCCTCGGCGAGCTCGGCGGGCGGCATCGTGCGGTGGGCGATGGTGGCGATGTCGGCGACCGGTAGGACCGGCGCGCCGAGTCCCTCGGCGGCCTCGGGCGCGATGACGATCTTCGCCGAGGCGTCGGTTATCTGGTACGACGCCTCCTCCTGGCCGAATGCCGGGTTGATCGGAGTGACTGCCGCGCCGAGGCGCCACGCGGCGCCGACCGCGACCACGAGTTCCACCTGGTTCGGCAGCATGACGGCGACCACGTCGCCTCGCCCGACGCCGCTGGCGGCGAGCTGCGCGGCCAGGGCCTCCGTACGGTGGTCGAACTCGGTGAAGTTCAGGCTGACCTTGCCGTCGGCCAGTGCGGGAGCATCGCCGAACCGCTCGGCCATCGTCCATGGCAGGTACCCGAATCGCACGTTGCGTCCTCTCTTCCGCTCCCGGCAACGCCGCTGAATCACTCGCCAGGAGGCGATGCGATGGGCGCTACACAATGCGCAACAGATTTTCAGAGTCCGTCCAGACCGTCAACGAGAAGTCGTTGACGGTCTGGACGGACTGTGGGAATGTAGCCCGCGTCACACTCCGGGTGATGGCGCCACGAGGCACTCGCCGTGGCCCGGCCTGCGCGGTGTATGTCGCCTCGCCCCAAGCCTCCCTGTCTTCCAAGGAGACTGCTCATGTCAGAACGAACCGCGGCCCCGGCGACGGAGCGGGCACAATCGCAGCGACGCTCGCTCCTCGTCAGTGGTCTGGGCAACGTGCTCGAGTGGTACGAGTGGACTGTCTATGCGGTCTTCGCGCCCTTTATCGCCGTCGTCGTCTTCAACGCCGAGGACGAGGTGTCCGCGCTGCTCTCGACCCTGGGGGTCTACGCCGTCGGGTTCCTCATGCGCCCCGTGGGTGGCATCGTCTTCGGGCGGATCGCCGACCGCAGAGGGCGCAAGTTCGCCCTGCTGGTGACGATGACGCTGATGGCGGTGTGCAGCCTGGCGATCGGGCTGATTCCCACCTACGCCACAGTGGGAGCCCTCGCCTCTCTCCTTCTCGTCCTCCTTCGCCTGCTGCAGGGTTTCGCGCATGGTGGCGAGTCCACGGTGGTCGGTGTCTACATCGCCGAGATCGCCACCCCGAAGCGTCGTGCGCTGTGGAGCAGTCTCACCTTCGTGGCCATCTTCGGTGGTGCGGTCGTCGCCTACCTGGTCGGCGCGGCCGTCACCACGATCTACGACGACGCGACCGTCGTCGACTGGGCCTGGCGGATCCCCTTCATCGTCGGCGGTCTCGCCGCGCTCGCGGTGGTCGGGCTCCGCAGCCAGATGTCCGAGCCCGAGGTGTACGCAGACGCCGCCACCGCCATGACCAAGGCGCCACGTGCGTCGCTTGGTGAACGGTTGCGCGTCATTGGGTTGATCTTCGCGCTGATGGCCGGCGTGACGGCCGCGCACTACACCTGGCAGTCCTACGCCTCGACGTATGCCATCACCCAGAAGGGGATGGATGCCAGTGCCGCGTTCTGGATGTCGCTGGTCGCCACCTCGATCGCCATGATGACGGTGCCGCTCTTCGGGGTGCTCGCCGATCGGGTAGGGCGGCGGCCGATGCTGCTGTTCTTCGCCATAGCAGCCTTCGTGCTGCAGTTCCCCTTGATGCAGCTCATCAGTGACCGGCCCTGGACGCTGCTGGTCGCCTCCACCGTCGGGCTGTTGCTGGTCTCCACCGCGTGCTCGATCTCCGCTGCCATGTCCGAGATCGTCCCGACTCATGTCAGAGCACAGGTCCTGGGCATCGGGTACTCGCTTTCGGTGGCATTGTTCGGCGGCACCGCGCCCTACCTCAACCAGATGTTCAACAGCGAAGGGATCCCGTGGGCGGCCAGCGTCTACATCATGGTGCTGGCCGTGATCACCGGCGTCGCCGCGTTGAGGATCCCCGAGACTCGCAACGCTGATCTCAACCAGCCATCGGCTGATGGGCCACGCATTCATTGACAGTCCAGTCTGCCCGTGAAACTGTCGTCGACATACCGTCCGAGCTGAGAGAGGCGAGCTGAGAGACAATGACAGCGAGCACGAACACGATCGCCTACGAAGTCCGCGACCACCGGGCCTACATCACGCTCAACCGGCCCGACCGCCTCAACGCCATCACGGCGGAGATGGCCCGGGAGATCCGGGGAGCCGTTGCCGCCGCTAATGACGACAGCACTGTGCGGGTGATCATCCTTCAGGGGGCCGGCCGTGCCTTCAGTGCCGGCTACGACCTGAAGATGTACGCCGAAGGCGGCATCGACCACCAGCCTGAGGTGTGGGACCCCATCCAGGACTTCCGCGCGATGAAGGCCAACACCGACGACTTCTTCTCGTTGTGGCGCTCGGCGAAGCCGACCATTGCGAAGGTCAGGGGCTACGCGGTGGCTGGCGGCAGCGACATCGCACTGTCCTGCGACCTGGTGGTCATGGCTGAGGACGCGAAGATCGGCTACATGCCGGCGCGGATCTGGGGTTGCCCGACCACCGCGATGTGGGTCTATCGGCTTGGCGCTGAGCGGGCCAAGCGGATGCTGCTGACCGGCGACACCATCGATGGCGTCCAGGCGAAGGAGTGGGGCCTGGTGATCGACGCCGTGCCGGAAGCTGACCTGGACGGCGCCGTCGAGAAGCTCGCCGACCGCATGGTGAGCGTGCCGACGAACCAGCTCATCATGCAGAAGTTCATGATCAACCAGGCTTACGACAACATGGGTCTGCAGAGCACGCAGACGATCGCGACCATCTTCGACGGCATCACCCGCCACTCACCCGAGGGTCGCTGGTTCGTCGACTTCGCTCAGGAGCACGGCTTCGATGCTGCCGTGAAATGGCGCGACCAAGGGCGGTTCATCCCCGATGGCGGCGGGGAACTCCCGACTGCCGACGAGGTGGCCACGCTCGACGGCATCAGGAAGTAGCGTCGCCAGGGCCGCTGCCGTCCGGGTTGCTGGGGCATCGGCTCCCCGGGAGCGGCCGGTCTGACCGGCCTCATGTGATGTGCGCGATTCACGATGCCGATTGACGGCGGTTCGCCTGGGTTGCAGAGTAGGCGGAACGCTACTAAGCAATCGCTTACTTACCCACTCGGGAGTGTCAATGCCAGAAGCTGTCATCGTGGCCAGCGCTCGTTCGCCGATCGGCCGGGCCGTCAAGGGCTCGCTGAAGGACATGCGCCCCGACGACCTGGCCGTCCAGATGGTGCGGGCCGCGCTGGCCAAGGTGCCTGAGGTCGACCCGAACGAGATCGACGACCTGATCCTCGGCGTGGGACAACCGGCCGGGGAGTCCGGTAACAACCTGGGCCGTGCTGTGGCGGTCCTGGCCGGCTTCGACCACCTGCCCGGAGTCACCGTCAACCGCTACTGCTCGAGCAGTCTGCAGACCACGCGGATGGCGTTCCACGCGATCAAGGCTGGTGAGGGTGATGTCTTCGTCTCGGTAGGCGTGGAGACGGTGAGCCGCTTCGTCAAGGGCGATGCCGACGGCTTGCCCGATACGCAGAACCCGGTGTTCGGCCAGGCGCAGGCCCGCACCGCGAAGTCTGCGGCCGGCGGCCAGAACTGGGCCGACCCTCGCCTCGATGGCGAACTCCCCGACCTCTACATCACGATGGGCCAGACGGCGGAGAACGTCGCCCAGCTCAAGGGTGTGACGCGCGCGGAGCAGGACGAGTTCGGCGTTCGAAGCCAGAATCTCGCCGAAGCCGCGATCGCCAGCGGTTTCTGGGCCCGTGACATCACGCCCGTCACGCTCCCCGACGGCGGCGTGGTCAGCGCGGACGATGGACCACGCACCGGTGTCACCATGGAGGCGGTCGCGGCGCTCCGGCCGGTGTTCCGGCCGGACGGCACTGTCACCGCAGGCAACTGCTGCCCCCTCAACGACGGCGCTGCCGCGGTCATCGTCATGTCCGACACGAAGGCGGCCGAGCTCGGACTCACCCCGTTGGCCCGGATCGTCGGCACCGGGGTCAGCGGGCTGTCGCCCGAGATCATGGGCCTCGGCCCCGTCGAGGCGACCAGACGCGCGCTGGCGAACGCCGGACTGACGATCGATGACATCGACCTGGTGGAGATCAACGAGGCGTTCGCTGCGCAGGTCATTCCGTCGGCCCGCGAGCTCGGCATCGACTTGGACCGGCTCAACGTCAACGGCGGTGCCATCGCAATCGGTCACCCGTTCGGCATGACCGGCGCGCGGATCACCAGCACGCTCATCAACTCCATGCAGTCCCACGACAAGCAGTTCGGACTGGAAACCATGTGCGTCGCTGGGGGACAAGGCATGGCCATGGTGCTGGAACGCCTGAGCTGATCAGGACTGAACGACAGGAGACAGACATGAGCACGGGGCTCGGAGGCAGGACCGCCATCGTGACCGGCGCCAGCCGCGGGATCGGTCTGGGGATCGCCCAGCGGCTGGTCGCCGATGGCGCCAGGGTTGTGGTCACGGCGCGCAAGAAGGAGGCACTCGACGAGGCCGTCGCGCTGCTCGGCGGCCCGGAGCATGCGCTCGGGGTGGCTGGGAGAGCGGATGACCCCGAGCACCAGGCGGAGACCGTGCGACTGGCGATCGAGACGTTCGGCAGTGCCGATCTTCTGGTCAACAACGCCGGCATCAATCCGGCCTACGGTCCGATCGTCGAGCTGGATCTGAGCGCTGCGCGCAAGGTCGTCGAGGTCAACTGCCTCGCCGCGGTGTCGTGGGTGCAGCAGGTGCACCGGGCCTGGATGGGGGAGCACGGCGGAGCCGTCGTCAATGTCTCCTCCGTCTCGGGGGTCAAGCCTGCGCCGGGGATCGGCATCTACGGCGCCAGCAAGGCGATGCTGATCTCGCTCACCGAGCTGCTCGCCGTCGAGCTCGGGCCAGACATCCGGGTCAACGCGATCGCTCCCGCGGTGGTGAAGACCCGGTTCGCGACCGCGCTCTACGAGGGCCGTGAGGAACAGGTCGCGGCCACGTACCCGCTCAAGCGCCTCGGCATACCCGAGGACATCAGCGGAGCGGTGGCATTCCTGCTCTCCGACGATGCCTCGTGGGTGACCGGACACACCATCGTGATCGACGGCGGAGTGACGTTGACCGGAGGTGTCGAGTGAGCGCGGCCGGCGTCGTCGTCACCGGAGCGGGGCACGGTATCGGCCGCGCCCTCGCGGCCCGCTGGGCCGCCGAAGGCGCCCGCGTCGTGGTCAACGACCTCGACACCGAGGCGGTCGAGAAGGTCGCCGCCGAGATCGGGGGACAGGCCGTCCCCGGTGACATCTCCACCGAGGCCGGCGTAGCCGCCCTGATCTCGACAGCCGAGGAGCGACTCGGCGGCATCGAGGTCTTCTGCGCCAACGCCGGCATCGACCGTGGCCACGGCCTGGCGGCCGCAGAGGAAGACTGGGCGGCAGCCCTCGACGTCAACCTGCTGGCCCACGTTCGGGCCGCCAGGCTGCTGGTGCCGCGCTGGCTCGAACGCGGGGGAGGGCGGTTCGTCGTCACCGCATCGGCGGCAGGGCTTCTCACGATGCTCGGTGGGCCCGCCTACTCGGTGACCAAGCATGGTGCGGTCGCCTTCGCCGAGTGGCTCTCTGCCACCTACCGGCACCGAGGCGTGCGTGTCCACGCGATCTGCCCGCAGGGGGTGAAGACGCGCATGCTGGCGGAGGCCGGGCCCTACCAGGAGCTGCTCAGCCACGACAGCGCGCTGGAGCCCGAGGATGTCGCCGAGGCGCTGTGGCAGGCGATTGCCGAGGACCGGTTCCTGGTGCTTCCGCATCCCGAGGTGGCCGACTACTACATCGGTCGCGCCACGCAGACCGACCGATGGCTCAGCGGGATGAACCGGCTCCAGCAGCAGATCGAGCGCCAGGTGGAGCAGGGATGAGGGTGTCGCAGGTGGCCGAGCTGGGCGTGCCGGGGGACGTTCTCCGGCTCGTCGACGTGGCACACCCGGTGCCGGGTTCGGTCCAGATGGTCGGCCGGGTCGGCAGGGTCGCCGGAGCCGGCCGATGAGGAAGTCGTACGGCCTCGACGCCGTCCTCTTCGATTACGGTGGCGTGCTCACCAACCCGGTCCGTCACTCGATCGAGGCCTGGCTGGCTGCTGACGGAATCGAGCCTGCCTCGTTCTCCCGCACGCTGCGGCGGTGGCTGTCGCGGGACGCCGAGGAGGGCACCCCGATCCATCGGCTGGAGACCGGCGAGCTGACGGCCGCGGAGTTCGACGCGCTGCTGGCCGCTGAGCTCACCAGCGTCGACCAGCGCCCGGTGGAGCCCACCGGCATGCTGTCAAGGCTGTTCGCGGGGATGCGACCGGAGCCGGTCATGTTCGCACTGGCGGAGGAGCTGAGGGGGCTGGGCATCCGGGTCGGGCTGCTGTCCAACAGCTGGGGCAACACCTATCCCCGGGAGCGGATCGACGCACTTTTCGAGCCCGTCGTCATCTCGGGCGAGGTCGGACTGCGCAAGCCCCACCGGCAGATCTTCGACCTCGCGCTGCAGCGCCTCGACCTTCCGGCGAGCCGGGTTCTCTTCGTCGACGACGCCGAGCCCAACGTGCTCGGTGCCCGGGCGGTCGGTCTGCAGGCCCTGCAGCACGCCGATCCGGCGTCCACCCGAGCGGCGCTCGCCGCCCTGATCCCCGGCGTGACCGCCCACCCGACAGGAGCAGAGAACTCATGAAGGACGACGGGATGGGGCCAGTCACCATAACGGCGCGGGACCTCCCGGGGCTCGAGCTGGCCCGGCTCGGTGCTTGGCTGCAGGGCAACCTGCCCGGCGCCGGCAGCGACCTGTCGGCCGAACTGATCGCCGGCGGCAAGTCCAACCTCACCTACGAGGTGACCGACGGGGCCAGCACATGGATCGTCCGGCGTCCACCACTCGGGCACGTGCTCGCCACGGCGCATGACATGCGGCGTGAGTTCCGGGTGATGTCGGCATTGCAGGACACTCCCGTGCCGGTGCCCAGAACCTACGCGCTCTGCGAGGACGTCGACGTGCTGGGAGCACCGTTCTACCTCATGGAGCGGATCAACGGCCGCCCCTATCGCTCCGCCGCTGAGCTGGCCGAGCTCGGGCCCGAGCGCACATTGGTGATCTCCCAGGGACTCGTCGACACCCTCGCGGCCCTCCATCGAGTGGAGCCGGAGGCGGTCGGATTGGGAGACTTCGGCCGGCCGGAGGGGTTCCTCGGCCGGCAGGTAGGTCGCTGGAAGAAGCAGCTCGACGCCTCCAGCACCCGCGATCTTCCCGTGGCCGACGAGCTCTACGCGCGGCTGGCCGCCGACGTGCCCGTCGAGTCCGCCACCGGGATCGTGCACGGTGACTACCGGCTGGACAACGTGCTCGTGGACGACCGAGACCGGCTTGCCGCCGTCGTCGACTGGGAGATGGCAACCCTCGGCGATCCCCTCACCGACCTGGCGCTGATGCTCGTCTACGGCCGGCTCGGCGAGATGCTCGACGGCGAGACCGTCACGGATGCCGCCTCGGCGCCGGGCTTCCTCGACGAGCGCGAGATCATCGAGCGCTACGCCGACAACAGTGAGCGAGACCTGAGCGGGTTCGGCTTCTACCTGGGACTGGCCGCGTTCAAGCTCGCGGCCATCCTCGAGGGCATCAACTACCGCCATCTGCACGGCCAGACCGTCGGCCCCGGCTTCGACGCACTGGGCCAGACCATCCACCCGCTGCTCGAGCTGGGCCTCGATGCGCTGAAGGAGCAACGCTGATGGACTTCGCAACCGACGCCAGGACCGAGGAGCTGCGCGCCTCCCTTCTGGAGTTCATGGACAGCCATGTCTACCCGGCCGAACACGTCTTCCACGAGCAGCTCGGCCAGCTCGCCGACAAGTGGGCGTGGGACTCGGTGCCGGTGCTGGCCGAACTGCGCGCGGAAGCTCGTCGCCGAGGCCTGTGGAACCTCTTCCTCCCTGGCGAGCACGGCGCCGGCCTCACCAACCTGCAGTACGCTCCGCTGGCGGAGATCACCGGTCGCAGCGGTGACATCGCGCCGGCGGCGCTCAACTGCGCCGCCCCCGACACCGGCAACATGGAGGTGCTCTCCGAGTTCGGCGACGAGCAGCAGCGCAAGGAGTGGCTCGAGCCGCTCCTCGCTGGCGAGATCCGCTCCGCGTTCGCCATGACCGAGCCGGATGTCGCCTCGTCGGACGCGACGAACATCGCGACCCGGATCCAGCGTGACGGCGACGAGTACGTCCTCAACGGGCGCAAGTGGTGGATCACCGGCGCGATGAACCCCAACGCCCGGATCTTCATCGTGATGGGCAAGACCGACCCGTCCGCGGACCGGCACCGGCAGCAGTCGATGATCCTCGTGCCGAGGGACACCCCCGGACTGGAGATCCACCGCGGCATGGAGGTGATGGGGTACGACGACCACGAGCACGGTGGCCACGCCGAGCTGTCCTTCACCGATGTCCGGGTGCCCGTTGACAATCTGATCGGCGGCGAGGGCAACGGGTTCGCGATTGCCCAGGCGCGGCTCGGCCCGGGGCGGATTCACCACTGCATGCGCTCCATCGGCATCGCGGAGCGGGCCATCGAGCTCATGTGCGCCAGGGCCGAGGCTCGGGTCGCGTTCGGCAAGCCACTGTCGGAGCAGGGTGTCATCCGCGACTGGATCGCCGAGTCCCGGGTGAAGGTCGAGCAGCTGCGACTGCTCGTGTTGAAGGCCGCCTGGCTGATGGACACCGTCGGCAACAAGGGAGCGCACACCGAGATCCAGGCGATCAAGATCGCGACGCCGGCCACCGTTCAGTGGATCCTCGACAAGGCCATCCAGGTCCACGGCGCCGGCGGGCTGTCACAGGACTTCCCGCTGGCCGGCTTCTACGCGGGCATTCGCACGCTGCGGTTCGCCGACGGTCCGGACGAGGTGCACAAGAACTCCCTCGCCCGCGCCGAGCTGCGCCGCCAGTCGAAAGGTCGAGCACAATGAGCACGGCGACCACGAACGCCGCCGAGGCGCTGCGGGAGCGGGTGGCCGGGTTCCTGGCCCGTCACGACCCGGCGACGACAGCACGGCTGGACTTCCTCCGGGCCCGGTTCGACGCCGGCCTGGCGTGGGTCTTCTACCCGGAGGGGTATGGCGGGCTCGGGCTGTCGCAGTCGCTGCAGCCCGAGGTCGACCGGCTCTTCGAGGATGCGGGCGCACCCGACAACCGGCCGTGGACCAACGGCATCGGGCTCGGCATGGCCGCGCCGACGATCCTGACCTTCGGGACCACGGAGCAGAAGGACCGGTTCTTGCGGCCACTGTGGACCGGCGAGGAGATCTGGTGCCAGCTGTTCAGCGAGCCCGGCGCCGGCTCCGACCTGGCCAACGTCGCAACGCGAGCTGTGCGCGACGGCGACGAGTGGGTGGTCAACGGCCAGAAGGTGTGGACCTCCGTCGCGCACAATGCGCAGTTCGCGATCCTCCTCGCACGTACCGACCCCGACCGGCCGAAACATGCCGGGTTGACCTATTTCCTGTGCGACATGCGCGATCCGGGCGTGGAGGTCCGTCCGCTGCGCCAGATCACCGGCGAGGCCGAGTTCAACGAGGTCTTCCTCACCGACGTGCGCATCCCGGACACCCAGCGGCTGGGCGCCGAGGGCGGGGGATGGCGAGTCGCCAACGCCACCCTCAACAACGAGCGCGTCGCCATCGGAGGCAAGGGCGCGGCCCGGGAGTCGGGCATGATCGGGGTTGTCGCCCGCACCTGGCGGGAGCACCCGGAGCGTCGTACCGCCGAGCTGCACGACCGTCTACTCCGGCACTGGGTCGACGCCGAGGTCGCCCGGCTGACCGGCCGACGGCTCAGCCAGAAGCTGGCGCAGGGACAGCCCGGTCCCGAAGGAGCAGCGATGAAGCTCGTGTTCGCACGGCTCAGCCAGCAGCTCAGCGGCCTCGAGCTCGAACTGCTCGGCGAAGACGGCCTGCGGTACTCCGACTGGACCATGGTCCGCCCGGAGAAGGTCGACTTCACCGGCCGCGACGCCGGCTACCGCTACCTGCGCGCCAAGGGCAACTCGATCGAGGGCGGCACTTCCGAGATCCTGCGCAACATCGTGGCCGAGCGGGTGCTCGGGCTGCCCGCGGAGCCGCGCACCGACAAGAACCCGCCCTGGAAGGAGCTCGCCCGGTGACCGACCTCGACCTTCTCTACACCGACATCGAGGAGGACCTGCGCGCCAGCGTCCATGACCTGCTTACGGACCGGTGCGACCCGACGGCGGTGACCGCGCTCTACGACGGCGACCGAAGTCTGGTCGAGCCGCTCTGGAAGGCGCTGGCCGCCGACCTCGGCCTCGCCGGGCTGCTGGTGCCCGAGGAACTCGGCGGCGCCGGTGCTTCCGCCCGAGAAGCGGCGGTGGTGCTCGAGGAGCTCGGCCGTGCCGCCGCCCCGGTGCCGTTTCTGACCAGCGCAGTGATCGCCACGACTGCCCTGTTGGGTGTCGATACCGCCGCCGGTAGTGAGCTGCTGGCAGGCCTGGCGGCAGGTGAGCGAACGGCAAGCCTGGCCGTCTCACTGGCGACGGCGCCGTTCGGTCCGCTCCCCGCCGTCGAGGTCGACAGGCGGGGCCGGCTCACGGGAGCCATCGCCAGTGTGGCCGGCGCGCTCGATGCCGATGTGCTCCTCGTGCCGGCCTCCACCGCGGCCGGGGGCGGCCTCGGTCTCTTCGCGGTCGACGCCACGAACGCCCGGCTGGCTCCGGTTACCTCGCTGGACATGACACGACAGCTCTGCGACGTCTCGCTCGACGGCGTCGAAGGGGATCTGGTGGTCTCCGACGCCGAACCGGCCATACGCGGTGCGCTCGAGGCGGGGGCTGCGCTGCTGGCCTCCGAGCAGTTGGGCGTCGCCCGCTGGTGCCTGGAGGAGACGGTTGCCTACCTCAGGGAGCGTCGCCAGTTCGGCCGACCGGTCGGCGGTTTCCAAGCACTCAAGCACCGGCTGGCCGACCTCTACACGGGCGTCGAATCCGCCGCCGCAGCAGCGCGCTATGCCGCCGCCACGCTGGCCGCAGCCGATCCAGACCTCCCGGTTGCGACCAGTGTGGCGCAGGCCTTCTGCAGCGACCTCGCGGTGACCGCGGCCGAGGAAGCGGTACAGCTGCACGGCGGCATCGGAATGACCTGGGAGTATCCCGCGCACCTCTACCTCAAGCGGGCGAAGGCCGATCAGATCTCACTCGGCACCGCCGGCGCCCACCGGTCGAGGCTGGCAGCCCTCGTCGACCTCCCATGACTCGGGCGAATCGAACGATGACTATGCATGGGATTCGACTCCTCGTACCAGTACCGGACGGTCTTCGCGTCAGCGGTCAGGCCGCCCGTTGCTCGCGCCGCCATTGAGTTCTCAGTTTTCATCTGCGAGTTCGTGTCCAGGACCGAATATGCACGACACCTCCGGGACGGGTGGAACACCGGTAGGCCGCCCTACGGGTCGTCGACGTCGGTCGAAAATCTGAACCCCCTGTGTTCCGGGTGCCAACGATGACTGCTGACGGCGCCGAGCGGACGAATCTCGTGAGCCTCGGGAGGGTGGCGCTGCGATGCCCGGCGGCGGCTGGGCGTTGACGCAGCGGTTTTCCAGCCCTAATATCTGTGCACCCACAACTGGATCCACTTTGGTATCCAGTTAGCTTCAATCGCAGTGGCGAACCCGTGATTTGGACAAAGGAGTCGAAATGAGGGCAGCGCGTGCATTGCGTAGTGCAGCCGCGGTCGTCGTCGCGGTAATCCTGAGCGCGTGTGGAGGAGGGGCCGCGCCAGGCGGCTCTGCCACCGGCACGCTTCACATCTCGGTGGCAACGGCCCCGAACAGTTTCCAGGTGGGTGCGTGGGCGGGTGGGGACGCCGTGACGTATCTGTCCCTCTACGACACGATTTTCCTCCGCGACGCCGAGGGAGAACTCCAGCCCGCGATCGCCGATGCCTGGGAGTACTCGGAGGATCGGACGCAGCTCACGCTGGAGATCCGGCCGGGCATGACGTTTAGTGACGGGAGCCCGGTCGACGCCGCGGCGGTGGCCGCGTCACTCGAGTTCGCCCGCAGTGGTCCGGCGACGGCATCCAACCTCGACTCCGTGTCCTCGGTCGAGGCCGTCGGTGACGACCAGGTCGTGATCTCTCTGTCCGCGCCGGACGCGTCCCTCGAGCCGGCACTCGCTGGGGTCGTCGGCGTTGTCGGTGCCCCCGGCTCCCTCGACTCCGAGGAGTCCAAGTTGTCACCGGTGGCCTCGGGGGCATACGTGCTCGATGAGGCGGCGACCACTGCCGGATCCGTCTATGTGCTGAAGAAGAACCCGGACCACTGGAACGCCGATGCGTATCCTTTCGACACTGTCGAGGTGCGGGTCATCCCCGATCCCGCGGCGGTGCAGAACGCCATCCTCTCTGGCCAGCTCGACTTCGGAGCGATCACGCCGGACGCGGAGGCTCAGTTCAGCCCAGCGAAGTTCACGACGGGCACCTTCGCGCCGATCGGGTTGGGCGCGATCTGGATCGCGGACCGCGAGGGAACGGTGGTGCCGGCTCTCGCTGATGCGCGTGTGCGGCAGGCGATCAGCCTGGCATTCGACCGGGAACAGATCGGCGCGAACCTCGACCCGGGGCGGAACAACCCGACGAACCAGGTCTTCAACCCGAACGGGGATGTGTTCGACGAGGCCCCGCTCGCATCCTCCTACGATCCGGAACGTGCACGTGAACTGATGGCTGAGGCGGGGTACGCCGCTGGATTCGATGTGACGATGCCCAGTTCGGTGATCACGACCCAGTATGAGGCTGCGATCTCGTCGGCTCTGGGTGACATCGGTATCAACGTGACGTGGGAGGCCGTGCCCGTCCAGAACTACTACGCGCAGATCCTGGCGAAGAACTACGGCATGTTCATGGGCATCTACGGGTTCACCGGGTCCGACCCGCAGGACGTCAAGCGGATGACGTCGGGAATCTTCAACCCGTTCCGTCTCTCGTCGCCGGAGTTCCAGGATCTGATGCACGCTGTCGGCGCAGTCCCCGTCGAGGAGCAGCCGAGCGCACTCCAGACGGTGAACCAGTACTTCCTCGATCAGGTCTGGATCGCCCCGTTCACCTTTGTGACAGGCAAGTACGCCGCGTCGAACGCGATCGAGTACACCTCGCTCACCGGAACGGCGAACGGTGTCCGCCCGTTCGCGCCCGCCGGAGACTGACGACACCTGTGTGGCGCGCCCGCTCGGCGATGTCCACACAGGAAGGAGATACTCGTGTTCAGCTTCCTACTCCGGCGGCTTGGTGCTGGCGTCGTACTCGTCTTCATCGTGACCTTTCTGACGTTCGTGCTCACCTACGGCGCCGACATCCCGGTCGCGCGCAACATTCTCGGTCCCAGCGCAACTGAAGCCGACGTCGCGCTTCTCAACGAGCAGCTGGGCCTTGACCGGCCTGTGCTCGAGCAGTACTGGTCGTGGCTCACCAGCGCATTCGCGGGAGATCTCGGACGTTCGTACTTCACGAGCGAGCCCGTGGCCGCAGCGATGTCGAGCCGGCTGCCTGTGACCATGTCGGTGGTCATCGTGGCCTGCGTGCTGACGCTTGTCATCAGCTGCGCTCTCGGTGTGGCCTCGGCGGTCCGCGGGGGTGTGCTCGACTCGATTCTGCAAGGCATCTCGACGGTCGCGTATGTGTTCCCCGCGATCGTTCTCGGCATCATCATGGTGTACGTCTTCGCCATCACCCTGCAGTGGGTGCCCGCGATCGGCTACGTCTCGTTGGCCGATTCGCCGGGTCTGTGGCTCGCGTCGGTCGCGCTGCCTGCACTTGTGCTGGCCATCCATGGCATCGCGGCGCTGGCTTCGCAGATCCGAGGGTCGCTGATCGACGAGCTCAACAAGGAGTACGTACGGACCTTGCGCAGTCGAGGCTTCTCGGAGCGGTCGATTGTGCTCAAGCATGCACTGCGCAACGCGGCCAGCGCCGGGCTGACGGTCTTCTCGCTGCAGTTCATCACGTTGTTCGGTGCGTCCTTGTTCATCGAGAAGATCTTCGCTCTTCCCGGATACGGCACCTACACCTACAACTCCGTCGTCCAAGGCGACCTGCCGGCGATGATGGGCGTCACCCTCTTCAGCGTCCTGCTCGTCGTCGTCGTCAACCTTCTTGTTGACATCGCGAACGGCTGGGTCAACCCGAAAGCGAGGGTCGCATGACGATTCCGGGTCCCGACGTCATCTCCGCGCCGCAGGCCGAACGCCACCGGCGTCGTCACGGAGCGTTCCGGCGGCTGTTGCGTAAGCCGCTCGGGCTGAGTGCCCTGGTCGTCCTCGTGGGTGTTGTCGTCCTGGGTTTGCTCGAGCCGGTCCTGAGCACCCACGCCCCGATGTCGAGCGACCTCGCCTACACGAACGCCTCGCTGGGAACGCCGGGGTGGCCCCTGGGCGGGGACCAGTTCGGTCGCGATATCTGGGCGCGAGTGCTGGGCTCGATCAACGTGTCGGTGATCTCCGCGGTCATCGGTGCCGGGGTCGGGGTTGTCATCGGCACGGTCTTCGGGCTCATCGCCGGCTACGTCGGGCGGCGAACGGACGCGATCACCTCTTGGGTCTTCAATCTGCTGATCGCCTTTCCCTCGCTCGTGCTCGTGATCGTGCTGTACCCGGTCGTGGGCTCGTCGTACCAGGGGATGATGGCGATCTTCGGCCTGTTCCTGTCCACGGGGATCTTCCGTCTCGTGCGCAACCTCGTGATCACCGTTCGCAACGAGCTGTACGTGGACGCAGCACGGGTGTCGGGCCTGTCGAACCTGCGGATCGTCGGGCGACACGTGCTCTTCGCGGTGCGCGGGCCGATCATCATCGCCACCGCGTTCCTGGCGAGCTCAGCCATCGGCGTGCAGGCCGGTCTCGCCTTCCTCGGGTTCGGATCCACACAGATCCCGAGCTTCGGGGCGATGGTCAACGACGCGTTCCTCAACCTGTATCGAGACCCCGTCCAGTTGGTGTGGCCCGCAGGGTTTCTCGCGTTGTTGACGGGGTCGCTCGTGATCCTCGGCAACTCGTACCGGGATGTGCTCGCAGCACCGCAGGACACGGTAAGGTCCCGCCGCCGAACCCAAGAGGCCATTGTGACGCGAGACGTGCCGAACGAGGACGCCCAGCCGCCCATGGCGGGTGCGCTCCTGTCGGTGCGGGGCCTACGGGTGCGCTACCCACATGTCGACGGCTCCTTCAAGGAAGTGGTGAGGGGCGTATCGCTCGACGTGCAGTCCGGGGAGATGGTCGGGCTCGTGGGCGAGTCCGGTTCGGGCAAGACGCAGACCGCGTTCTCGATTCTCGGGCTGCTCCCCAAGGAAGGCCGGGTCGCGGCAGACGCTATGGAGCTCCTCGGCGAATCGCTACTCGACAAGGATGCGCGCGCGATGCGTGCAGTGCGGCGCCATCTCGTGTCCTACATTCCGCAGGAGCCGATGGCGAATCTCGACCCGGCCTTCACCGTCGGCAGTCAGCTGGTCGAAGGGCTCAGGGGGCGGATGTCGCGTCGCGAGGCCGTCGACGAAGTCAAGGGGCTGCTCGCGCGGGTGGGCATCCCTGACCCGGAGCGGACATTCCGCTCGTACCCCTATCAGATCTCAGGGGGCATGGCTCAGCGTGTGCTCATCGCCGGGGCGGTGGCCAGCAAGCCGAAGCTGCTCATCGCCGACGAGCCGACCACCGCCCTGGACGTGACGGTGCAGGCAGAGATCCTCGATCTGCTGCGCGATCTGCAGGAGGAGTCCGGAATGGGCGTGCTCCTGGTGACCCACAACTTCGG
Organism: Saccharomonospora sp. NPDC046836; assembly: GCF_040645195.1. Taxonomy (NCBI): domain Bacteria; kingdom Bacillati; phylum Actinomycetota; class Actinomycetes; order Pseudonocardiales; family Pseudonocardiaceae; genus Saccharomonospora; species Saccharomonospora sp. NPDC046836. The sequence goes on from NZ_JBEYXW010000005.1 coordinate 108,561, forward strand.
TGTGGTCGCCGACCTCTGCGATCGCGTGGCCGTCATGCGCAGCGGGGAAATCGTCGAGACGGGGGAGGTTCGGACAATTTTCCACCGCCCCTCGCACCCATACACCCAAGAACTCATCGGGTCGATCCTCGACGAAGAGTCCGTGCGAGAAGACGACATCGCCGAGCCACGTCCCGACATGGTCAGCACGAAGGAGCAACCGTGACCGCTCTCCTCCAGGTCCGAGACCTCCGGCTCCGGTATCCCTCACCTGGCCTTCGCCGTCACGGCCCGGAGATCCTCCGCGGGATATCCCTCGACATCGCCCCTGGTGAGACGCTGGGGCTGGTCGGCGAATCCGGGTCTGGGAAGACCACGATCGGGCGTGCCGTGCTGGGCCTCGCACAACCCACCGCGGGCGTCATCTCCTTCGACGGACGAGACATCACGCACCTGCGGGTGCGAGAACGCCGTGCATTCGCCCGCGACATCCAGGTTGTCTTCCAGGATCCCTACACCTCTCTCAACCCCAGTCTGCAGATCGAGACGACGCTCGCGGAGCCACTCATCGCGCAAGGACTGCCGGCACAGGAGGCCAGGCGGCGTGTGGCCGACCTTCTCGACCGAGTCGAGCTGCCCGCGGATGCGGCAGAACGCTACCCACGTGAGTTCAGCGGCGGGCAGAGGCAGAGAGTGGCGCTCGCCCGGGCACTCGCGCTGAGGCCACGGCTGATCGTCTGCGACGAGCCGGTATCCGCGCTCGACCTGACCACGCAGGCACGCGTACTCGATCTCATGATCGAACTACAGCGCAGCACGGGGGTGGCCTATCTGTTCATCACACACGATCTCGCCGTGGTGCGGCACATCAGCCACCGCACCGCCGTGATGTACCGCGGTGAGATCGTCGAGTCCGGCCCCACGCGTCAAGTCACGTCCAAGCCGACAGCGGACTACACACGGAAGCTGCTCCTCGCGGCGCCCACGGCAGATCCTGACCGGCAGCGCAAGCGCCGGGAGGAGCGGCTTCGCCTGCGTTCACCTGCCTGAGCGCGCTCCCACGGTATCCGGAGCCTTGCCAGCGCATGGAGCGGCTGGCTAGGGTAAATGTATCCCACAGTGGATCCAGAAGGGAATCCAGATGAAGCTGCGCCATTCGATCATGGTCGGCATCCTCGATCGCTACGCCGATCGCTTCACCGAGTACCAGCCGAGCGTCCCGCTCGAGACGCGCATGGCGCAGGCAAAGCAGATCCCGGGAGCGCAGGGAGTCGAACTCGTCTACCCTGCCGATCTCGGCGATATCGACCGCGCGAAGGCCATGCTCGACTCGACCGGCTTCCCGGTCTCGGCAGTCAACCTGAACATCAAGTCCGACCCGGTCTGGCGGAACGGATCGTTCACCAATCCCGACGCCGACGTGCGTGCGAAGGCCGTCTCGTGGCTGAAGAAGGCGATGGACCTGTCGGCCGACCTGGGCAGCGGCATGGTGACCGTATGCCCGCTCATGGACGGCTGGGACTACAGCTTCCAGGTCGACTACGTCGCCCAGTGGCGCTGGCTGATCGAGACGTTTTCGGAGGCGATGGCTCACCGCGACGATGTGCGGGTGAGCATCGAGTACAAGGCGCGTGAATCCCGCACTCAGATCTCAGTGCCCGACGTCGGCACCACCCTCCACCTCTGCGAGCGCGTCGGGAGTCCGAACCTCGGCGTTACGATGGATGTCGGACACGCGCTGCTGGCAGGGGAGACGCCCGCGATGAGCGCGGCCATGGCCCACGATGCCGGGCGCCTGTTCTATGTGCACTTCAACGACAACAACCGCGGCTGGGACTGGGATATCGTCCCCGGCGCAGTGAACGTCTGGGAGATGGTCGAGACGCTGTACTACCTCGACACCATGGGCTGGGAGGGCTGGCTCGCCTACGATGTGTTCACCAAGCACGGGGACCCAGCCGCGGCGTTCGCATCGACTCTGCGTGCCATGGAGTCGCTGCAGACGCTCCTCGACAAGATCGGACGGGACCGCATCCGCGACCTGATCGACAACGCCGAGCCTGCTGAGACCACCGCCCAGCTGCTGGCCGTCCTGGCGGACTGACATGCGCCTCGGACTCGGGAGCTATTCGTTCCGCTGGGCGTTGGGCACACCGTCGTTCACACCTCCGGAGCCGGCGTCGCTCGCCGACCTCGTGCGCGAGGCAGGAGAGCTGGGAGTCCAGGTGCTTCAGGTCGCCGACTCGCCAGAACTCGAAGCGGCGACTGCGCCGGAGCTGGCCCGTCTGCGCGAAGCCGCTGCGGGTGTCGGAGTGCACTGGCAGATCGGCTTCACGGGGGCGACACCCGAACGGCTGGAGCACTTCCTCGCTGCGGCCGTCGCGCTCGAGGCGGACGTCGCGCGAATCGTCATCCACGACAGCTCAGACACGTCACCGGAGATCAGCGCAATCGCCGACCACGCTCAGAGCTACGAGCAGGCCGGGGTCACACTCGGCATAGAGAACCACTTCTCAACGACGAGCCCCCGCCTCATCGAGGTGGTCGAGTCCATCGGCAGTCCGGCAGTCGGTGTGGTGCTGGACGTCGCGAACTCGATCATGTGCGGAGAATGGCCACATGAGACGATCGCCCTCCTCGCGCCGCACACGGTCTGCCTCCACCTGAAGGACTACCGCCTCGAGTCCGACGTCGATGGTGTAGGCGGCCATGTCGTGGGCACACCGCTCGGCACCGGCCTCACAGATCCCGACGCAGTGTTCGCAGCGCTGCGCGGGCTCGACCCCAGCCTCGCCGTGATCGTCGAGCAGTGGTCGCCGCGATGCGACAGTGTCGAGGCGACGCTGGAAGTCGAACGGCGGTGGCGACAGACCTCGGTAGCCACCGCGGCGGCCTGGTTACGGAAGGAGCGCGCCTCGTGAACTCAGAGAACGTCGATGGGGTTTCCGTAGCGGACCATGTGTACACCACCCTCCGCGACGCGATCCGGACTGGCAGGTATGCGCCCGGCGAACGGCTGACCAGCGTTCGCCTCGCCGAGGAACTCGGCGTCAGTCGCACACCCGTGCGAGCCGCGTTGACTCAGCTGAAGTCCGAAGGGCTCGTCGACTCTGCCGACGGACGCGCTGCCTACATCCCGACCCTCACCGTCGAAGCCGTCGAAGAGGCGTACGAGATCACCGGCGCGCTCGAGTCGATGCTCATCGAGCGCGTCGCGCGGACGGCGACGGACGAAGACCTCGGAGAACTCGCGGCGGCCGTCAGCACCATGGAGGAGGCGGCCCGCGCCGGCGATCAGGCAGCCTGGGCGGCGGCTGACGAGCGCTTCCACACGCTCGTACGCGAGATCGCTGGGCGCGACTTGGCGGCGTCGATGTTGGCCCGCGTGGACGCCGTCATCGACCGCGTCCGCTTCCTTACTCTCAACCTCCACCCGCAGGGAGCCGAGGTCTCGGCGCGAGAGCACCGCGACGTTCTCGACGCGATGATCGCGCGCGAACCGGAAACAGCCCAGCGACGGCACGAGCGGCATCTCCAGCGCGTGCGCGTGGAAACCGTGACCTTCCTGACCCAGAGCTTTCCCTCCTTCGGAGGCACTCCCTTCGCAGGACGTTCGTCACCCGGCACAGCCACCGTGCCGTAGTCGCGGACAAGGCGTCGTACGAGCGGTCGGGTCCACACGACCCGGCCGGAGTCCGGCGTGCCCACAACACCTGTCCGGATCAATCGCAGGTCACTCGGAAGAAAGGCGGGAAGTCAGATGACAACACGCGTCAGCATCGAAGGTGACAAGTTCCTGATCAACGGTGAGCCCACCTACGCCGGTCGTGAGTTCGAGGGAGTCCCCATCGAGGGGCAGCTGTTCAACACGCGAATGGTGCAGGCCATCTTCGACGACGCCAATCCCGAGACCGCGAAGCGATGGCTCTACCCCGACACGGGCGTCTGGGATCCGGAACGCAACGTTCGAGAATTCCTCGACGCACTCCCTCTCTACCGCAGCCACGGCATCACAGCCATCACGGTCAACCTCCAAGGAGGGATGCCGGTCTACAAGACTGAAAGGAACCAGCCCTGGGAGAACTCGGCCTTCACCCCCGAGGGCGAGCTCAAACCCGGCTACATGGAGCGGCTGCGGCGCGTCATCGATGCGTGCGACGAGCTCGGCATCGTCGTGATCGTGGGGTACTTCTACATAGCCCAGACCCGGCTCCTCGCCAACGAGGCGGCCGTTCTGCGCGCCACCGACAACGCGACCGAGTGGCTCTTGGCTACCGGTCGAGAGAACATCCTCGTCGAGATCGCCAACGAGATCGACATCCCGCTGTTCCACCACGACGTACTCACGCCCGCTCGTGTTCCGGAACTCATCGAGCGAGTTCAACAGATGTCCCTCGACGGCCGGCGACTGCTCGTTTCCGCGAGCGTGACGTGGCTGCCGTTCGCCGAAGCCGCAAACATCGAACTCAACCTCGACCCGGCCAGCTTCGAGATCAGGGCCGCGATGGCCGAAGCAAAGGTCGACGACGTCTTTCGGGCATCGGACTACATCCTCTTCCACACGAACATGCTCGACGCCCGGAACACGCAGGCCGTCATCGACCTCGTCAAGAGCCACCCCGCGGTCACCTCCCGTCTCCGTCCGCTCTGCATCAACGAGGACGGGACAGCGGTCACCAACCTCGATGCGGCCGCACGCAGCGGTATCGGTTGGGGGTACTACGACCAGGGACACAAGAACGACTACGTCGAGGGGTTCCAGTCGCCTCCGGTCAACTGGGGATTCTCAACCGAGGAGAAGCGTGCGTTCTTCGGCCGAGTGAAGGAAATCACGGGCGCCTAGGTGCGGCCGTCCTGTGTGTGCCCCGCGTAGGCCGGGGCACACACAGCACGGGGGAGATCAGCGATGAACGAACGCTCCTGGATGACAGGCAAACAGGTGCGGCTCCGCGCCGGCGACTACGCGGCAACGATCACGTCGCTTGGTGCGACGCTGCGCGAACTCACTCTTTGCGGCCGTCCGCTGATCCTCAGCTTCGACGCGGATGAACTGCCGTCGTCCGGGCACGGGCAGATACTCGCCCCTTGGCCCAACCGTCTCCGCGATGGCCGATGGACATGGCGAGGCATGCCCATGGCCTTACCCGTTGACGAACCGCACCGCGGAAACAGCGCAAACCACGGCCTCGTTCGATGGGCAGAATGGCACGTCGGGTACTGGGATGAGAGTGCCGCCGTCCTGAACCACCGTTTGGCACCACAACCTGGATATCCGTTCGCGCTCGAGTTCGACGTCGAATATGCCCTCCACGCACATCGGGGACTGAGCGTCCAACTCAGCGTCCGCAACACCGGAGCCACCGATGCACCAGTTGCGTTGGGGAGCCATCCCTATATTCGTCCTCTGGGAGGTGGGCCGGTTGACGACGCGGTCCTGACGGTTCCCGGTGACCGGCGGGTTCTTGTCGACGACTGGGGCACTCCCAACGCCACCGAACCGGTAGAGGGAACCGCGTTCGATTTCCGAACGCCGCGGCGCGTTGAGTCCGTGCAGATCAACAATGCTTTCACAGACCTCAGCCGGGATCCCGGCGGCCACGTTGTCGCGTCAGTCGCGGACGCCGACGGGACGGTCTCACTCAGGGCCGGAGAGGCCGCGCGGTGGCTGCAGGTCTACACGTCAGATGCGCTCGACGAGCCATCCCGACGGCGAGCGGTGGCGATCGAACCCATGACCGCTCCGCCCGGAGCACTCGCTTCCGGTGAAGGACTCCACCACCTGCGTGCCGGCGATCGCCTCGCGCTTACGTGGCACATCAGCGCGGCGTTCGGATAGCAAATCCGACCAAGTCACGGAACCATCCCATCGATCCGTGCACGACGCTACAGCGTCGTAGCCCTGGACGGTCGTGAGTTAGGATTGCCTAAACTAACTGGCCGGTGGTGAGGAGAAGGTAGCGCTGTGGAGACGCTGGGCGCGGACGAACGGTCCTCGGTGACCGCCTCCGTCGACCGCTCGGCGACCGATTTCGTGCGGGCGCGGCGTCACCGGGTCGCGGTTCTGCTGCTGGGTGTGCTTCTCCTGATCGGCGCCTGTGCGCTGAGCCTGGTTGTCGGGTCGAAGGAGATCCCGTGGCGGACTGTCTGGGAGGCGGTTGGGGGCGACGCCGGATCGCCGGATCACCTCATCGTCCAGGACATGCGGATACCGCGAACCCTCCTCGGCGTCGTCGTGGGGGTCGCTCTGGGGATTTCCGGTGCGCTGGTTCAGGCCATGACCCGCAACCCGCTGGCGGACACCGGGGTGCTCGGGGTCAACGCGGGGGCTGCTTTCTTCGTGGCCGTCGCCATCGGCGTGCTCGGCCTGAGCGGGATCTCCACCTATGTCTGGGCCGCTTTCCTGGGTGCTCTCCTCATCACGGCGCTGGTGTACGCTCTCGGCTCCGTCGGCAGAGGCGGGGGGACTCCGATCCGGCTGACCCTTGCCGGCGTAGCCGTCGGGGCGGCGCTGTCCGGCCTCACCTCCGGCCTGATGCTTCTGGACCCGGAAGCCTTCGATGCCATGCGCTCGTGGAATGCAGGATCGCTCGTGGGGCGTGATCTCGGCGTCACCGCATCCATCGTCCCGTTCGTACTCCTCGGTCTGGTGCTCGCCGCCGCCATCGCCGCGCCGCTGAACAGCATGGCGCTGGGAGATGATGTGGCCCGAGCGCAGGGGGTCAGCATTGGTCTCGTGCGCGTCATCGGGATCATCGCCGTCACCTTGCTGTGCGGCGCGGCCACCGCGGCGGCGGGCCCCATCGGATTCGTCGGCCTGATGATCCCCCACGTCGCCCGGTGGATCGCTGGTCCCGATCAGCGTTGGATCATGGTCTACACGCTCGTGGCCTCGCCGCTGCTCGTCCTGCTCTCCGATGTACTCGGCCGGCTGGTCGTGCGCCCGGGGGAGATGCCGGTGGGCATTGTCACGGCTTTCCTTGGGGCGCCTGTTCTGATCGTCATGGTGCGCCGGCGGAAGGCGAGCGGGCTATGAGCACCAGCACGCGAGTGGAACGGTGGCGACGGACCGCGGTGGGCGGGGGCATGCACTTCGGCCGGCCGGCCCGTGTCGTCCGCACCCCGCGGCAGCGCCTCTCGGGCGTGATCGATTTGCGCACCGCGATCGTGACCACTGTGCTGTTCTGCACGGCGGCCGTGCTCGCGCTCATCGCCTTGGGCGTCGGCGATTATCCGGTGCCCGTTCTTCGCGTCCTCGCGGTTCTCCTGGGGGATGGCGCGCCACGTGACTCGCTTGTGGTGCTCGAGTGGAGGATGCCGCGGGTCCTTCTCGCGCTCGTCCTCGGCGGGGCGCTCGGCGTCAGCGGGGCCATCTTCCAGGCGTTGACGCGAAACCCTCTCGGTAGTCCGGATGTCATCGGCTTCAACACCGGGGCCTACACGGGCGCGTTACTGGTGATCCTCGTCATCGGTGCCTCCGGGTTCGGCGCCACCGCCTCCGGAGCCTTCGTCGGTGGAGTCGTCACGGCCGCGGGGATCTACCTGCTTGCCTTCCGGCGTGGCGTGCAAGGGTTCCGGCTGATCATCGTGGGCATCGGAGTGAGTGCCGTGCTCTCCTCGGTGAACACCTGGCTGGTCCTGCGCGGCGATCTCCAGGATGCGATGTCCGCGTCCATGTGGGGGGCGGGGACCCTCAACGGCGCGACCTGGGCCCAGGCGCTGCCGGCGCTGATCGCGGCCGCGCTGTTGCTGCCGGCAGTGATCGGATCGGTCCGCCCCCTGCGCATGCTCGAGTTGGGGGACGACGCCGCGACAGCGCTCGGGGTGGGTACCGAGCGAAGTCGCCTCGCGCTCATCCTCCTTGGCGTGGCACTGACTGCCCTGGCCACGAGCACGGCGGGGCCGATCGCCTTCGTCGCTCTGGCGGCCCCGCAGCTCGCGCGCCGCCTGACCCGCGCCGCGGGGGCATCGCCCCTGTCAGCCATGGCCATGGGAAGCGTCCTGCTCGTGGGCAGCGATCTCGTCGCCCAGCGCGCTTTCGCCCCCATCCAGTTGCCGGTCGGCGTCGTGACGGCTTCGGTTGGCGGCGTCTATCTCGTCTGGTTACTGGTCCGGGAGGCGCGCCGTTCGTGACCGTTGCGTCCGCGGCGGCTCGGCTTGCTTCCGCAGGACTGGACCATTCAGCAGATCATCCGCCCATGGTCCTCAATGGACGATTCGGTCGTGGCGGCGGCGGCCCGACGAGATCCTCCGACCACCCTCTGAGAAAGGAAAAGACCCCATGGCTCCACCTATCACCACCCTGCGCAGAACGCTCTCCCTACTGTCCGGAGCGATCCTCATCGCGTTCCTGGCCGGCTGCGCCGCTGGAACGGAGCACGAGGAAGACCAGTCGGCAGCGGCGGACATTCGGGCGGTCTCAATCGAGCCGCATGGGGACGAGCTGGTCGGGGCGCCCGTCTCGATCAATGCGGAGGACTCCTGGGACGAAGTGGTCGGTCCCTATGCGGACTTCGGCACCTCCTTGGGCGCTGGCGAGTTTCCCCGTATCGTCCGTCACGCGCTCGGCGACACCGAGATCCCCGAGCAGCCGCGGCGGGTGGTCACCCTGGACAGCGGGGAGACCGAGGCGGTGCTCGCCCTCGACATCGTCCCGGTCGGGATCGCCGAGACGCCCAACCTGCCGGAGACCGTCGCGGATCTTCCCAAGGTCGGCTCGGTCGGCGAACCGAACCTCGAGGCGATCCTGGCCCTGGAACCCGATCTCATCCTCAGCAATGCGAGCAGGGACGAGGCGCTGTACGAGCAGCTGTCGGCCATCGCTCCGACGGTGATGGGCATCAAGACGGGGGCGCCCTGGCAGCAGAACACGGAGCTGTACGCGATGGCATTGGGGCGGGAGGAGACTGTCGCGGAGGTGAAGGAGACCTATGAGGCCCGCAGCGCGCAGGTCCGGCAGCTGCGCGGGGACGAGCGGCCCGAGGTGTCCTTTGTGCGCATCCGGACCGATGACCTGCGTCTGTACCAGCGTTCCAGCTTCCCCGGTACAGTCCTGGCCGGCGCCGGTCTACCACGTCCGGAGGAGTCGAACCTCGACACCAACAACATCGATCTCAGCCCCGAGCAGGTTGAGCGGATCGATGCGGACGTTCTCTTCGTCGCCGTTGACGACGACGTCGCCACCGAGGAGGTCGACGCCCTGCTCGACAGCGACCTGTGGCAGTCACTTGGTGCAGTCAGCGCAGGGAACGTGCACATTGTCGACGCCAGCGTCTGGTACGCCAGCAGCGGCTACGAGGGTGCGCATCAGATGCTGACCGACGTCGAGACCGCGCTCACCACTTACCAGCCCCGGTGAGACTCGAGCGACCAGTCGTCCAATCTCGATCGTTGGCGTGGCCGCAGCTGTGGGCGGGTGCGGCGGCACAGCCACATTTCAGCGCATGAAATGTCCACTTCAGACATAAATCGAAGAGCTGCTGGGTTCATTCCATCGCGTTGATCACGGCGTCGGTGAGCTGCTCGGTCGTCGCGTCGCCGCCCAGGTCCGGCGTGAGGGCGGTACGCGTCTCGATCACCGTGCGAACGGCCTCGCGCACGCGCGCCGCCTTCGCCGGATGGCCCGAGGTCGCGAGCAGTTCGGCGCCGGACAGGACGAGCGCGAGCGGGTTCGCGATCCCCTTGCCGGCGATGTCCGGCGCGGCGCCGTGAGACGCTTCGAAGACCGCGGCGGTCGGTCCGATGTTCGCGCCTGGCGCGAGTCCCAGCGAGCCGACGAGGCCCGCTGCGAGGTCGGAGAAGATGTCGCCGTACTGGTTCGCGGCGACCACCACGTCGAAGCGGCGGGGATCGCGCACGACGGCGTAGCAGGCGGCATCGATCATCATGTCGTCGGACTCGATGTCCGGGTACTCATCCGCGACCTCGCGGAAGCAGCGGAGGAAGAGGCCGTCGGTGTAGTTGAGGACGTTCGCCTTGTGCAGGCAGGACACGCGACGGCGGCCACGCTCGCGCGCGTACTCGAACGAGTACCGTGCGACGCGCACCGCCGCCTCGCGTGTCGTCAGCTTGATGGCCTCCGCCGCGTGTTCACCGATCCGGTGTTCGAGGCCGATGTACACGTCCTCGGTGATCTCGCGCATCACCACGATGTCGAGCTCGGCGAATGGGCCCGACACGTCGCGGAACCCTCGGATCGGCCGTGGGTTGACGAAGAGGCCCAGCTCTCGCCGGATGGCGTTGTTCAGGGAAGGGTAGGTCGCCTCGGACCCGTCGGGCTGCACGCACGTGATGCGGCCCTGCATCTTGTTCACGATCAGCGGCGCCTTGATGACGCGCTTCGCCTCGCGCAGTCGGCGGACGACTTCGGGGGCGAGGGGGTGGCCGTACTGGGTGACGGCCTCGTCGGCGATCGGGATGTCCTCCCACTTGATGTCGAGTCCGGTTGCGTCCAGGACCCGTTGGGTGGCTGCGGTGATCTCCGGGCCGATTCCGTTGCCCTTGAGCACTCCGATGTGCATTCGACGCTCCCTGCCAAAAGGTTGACAGGTTGCAGTATATATTCCGCTCATGCGGCATGTCGAGCGGGCTGGTCGACGACATCGGCGTTCGTACGCCGCCGGGGGGCGATCAGATCGCTGCGGTGTCGCCCTGGGATCGATCGGCCGTCGTGTGGCTCGAGCCGCCGTCCTGGGCGAGGAGCCGTGTGGCGACTTTGTTCATGTGAAGGCGCATCGCTGCGTCGGCCAGGTCGCCGTCTCGCGCCAGGATCGCCTTGAAGATGTCCTCGTGCTCGCTGTACTTCACGACGTTGTCGCTCGCACGTGCGGTCTGGTTACGGCGGATCGCCGCGTCGAGGAGGTTGCGCAGCTGGTAGAGCAGGCCGGCGAGCGTGCGGCTGTGCGCGGCCTCGGCGATGGCCAGATGGAAGGCCACGTCGTGAGCGGCCCATCTCGCCTCGTCCTCGAAGGAACTTTCGAGGCCTGCGAGCTCTGTCCGCATTGCCTCCAGGTCCTCGTCTGTGCGCCGCTCCGCGGCGAGTCGCGCGAGGGCGACCTCGATGGTCCGTCGCGCCTCCATGAGCGCCTGAGTCCCCTGGTCGTCGAGCAGCAGGCCCCATTCGAGCACATCCGGCAGCAGGCTCGATGACGAGCCCCTCAGATATGTGCCGTCGCCCTGCCGGATTTCCAGGAGGCCGAGCAGGCTGAGGGACTTGAGCGACTCGCGCACGGCCGAGCGTCCCACGCCGAAGACCTCGCACAGCTCTCGCTCGCTCGGCAGCTTGTCGCCGACCTTGACCCGGCCGGAGCGCAGGAGGTATTCCACGAGCTGCCGGGTCACTTCGAGCGCGGGATGGGAATGGGTGACCCGTTCGACCCGCCTCAGTTCCACGCCCGCTTCTCTCCTCGCCACGCGGAAAACCGCCTTCCTGCTTCTTCTTCGGCTATCCACACAGAGTATGCCGCTCCGCGTCGGTTCCGGCGGGGAGGCGGACGCGCCAACGACCGGTTACGATATTAATCAACCTGTCAACCAATTTTGGAGTCCGGAGGTGCCGATGAAGTGGTCCTACCCGTACGCAGGCGCGGACGTTCCCGGAACGGTGATGGCTTTGCGCGGGACACCGTATGAGGCGTTGTCCTACCTTGGTTCTCTCTCGTTCGATGCCATCGAACTGCTCGTGCGCGATCCCCGGGAGCTCGATCGGGGCGCACTGGATGGTGCGCTGGCGGCTACGACGATGACGGTGTCGGCGATCGGCACGGGGCCGATGGGAATGGTGGACGGGCTGACCCTCACAGCGGCGGACGCCGACGTCCGGGCCGAGACCGTTCGGCGGCTCGTCGCCTCCGTCGAACTGGCCGCCGCCTGGGGGGCGCAGGTGATCGTCGGCAAGCTGCGCGGTGCGGTCTCCGGTCATCCCGATGCGCTGTCGTGGCAGCGTGACGGCATCCTCCGCATCCTCGAACAGGCGGACGCTCTGGGCGTGCTGGTGACCTTCGAACCTCAGAGCGTCCCCCATGTCGACAACCTCACGACGACGGCTGAGGCGGTCGAGTTCGTTCGCGGTCTGGGCGGGAACGCGCGGGTCATGATCGACACGTATCACTCGGACATCTCGGATGAGCGTCCACTCGAGGCCTACGGCATCGCCGGCGTCCTGCTGTCGCATGTGCACCTGTCCGACGATGAGCGCAAGACGCCGGGTGCGGGCCGGATCGCCCTCGGGGAGCACCTGGCCGCCATAGAGGCGGCCGGGTACCCCTTCTCGCTCTCCTTCGAGTTCACGCAGTCGCCCGACGCGCGCACGGCCGCGGCCGACGCGATCTCTCACATGCGCTCGCTGGTCTCGTCGCGAGGCTGATCTCGTGTTCGGTGCGCGACCGACCCGCGCACCGAACTCGACATCAGCGCGCTGTGTCGCGGGTTCCGATGTGATCGTCGGCGTCCTCCCGTTGCGCCGTGGGCACCGCCCGGGCAAGTCGCCGCGCCTTCGCTCGAGCCCGCAGCGAGACGACCGTGATCACGATGGCGCCGAGCACCAGGCCTCCGTAGAGCGTGATGGTGAGCGGGCTGCTGACGAAGAACGTCCAGTCTCCCGCCGCGACGCTGATCGAACGCCTCAGTTCCGTCTCCGCGAGCGGGCCGAGGATCACGCCGATCAGGACCGGCGCCAACGGCATGTCGAAGCGGCGCAGCAGCAGGCCGAGCAGGCCGAGCGCCAGGAGGATCGCGAGGTCCAGCACGGACCCGCTGATGGAGTAGACGCCGAGGCAGGCCAGCGTGCCGATGCCGGCGAAGAGATACGGGCTGGGCACCTTCAACAGTCGTGCCCAGAGACCTGCGAACGGCAGATTGAGCGCGAGCAGGACGAACAGGCCGATGAACAGGCTCGCCAGCAGCGTCCAGACGAGCTCGGAGCTGCGCTCGAACAGCAGGGGCCCCGGCTGCATGCCGTACTGGCGGAACGCGGCGAGCATCACCGCCGCTGTGGTGGACGTCGGCAGCCCGATCGCCAGGAGAGTGCCGATGGCGCTGCCCGCGGTCGCGTTCGCTGACGCTTCCGGGCCCGCAACGCCCCGGATCGAGCCGCGCCCACCGAAGTCCGGATCCTTGCGGCGCTTCGCGAGGGTCTTCTCCAGGGAGTAGGAGAGGAACGTCGGAACCTCGGCGCCGCCCGCGGGGATCGCGCCGAACGGCACGCCGAGTGCCGATCCGCGCAGCCACGCCGGCAGTGCCTGGAAGAACTCCTGGCGGTTCAGCCACGGGCGTCCGGCCGCGATCACCTGTTCGTTCCTCGCCTGCGAGCGGATGCGTGACGCGCGGAAGAACAGCTCGCCAACCGCCAGCACGCCCACGGTGACGACGACGATGGAGATCCCGTCGAACAGATGCGTGATTCCCATCGTGAAGCGGGAGGTGCCGCTGACATCGTCGATTCCGATGACGGCGATGAACAAGCCAATGGCGAGCGATGCGATGCCCTTGACGAACGAGTCCGCGACGACCCAGGAGATCGCGCAGAACGCGAAGAGGGCCAATGCGAAGTACTCTGCCGGTCCGAAGAGCGAGGCCATCTCCACGATCATCGGAGAGGCGACCACGACGAGGGTCGTCGCGATGAGGCCGCCGGTGAAGGCGCCGGTGGCCGACGCCGCGAGGGCCTTCGCCGCCCGCCCGTCCCTGGCCATGCGGTGGCCTTCCAGAGAGCCGGCGATCGCGGCGGCGTTTCCGGGGGTGTTCAGGAGGATGCCCGTGATGGAGTCGCCGAACAGGCCTCCGTAATACACTCCGGCGAACATGATGAGCGCGCCGGTGGGGTCGAGGGTGAACGTGACCGGGAGCAGCAGCGCGACGGCCATGGACGAGCCGAGGCCCGGCAGCACGCCTACGGCCGTCCCGAGTACGGCACCGACGAGGAGCAGGAGCAGGTTGACGGGTGTGAAGGCGCCTGTGAAGCCCTCCAGAAGGTGACTGAGCTGGTCCATCAGAAGATCCCTCCGAGGATGCCGGCCGGGAGAGGGAGGCCCAAGCCGATCGAGAACGCGATCTGAGCGAGTGCGGAGAACACGAGGGCGATGGCGAGCGTCGCCCCCGGTTTCTTCGCTCCCAGCGCGGTGCAGAGGACCCAGTACAGGCCCGTGGCGCTGAGTAGCCAGCCCAGCGGCTCGAGGACCAGCATGAACCCGACAAGCGCGGCGACGACGATTCCGAGCGTGCGCCAGTCTGTACGAGGCGTCGTGTCAGGCGTCTTCGCCGGCGTCGCGTCCGCGGCCTGCGGCGCCTCTGCGAGGTCCGCGTCCGCCGCCGCGGCGGCACGCAGCTGACGCACGACGCGCACCACGATCCCGACCGCTGTCGCGTACAGCAGGGCGGCGATGATCGAGGGGAAGAACCGTGGACCGGGGTGATCGTCGCCGACCACGTCCATGGTCGCCGTCCCGGCGGCGGTGAAGGTCGCCAGCGCGAGCAGCACGGCCGCGACGGTGAACTCGGCCCATTCGCGGCGCGGCCGGAATCGCTTGCGGATGCCCATCTCCCTCTGCGTGCGGGAGGTGCCGGTGGGCAGGGTGGGGTGCTGGCCGCTCTTCATCGGACCTCTTCCAGCAGGGTGCCAGTGCGGGTGATCTCACCGTCGATGAACTCGTCGAGCTCATCCCCGGTGCGGACGAACTCGTTCCACTGCTGACGGGCCACGACCTCCGTCCATTCAGGACTCGTCAGAACTTCCTCGAGCATGTCGACCAGCACTGCGTGCTCGTCGTCGGAGATGCCCGGCGGCGCCGCGAAACCGCGCCAGTTCGTCATGACGATGTCGATGCCCTGTTCTGCGAACGTGGGCAGGTCGACGCCGTCGATACGCTCAGGAGCCGTCATGCCGATGCCCGTCACACGCCCGGCGTCGAGCTGATCGGAGATCTCGCCGTAGCCCGAGACGCCGGCGGCGACGGTCCCCGACAGCAGGGCGGCGAGCACTTCGCCCCCGCCCGAATAGGCGATGTAGTTGACATCGGCGGGATCGATGCCGATCGCCTGGCCGAGGGCGAGCGCGGAGATGTGGTCCATGTTGCCGAGTGCGCCCCCGCCGATCGCGTGCTCCTCGGGGGCGGCGGCCCAGGCCTCGAGAAACTCCTCGGTGGTTGAGTACGGAGAGTTCTCGGGGAGGACGAACACGGGGTAGTCGGTAGTCGCGCTGATGATGGGGCGGATGTCGTCGAGCGTCGTCGAGCTCCGGGTCACCTCGACCCCGCCGATCATTGCCGAACCCAGCGTCAGCACGACGTTGTCCCGGCCGCTCATCTCCACCAGGGTCTTCAGGCCGACCGTGCCTGACGCGCCCGGGATGTTGACCACCTGGACGTTGCCGGAAATACCGTTTGTCCGGAGCAGCTGTTGCGTCTCGCGTGCGAGGGAGTCGTATCCGCTGCCCGCGGAGCCTGGGACCAAGATCGTGAGGTTCGTCGTCGGCCCGCCCACCGCGCTCCCTCGGGTGGCGTCCCATGCTGCGACCGGTACAGCGAGCGCAATCGCGGCGCTGAGCGCGATCGCCCTTCTCATCGACTTCATCGTCGGCCCCTTGGTGGTTCGGCATCGTTGTCGGGTTGGCGCACGCAGTCTCGTGAGGACGGACGGGTGCGCCGACCACCGCGCGCCAGCATGGCAGACCACTTATCAACCCGTCAACCATTCGGTCCGCAGGTAGAGTTTGAACCGTTCCAGCCGACAACGTCCTGCCGCCCCGCAACCCAGGCATCCCACACTGGGACTCTCTCAGCGCCGGCGAGCGATAGATCTACGCACGCCTGATGGAGGTGTTCGCGGGAATGCTCGACCACGGGGCCCGAGTCTGACCGCCGCCGGGTTCACCGTCGACGGTCAACGCATGATCACCGTCCACACGCGCCGCAATCCGGGCGGTTCACGTCTCGGAGGCGATGATTTGCTCACGTCCGCGCGCACGGTAGTCGGCCAGCAGATCCTCCCACGCGAGGACGCCGCACTCAGCGGCCCACGCCTCCCAGACTCGCTCGAGTTCCGCGACGAGCGCCGGACGTTCGGCAGACAGATCGTGACGCTCAGCGCGGTCCGCCGAGAGATCGTAGAGCTCCCACGGACGTCCGGCCTCCCGCACGAGCTTCCACTCGCCGCGCCTGACAGCCGCGTTGCCCACATGCTCCCAGCAGAGAGTGCGCTGCCTCGGCGCATCGCCGCGCCACACCGGCAGCAGATCGGCACCCGGAAGATCCGCCGCCTCCGCGCCGACCGCGCTCAGGATCGTGGGCACGATGTCGACGATGTGGGCCGGAGCGGTGATCGCGCCACTCGCGGAAAGGCCGCCGGCCGGCCAGGCGGAGATCAGCGGCGAGGAGATGCCTCCCTCGTGCACCCAGCGCTTGTAGAGCCGGAACGGCGTGTTCGACAGGTGCGCCCACGACCGACCGTAGCTGGTGTATCCCGCCTCCGGTCCCGGCTTGATCGAACGATCGTCGCCGACGCGGACGGGCCTCCCGTCTCTGGTCGTCCGTGGGCAGATGTCTGGCGAAAAGGCCCAGCGCACGTCGGAGGACGGCAGTCTCTCGGCACATGCGCCGTTGTCCGAGCTGAAGACGATGAGCGTGTCCTCGGCGATGCCGAGATCCTCCAGACGACCGACGATCTCGCCGATGCCCCGGTCCATCGCCTCTACCTGGGCGGCGTAGGTTGCCATGCGCTCCGCCTCCCATTCGTGCTCGGGCACGTCCTCCCATGAGGGAACCCGCTCGTCGCGTTCAGGCAGGCGGTCTGTGCTGGCGATGCCGAGGTCCTGCTGGCGCCGCAGGCGCTGTTCACGCAGGCGATCCCAGCCCGCCGCGAAGCGCTCTCGATACTTCGCGATGTCCGCCTCGCGAGCATGCAGCGGCCAGTGCGGTGCGGTGTACGCGAGGTAGAGGAACCAGGAGTCGCCCGCGCCGCTCGACCTCTCGATGAAATCGCAGGCGCGCCGAGTGAGATCGTCGGTGAAGTAGTAGTCGCCCGACGTGGCGGACCTGGGAAGTCGCTCCTCGCCATCCACGAGCGGAGGCTGGTAGTAGCTGCTGCACCCCGGGAGGATGCCGTAGAACTCGTCGAAGCCGCGGCGGGTGGGCCAGGTCTCGTTCGGTGTATGGACGTCGGACGAAAGGTGCCACTTCCCAACCAGCGCGGTCGCGTACCCCTCCGCCTTCAGCCTCTCGGCCAGGGTCGGCGCCTCGAGGGCGAGCGATCCCGGGTATCCGCGTGGTCGGTCGTCGTCCGTCAGCACTCCGATGCCGACCGAATGCGGGTGTCGTCCCGTGAGGAGGCTCGCGCGCGATGGGCTGCATCGCGGCGTGACGTAGAACGATGTCATCCGCACTCCGCTGCCGGCCAGGCGGTCGAGGTTCGGCGTGTCGATCTCGCCGCCGAACGCCCCGATATCGGAGTAGCCCAGGTCGTCGGCCAGGATCACGAGGACGTTCGGTCGGGTCACGAGAGGATCTCCTTCTCATCGAGTAGGGCCAGCAGCGGCGGTCCGGGGCGGGGAGAGAGACCACCGAGAGTTAGGACGTCCGCCGCCTCGATGTGATGGCTGGGTGATAGGGCCTCGATCCGGTGGGCCTCGGAAGGGGGCTCACCTCACGCGCGGGAGAGGTGCTGGAGGAGCGAAGCGTGAGTAAATCTCCCCGTCGGGCGGACGCATGGCTTGGGCGGCGGTTGTCGCAGCCCGTGCGACGAGTTCTCTCTCGACGGCCTCGTACTCGGCCCGCCCAGAGACATTCATTCTCTCGGCTGGGTCCTTGATTCGGTCCGCGAGGAAGATGTCCCGTTCATGGGGAAGTGCGGTTCTCCCATCGACGCGCGTGGTCATGTCGAGGCGATATCGGTCGGTGCGTACGCAGATCCTCTGAGGCCATCCAGTCCCATCGGAGATCGTCCCCGTCCCGTGATTCGGGAAGGCGCGACTGGCGGCGGCGCCATAGCCGATGCCGCTGATGTGTTCAGTCGGAGGGTCATCGTGCAGGAGGTCGCGGCCGCCGATCGAGTCGGGAACAGGCACTCGGGCCGCCGCCAGTGCCGTGCGCGCGACGTCGGCGTTGGAGGCGAGATCGACGCGTCGGCTTCCGGGATGGCAGACGTCGTCGCCCGCGATGATCAGCGGTATGCGATGACTGGCGGGAGCGAACGTGTGCTTGCCGTAGGAGCCGTCTTCGCCAAGGTGCGCTCCATGATCAGACGTGAAGATGACCATCACTCGGCCCAGTCCCGGCGTCTCGTCGAGCGCGCGCATGAGAACGCCTACCTGCTCGTCCAGCCACGCGACCGCTCCGTGATAGGCGACCAGGGCCTTCCGGAAGCCTTCCGCGGTCATCTCCCGTCCGCGACTGATCTCGGCGAAACGGCGCTCGAAAACAGTGTCGACCGGCTCGAGGCCGGGTCGGCTCTCGAAAGGGATGTCCGCGTAGCGGCTGGCCCATGGCTCGGGGACAACCACAGGTGTGTGGGGCTGAAGGTACGAGGCCCTGACGAGCAGCGGACGTTCCGCGCTCCTGATGGCTTCCACCACGGAGGCGGTGATCGCGTCCGAGGGGTATGGCCTGTCGTCCGGCCATGTACCTGCGACGACGGTCCCCGTACCCGGGGTCGAAACGACCGTCCTCTGTTCGGCCCCGGCGCGGATCTCGCGCATGTCAGCGCCATGGTGGTCGTCGAGCTGCCACGGCTGAAGTGCCGGCGGGACGTGCTCCTTGCCGAAGGAGCACGTCTGCCAGCCGCTCTGCGCGAGATGCTCAGTGAAGGTCACAAGTCCGTCGAGTAAGGGATAGCCATTCGTGTATGCCTCGTTGCCCCATACACCGGACTGATCGGGGCGCAGCCCGGTCGCCATGCTGACCCGTGCCGGAACACAGACGGGGGACGCGGTATACGCTTCCTCGAAGAGCACGCCTCGGTCTGCGAGCGCGTCGATGTTCGGCGTTCGGATCCGCGGATGAGGTGCGCCGTAGCAGCTGAGAGCGTCGGCACGCAGTTCATCGGCGAGGATCCAGAGAATAACGTCACGCTTCATGAGTGGCGCCTGCTTCGTGCTCGGCTCGGTCATCCTGTGCTGATCGCGCCTTGGCCGCGGGCGGGACGAAGCGATTCCAGAAGGCGAGGATGGTGTCGTACATGTCGACCGACTCGGGAAGGAGAACCCAGCGCGTCTGCAAGCCGTCGAGGAGCGCGATGAGCGTTGTCGCGATCTGCTGTGCGTCGACAGCGGGGTCGAATCGTCCCTCACGTTGACGGATCTCGATATCGCGTGCCACCCGATGCTGGATGACGAGATAGCGCTCTCTGAAGTACTCGTGACCGGGATGGTTGGCGTCGGTCGCGTCGGCTGCGAGATTGACGTATAGCTGGATCAGTCCCGGCACCGTGGTATTGCGCCGCGCGAGTTGCAGGGTCGACGGCAGCTCCCCGCGACCGATTGGCTCGAGCCACTCGACGTCGACGGCGTCCCTTCGTCGCAGCACCTCGACGTAGAGGTTCTCCTTTGAGCCGAAGTGATGAAGCAATCCTGCCGGAGTCATGCCGACCGCGTCGGCGACGTCGGAGAGCGTCGTCGAGCCGAATCCTTTCTGGGCGACGATCTTGAGCGCCGTGTCCAAGATCCGTTCTTGTGACGCGCGTCCGCGCGGGTACGGCCTACGTGGCATCTCGTTCCCGAATTCCAGTTCAGGCGGCAACCTCGCGCCGCGCCTCTTATCCATGAATCCTCCCACGGGCTTCCTCTCGAACCTGGCCGGGGATCCGAGGGAAGCCCGCCTTCGGGTAGACACAAACAAGAGGCGTCACGCGCATCAGGTGAAATCTGCGATCAGTTGCCGGCGGGCGAATAGTTGTAGAGTGACGGGACGGCCTGATCGATCTGGTTCTGCACGCTCACCGCGTCGTTCCAGTAGAAGTGGTTGAATGGCCGGTACATCGGCACGAACCACACCTGGTCGATGAAGTATTGGTTGATGTTCTTCGCGGCCTGGTCCCGCTCCGTTTCGTCTCCATACTGAGCAATGCGGATGAGCTTGTCGAGATCCGGAGTCTCCATGTGGTAGGGATTCCACGGCGCATCCGGGGTGCCGAGGAAGCGGATGTGCTGCCAGGAGTCGCGCTGATTGAGCTTCATCAGCCCAATCGGGAAGTCACCGCGAAGCATGGAAGGCATCGCCTCTCCCGGGCCCCATTGATGACGCTCGACCTTGATGCCGACGTCCTCCCAGTTCTGCAGGATGGAATCGTAGATGGTCGGATCGAATGTGTTCGAGATGGGGAACGTGATGGTCAGATCCTCAGTGCCAGCTTCTTTCAGCAGCTGCCGTGCGCGCTCCGGGTCGTATTTGTACGCTGAGTCAAGCTGGTTCAGATAGCCGGTCGTACGTGGCCCGAAGGTCTGGCTCGTCAACTCGCCACGGCCTTGTTCGACGACATCGAGGATGGACTTGGTGTCGATCGCCAGCGCTAGTGCCTCTCGCACCCTCACATCGGCCAACTCGGGGATCTTCTGCCCTTCGCGGTCGAAGATCAAGAGCCCCATCCAGCCCGTGGAGTAGGGATCGCTGTGCAGACCCGCGTTTTCGGCCTCGATCGCGCTTGCAGCCCGGTTGAACATGGCGGCGTCCAATTGACCCGACCTGAGTGCGTTCAGGCGCGCCGTGTCGTCGGTCATGATCTGAAACTCGACCTTGTCGTAAGGGAGCCGTTCGCCCCAGTAGTCATCGTTCCTCACCATGGCGATCTTCGACCCGGTGACCGTGTTGGACGCGTCGAGCTGATAAGGGCCGGAGCCAACGGGCATGGTGGCGATGCTGTCGGCGGTGAGCGCATCGGGGCTGCCCATGTACCCTCCTGCACTGGTCAACACATAGGGCAGCGACGGGTCTGGCGCCGACAGTCGCAGCACGGCGGTAACCGCATCCGGGGTCTCCACAGCCGAGATCGCATCAAGAGCCGAGCCCATCGGGCCGTTGGCCTTCTGGAAATGTTCGATGTTCGCCTTCACGGCGTCCGAGTCGAAGGTCTCGCCATCCGTGAATTTGATGTTGTCTCTCAGCTTCAGCGTGAAAGTGAGTCCATCATCGCTGAACGCCCACTCAGTGGCCAGCATCGGCGTCAGTGAGCCATCGGGCTTGCGCTTGATGAGAGTGTCATAGACCGACTGGAACAGCGGAGCCAGGTGTCCTTCGTTGGCCTGACCGGGATCCCAGCTCTGCGGCTCCTGCAGAGACCCGATCCGCAACAGGGGCGCTGTCGCGGGGGCGGAGTCGTCGCCAGGCGACGTCGCCCCGCCACCGCACGCGGTCAGACCCAGGATCGCGGCCGTCGCTACGGCGAGAGCGATCTGGCGGCGTGAAATACGCATGTGTCATTCCTCACACAACATTGGGTTCGAAATCAGTGCACAGACGCTGAGCAAGCCTGCAGGGTTCTTCACTGAACGTGATTCAGTATTAGTCACGGAAGAGGTGGACGCAAGAGGCAAGTCCATGCCCGAGAAACGAGAGCAGATCCATGTCTCTTGCATGAAGCCGTTGCGTACATGGCTGAGGGTGGTTCAGCATCCACGTCAGTGGCGTCGGTCGTTCTTCGGAAGAGTGAGCCCGAAACCGTGCCTATAGAGAGGGTTCGCGGCGTCTCCGGGAACGTCGGCGCGCGAGGCCTCGACCGATCGATGGCTCCGAGGCAGGTCGAATGGGAGCTTCCCCTCTGGCGGTATGACGCCGGTGAGCACGTCGAGCAACGCCTCATCCGAGGTTCCGAATACGCCGACCATCGCGGCGGCGAGAGGCTCAAGCGGTGTCAGCACCGCGGGTCGATCGAGATGGACCGCGAGCACCACCGGGACCTGCGCCGCGAGGGCGGCCACGCTCGCGACGGTCTCGTCATCGAACTCGAGGTTCCCGGCATGGAAGCTCGCCTCGAGCATGTAGTGGTCCCGTGGCTCATACGGGGTGGCGAGACGCACGAGCGCGACCGTCGCCTCCGCAGGGGAGGCGACGGCATACAGTCCCGCCTCACGCACTTTCTCAGCGGGGAGGCTCTCCGCGTAGATGGCCGTCCCTTCCGGCAGAGGCAGGACCGGCAGACCGCTGCTCCGTTCGTTCTTCAGCAAGGTCAGGGATCGGGCCTGGGCTCGGTATCCGGCGCTGACCGCCTCATGTCCACGGACGCGTACTGCCGCCTTCCCCTCATCGACGAACGGATCGTCGAAGAGGCCGAGCTCGAACTTCACACGAAGGAGCCGGCGTGCGGAGACGTTGATCCGCTCCTCACTGACCTCGCCGTGTTCGACGAGGTCCACCACGACTTCGGGGCACTCCTCGCCTCCGAACTGATCGCATCCCGCGTCGATGACCTTCTTCACGCGTTCGGCGATGGAGAGATGCTCGACACCCCAGGCGCGCGGTGGCAGGTTCCGACCGTGCAGACTGGAATCGGTGATGAGGCCCCAATCGGTACAGACGACGCCGTCGTAGCCGAGCTCCTCTCGCAGCAGGTCGGTGATGATCTGCCGGTTGAATCCGAAGCCGACCTCCTCGATCGGTTGGCCGTTGCGCATGAGCCCGATCGGCATGCCGTAGTACGGCATGATCTGCGAGACCCCTCGCGCGATCACACGCCGGAAGGGCTCGAGGTGATACTCGAACGCGCCGCCCGGATAGATCTGCTCGCGTCCGTACGGATAGTGGGGGTCCTCCCCGTCCTTCTGCGGCCCACCGCCGGGGAAGTGCTTCGCCATGCAGGCGACCGAGCCGCGGCCGAGTTGTTCACCCTCGAAACCGTCGAGGTAGGCGAGCGCAAGCCTGGCGGCGACGTCGGCGTCCTGCCCGAAGGTGCTGTACTGCCGCGCCCACCGCGGTTCGGTCGCAAGGTCGAGCGTCGGGTGCAGTGCGGTTCGGAGACCTACGGCCAGGTACTCCTCCCGGGCGAGGCGCGCGAACTCGCGCACGACCTCTTCGTCGCGCAGCGCGGCCAGGCCGAGTGGTTCCGGCCAGGCGGAGAAGTGCTCGGCTGTGAACGAAGCGCCCCAGTTCTGCGTGAAAGAGTGGCGTGGATCGGTCGAGATCGTAACGGGGATGCCGTGGGGGCTGTTGCGGATCGCGAACTCCTGGACCTGGTTGACCCACCGTGCCATGAGCCGGGGCTCGGGGATGAACTGCACGTTCAGATGGTTGATCAGTTTTTCGCCCAGGGCCTCCCGCAACGGACACTGTCCCACGCGCGGGACGTCATCTGCGATCTCTCCTGTGGCGGGAACGGGAGAGATCGTGTGGAACATGAGTCCGGCCTTTTCGCGTAGCGACAGGCGCCCCAACAGATCATCGACGCGTCGGTCGATCGGGAGTCGCGGATCTTCGTAAGGGTCTAGGCGGCTATTGCCGTTCAGATCACGGTAGGCGACCCCATCCTCCACAGATTTCGGAACCGATGTGATGGCATGCGTTCTCACGCCACCTCCTCCTGTCTGGCCAGGTGTCGTCGCTCGTTCCGCCGCTCCCGTTGTCTCACGGGGTCCGCAACGGGAGCGGACATGAACAATCGCTGCGTGTAACCATGAGATGGGGTCGACGTGACGCGGTCCGCGCGCCCGGATTCAACGATTCGGCCGCGGTAGAGCACGACCACGCTGTGGCTCACAGCCCGTACGACGCTGAGGTCGTGGGTGACGAAGAGATAGGCGACCCCGGTGCTCTCTTGAATCTCCGTGAAGAGGTCGAGGATGTGCGCCTGGGTGGTCAGGTCAAGGGCGGAAACGGGCTCGTCGCAGACGATCAGGCGAGGCTTCAGCGCCATTGCGCGCGCGATCGCGATGCGCTGGCGCTGGCCGCCCGAGAACTCCCTCGGCAGGCGATTGCGCGCATCCGCGGGCAGATGCACCCGATCGAGCAGCTCACCCACGCGCGCGACGGCGTCCCGGCGCGTCCACCCGGTGACCACGAGTGGCTCCGAGAGGATGGCTTCGACGGTCATCGACGGGTTGAGCGACGTGTACGGATCCTGGAAGACGACCTGGATGTCCTTACTCAGGGCGCGACGGTCTCGACGGCGCGTATGGGTGATATCGCGGCCGTCGAACGCGATCCTGCCCTCCGCGGCCGGTACGAGCCCGAGGATCGCCCGCCCAATCGTCGTCTTGCCCGACCCCGATTCCCCGACAAGACCGACGGTCTCACCCGGCCTCACGGAGAACGAGACGTCCTCGAGAGCGCGGAAGACCCGGCGCCCCTTGCCGGAATAGTCGACCGCGAGCCGATCGACGGTCAGCAGCGGGGCGGTCATCGTGATCCTCCTCGGGTGTTGGCAGCCGACGTGCCAGGGCTCGCATCGCCGCCCGGATTCTCTTCGTCTGCGAAGGGATACGGGCGGGGGGCGACGTCGTCGAGGATCGACTCGAGCAGCTTCCTGGTGTACGGATGCTGCGGCGCGGCGAAGATCTGCTCCACTTGTCCGGCCTCGATGATCCGGCCCGTCTGCATCACCGCCACGTGGTCGCAGAGGTCGGCGACGACGCCGAAGTTGTGCGTTACAAGGATCACGGCCATCCCGGTCTCCTGCTGAAGTTCGCGCAGAAGGTCGAGCACGTCCGCCTGCACCGTCACATCGAGGGCCGTTGTCGGCTCGTCGGCGATCAGGAGACGCGGGTTGCACGAGATCGCGCCGGCGATGAGCACGCGCTGTGCCATGCCGCCCGAGAGCTCGTGCGGATATGAGTCGAAGGTCTTCTGAGGGTCGGGGATGCCGACGCGAGCGAGCAGTCGCAGAGCTTTCTCCGTGGCCTCCCGCTTCGACAGCTTCAGCCGGGTGCGCATCGGCGCTGTGAGCTGAGCGCCAATCCGGAATGCCGGGTCGAGGTTGCTCATCGGCTCTTGCGGGACATAGGCGATCTGCGTGCCGAGCAGGGCCCGGTGGGTGGACGATTCCATCCCGACGAGCTGCATGCCGTCGAACACGATCGAGCCGCCCGTGACGCGGCCGCCGTCAGACAGCAGTCCCAGGATGGCGAACGCTGTCTGCGATTTCCCCGACCCCGACTCGCCGACAAGACCGAGCACTTTCCCTGCCGAGACATGGAGGTCGACTCCCCGCACGACCACGGCTCGCCCGGCGCCCTCGCCGTAGGCGACCCTGAGGCCCTCGACCTCAAGCAACGAGCGGGGACCGTTCTTGTGCTCGTCTTCCCGGTCCGCGGCGCCATCGGGCTGGATGATCGTCTGCTTGACGCCCGTGCTCGGCTCCGAGTCGGGCTGAACGGCAGCGGGTGGTGTCCGATCCTCGAGCGCGTCGCGCAGTGCATTGCCGAGCAGGACGAGCGCCGTCGACACGATGCCGATCACGAGGCACGGCCAGAGGATGAGGCTCGGGTCGAGCGCGATCTTGCGGAAGCCCTCGTTCAGCATTGCACCCCACGAGGGAACCGAGGCGTCGGAGACGCCGAGGAACTCCAAGCCGGCCTGCACGCCGATTGCGATCGACGCCAGGCGAGCTGACTGGATGATGACGGGCGCGCGGACGACGGTGAGGACGTGCCGGCCGATGATGCGCGCGTCGCTGAGGCCCGAGACCCGCGCGGCGTCGATGTAGAGCTCGCCGCGCACCGCCATCACGGCGCCTCGGACGATTCGGAAGAAGCCGGGGGCGAGGAGCACGCCGAAGACCGCCATTGCAATCCAGACGGAGGGCCCCGCCACGGAGCGGACGGCGAGCACGACGACGATTCCGGGCAGTGCCAAGTTGAGGTTGTTGACCCAATTTGCGACGTTGTCGAACCAACCGCCGCAGTAGCCCGCGATGAGCCCGCTCGTGACGCCGACCGCGAAGGCGACGGCGACGGCGAGCGTGGCACCAAGCAAGTTCACGCGGCTGCCCCAGAGCAGGCGGCTAAACGTGTCGCGACCGGAGCTGTCGGTGCCGAGCCAGTGCTCGGCGCTCGGTCCCTGCATCGCGGCGCGGAGGCTGACCGCATTGGGGTCGGGTACGCCGAGCCACGGTGCGCAGACCGCAAGCGCGACGACGATGAGCAACGCGATCGCCGACAGGAGGCCGAGGGGATTGCGGAGGAATCGTCGGAGGGTCCCGGAGGCGAACCTGCCGGTCCGGAGTTGGCCAAGACCTGTCACGACGCCAGTAGGGATCTGGGGGTTCATGAGAGACGCACCTTCGGGTTCAGCCAGGCGACGGCGATGTCGACGAGCAGGTTCGCGACGACGACGAGGAGCACGGCGGCGAGCACGACGCCGACGACGAGGGGGAGGTCCGTGCGGCTCGTCGCCTCCACGGCGAGCGAACCGAGGCCGGGTAGCGCGAAGACCTGCTCGATCACGACGGCGCCGCCGAGGATGCCGACGATCTGGACGGCGAGGGAAGTCAGGCCGTTCGTCGACGCATTGCGGAGCACCGACGTCAGGACGATGCGCCGCTCCGACAGGCCACGGCTACGCAAGGTTCGGATGTAGTCGTTACGCAGGACACCGATGGTGGCCGAGCGAACCTGCTGGGCGACTCCGGCGACACCACCCACGGTCAGTGCGACGACCGGGAGCGTGAGGCAGAGCAGCCACTTCGATGGTGAGATCTCGAGGGGTGTGTATCCCGTGGCCGGGAACCAGCCCAACTGCAGGGCGAACACGGTCACGAGGAACAGCGCGACGATGAAGTGCGGTAGTGCGTCGCCCAGCGTCGCGAGGACCTGGAAGGTGCGGTCCACCCAGCCACGGCGTATTGCTGCGTACGTGCCGAGCGTGAAGGCGAGCACGCCCGTCAGGAGCATCACGAGCACGACGAGGGACAGCGTTACCGGTAGGCGTGCGGCAAGGGTGTCCCAAACCGGTTGACTCGTGAAGTACGACCGGCCGAGATCGCCTCGGAACGCGTTCAGCAGCCAGTCGCCGTACTGAACAAGCAGCGGTCGATCGAGCCCCAACTGCTCGGTCTTCAGCGCGATCTGTTCTTGAGTGGCGTTCTCGCCGAGGATGTTCGCGGCAATGTTGCCGGCTGCAGGGTAGAGGAGCAGGTAGGCGATGAATGTCACGGCTAGCAAGAGCGTGACCGTGGCAATCACGCGGCGCAGGATGAACGTCGTCATCAACGCTCCTTCGCCACGGACATGCTTGAGCGAATGGCTCCCATGACCGGGCTTCCTTGTACTTCGTTGGACAGGATGAACCGCGGTGACATACCGCAGGGTTGACTAGATACTAAACCACCTTCAGTATTGGAGCAAGCGCGAGTCAGGCGCCCGCAAGGCGTGACAAACCCGGACGAAGGGGCAAGGCTTCGGCGGCGACGCTGCTCGCGATCGATGTCACCCTGACCGTGCGGCACAATCGCTGCGCTGCGAGCCTGACCCCTTACGGAGCAAACATCGTGACCGCAAAACCTAACGTCCTTTTGCTCATTGCCGATCAACACCGCTTCGACTGGATAGAGGGCGCCACACCTGGACTACCGGTCCGCACACCGAATCTCCGTCGACTGCAGGAGCGTGGGGTGACGTTCACCCACGCCACGACGCCGTCCCCTCTCTGCGCGCCGGCGAGAGCCTGCCTCGCCACCGCCCGGGACTACGACAGTGGCTTCGTTCAGAGCAACGCATTCGACCTGCCGCTCGACGCGCCCACCTACTTCCGTGCTTTGCGCGATGATGCCGCGTATCACGTCGCCGGGGTCGGAAAGTTCGATCTCCACAAGGCGACACTCGACTGGGGACTCGACGGGAGCCGATCGCTCGAGGACTGGGGCCTGAGCACGGGAATCGACAACGAAGGGAAGTTCGACTCGCTCTGGTCCAGCCGTGAGGGACCCCGCGGGCCCTACGTCAAGTGGCTCACAGATCGCGGGTTCGCTGAACCGCACCTCACGGACTACGACCGTCGGCGCCACGCTCCTTATGCCGACGTCGACGTGAGTCCACTCTCCGAGGACGACTACCTCGACAACTGGATCGCCGCGAACGCGATGAGAATGCTTGACCAACGGCCTGCGGGGAAGCCGTGGCATCTCGTCGTCAACTTCGCCGGACCGCACGATCCGATGGA
This sequence comes from Saccharomonospora sp. NPDC046836, assembly GCF_040645195.1. Lineage (NCBI taxonomy): Bacteria > Bacillati > Actinomycetota > Actinomycetes > Pseudonocardiales > Pseudonocardiaceae > Saccharomonospora > Saccharomonospora sp. NPDC046836. The sequence goes on from NZ_JBEYXW010000005.1 coordinate 136,604, forward strand.
CGTCACGGAAGACATGCTCGCGCGATGGGCAGACGTCGAGTTCCCGCTCCCCGTCGAAGGTGGCGAGTTCAACGGCGACCACCAGGCGATTCGTCGTCGATACGCGGCGATGATCGAGAACATCGATCGCCACGTCGGTGACCTACTCGATGCGCTCCAGAACTCGGGTGAACTGGAGAACACGCTCGTCATCTACACCAGCGACCACGGGGAACTCCTTGGCGACAGGGGCGTTTGGGGCAAGGGCGTTCCGCTCGACCCCAGCATCCGCATCCCGCTCATTATCGCTGGACCGGGGGTGAGCAGACACGGACAGGAGCTCGACGTGCTGGTCACGCTCGAAGACGTTGCGGCAACAATCCTCGATGCCGCCGTGGCACAGCCGCTTCCGGGAATGACGGCTCAATCGCTCCTGCCCGTGCTCACCGAAGAGGTCTCAGCCCATCGAGACTTCGTGGTGAGCGGCCTGGATCGCACCGACCACGAGATCAACCTCTTCCGGCGACACTACGGCGGTGGTGAATGGGCAGAGCTACAGAGCTGGCGCACTGTCACCCGCGGACGCTTCAAGCTCACTGTCAGCCCGCAGCTTCCGCACCCGATCCTCGTCGATCTCACGGCCGACCCGCATGAGCTTCGGAATATCGCTGATCAGCACCCTCAACTGGTGACGGCAATGCTCGAGTATCTCCCGGCAAGCAGGTCGGGTCTGTAACAGATCGATGTTTTTCGGTTGACCACGTTTCACGGACTTGCTGGTGAGGGGATCAGGGCGCTTACCCGCCGAATCCGTTGAGCCTCACATGTCCCTTCAGCAGGTTCCTGGCGATTGTGCGCCGCTGAATCTCGTCGGTCCCCTCGAAGATTCGCAGCAACCGGAGCTCGCGGTACCACCGCTCGATGGGCAGCTCCTTCGAGTACCCCATGCCACCATGGATCTGCAGTACTCGGTCGACGACGTTGTTCGCCATGACTGCGCCGTGGAGCTTCGCGATCGACGACGCGTGTCTCGCGTCGGATCCTTGCTCGACCATCCAGGCGGCCCGTAAGGTCAGCAACTTCGTCGACTCGATCTCGACGTGTGAGTCGGCGATCTGCCACTGGATGGCCTGATATTCGGCAATCGGGTGTCCCATCGACACGCGGTTGTTCGAGTGCTCGATCGCCATCTCGAGAAGCCGCTCCGCAGCCCCGACCGCTCGGGCGGGGATTATGTAGCGGTTCCGCCCGATCCATTTCATGGCGATTTCGAAGCCGCCGCCTATTTCGCCGAGGATGTTCGATTCAGGTACGCGCACATCGACGAACGACAGTGCGGCCGGGCCCGTTTGGCCCATCGTGGGAATCGGCGTCGACTCCCACCCCATGGCTCGGTCGACGATGAAGCACGTCACCCCGCCGTCGGAGCCCTTCTCCTTGTCGGTGACGGCGAAGGCCAAGACGAAGTCGGCCTCGTTGCCGCCGGTGATGAAGATCTTCTCGCCGTTGATAACCCAGTCCGAGCCGTCCCGGACGGCGCGCGTCCGGATGTTGCGGGCATCGGAGCCGGCGCCAGGCTCGGTAATGGCAAAGCAGGATCGTCGTTCGCCCTCGATCGCCGGAATCAGATACTCCCGCTTCTGCTCCTCGTTGGCCCCATAGAGAAGGTGGTCGGCGTTCCCACCGAAGGAGAACGGCACGAACGTACGCGCGGTCTCGCTCTCAATGATCGCGGTCAGCACCGGTCCCAGGTTCGCTCCGCCGTACTCTTCCGGCGTGTTGATGCCCCAGAAGCCAGATCTGCGCGCTGTGGCTCGCAGGTCTCTGAGTTCGCTGGCGTCCAGCCCCGGCCGACCCTCGCGCTCTCTGCGCAGTACCTCGGGCTCCAGTGGAAGCACTTCCTTCTCGAGGAAAGCACGCACGGACTTCCGTACGAGTTCTTCTTCCTCACTCAGTGCAAAATCCACCATGTTTGTTTCCCTTCATAATGGCAATCGAATCGCTGCGGCGACCTGCTCTACCTTTCGAGCACGACCGCGAGTCCCTGGCCAACGCCGATGCAGATCGCGGCCACAGCGACTCCCCGTCCGCGCCGGGCCAGCTCATGCGCGGCGTGGCCGATGATCCGGCCGCCGGAGGCGCCGAGCGGGTGGCCGATTGCGATCGCGCCGCCGTGCATGTTCACCTTCTGTGGGTCGAGCTCCGGCCACAGCTGGAGGCACGCGAGGCTCTGCGATGCGAACGCCTCGTTGAGCTCGACGATGTCCACGTCCGCCCAGGTGCGGCCGGCCCGGGCGAGCGCTCTGTTCGCGGCTTCGACCGGAGCGACGCCGAACACGTCGGGCTCGTTCCCCGCCACGCCCCGTCCCGTGATGCGGGCGAGGGGTTCGACATCCAGCGCCCCCTCCGCGCCGAGGAGTACTGCGGCCGCGCCGTCGTTAATGGACGATGAGTTGCCCGCCGTGACGGTGCCGCCCTCGGCGAAGACGGCCCTGAGATCGCCGAGCTTGTCGAGAGTGGTGTTGTCCCGAATGCCTTCGTCGCGGGCGAGCTCGTGACCGGACACCTGCACGATCTCCGCGTCGTAGACGCCGTCCGCCCACGCCCGCGCGGCGAGACTGTGGCTGCGCAGGGCGAACTCGTCCTGCGCAGCCCTCGACAGGCCGTAGATGCCGGCGAGCTTCTCGGCGGACTGTCCGTTGGAAATGGTCCAGTCCTTTGGTAGCGCCTGGTTCGTCATCCGCCAGCCGATCGACGTGTTCCACATGGTCTGGTTGCCCGAAGGCCACGCCTTCGGCGACTTCTCGACCACGAAAGGGGCGCGGCTCATCGACTCGACTCCGCCCGTGAGGATCACGTCGGCATCCCCCGCCTCGATCGCGCGCGAGCCCTGAATGACAGCTTCGACGGCAGACCCGCAGAGGCGGTTCACAGTGACGCCCGGGACGCTCGTCGGGAACCCCGCGATCAGGGCCCCGAAGCGCGCGACGTTGCGGTTGTCTTCGCCGGCCTGGTTGGCGTCGCCGAAGATGACGTCGTCCACACGCGACGGATCGAGCCCGGTCCGCTCGACGATGGTTCGCATCACGAGAGCGGCGAGGTCGTCGGGGCGAACGCCGGACAGTGCGCCCCCGGCACGCCCGAACGGTGTGCGGACCGCGTCGTAGACGTAAGTACCAACCATGGTCAACTCCCTTGATCAGCTGCCCGGAGCGGCAACCAGACGGTCTTGTGTTTCACCCGCGCCAGGGAGTCCGAGCTGAGCTGCTCGATGCCGACGTGGGTGCTTTCATTCAGCAGTCCATTTGCTCGCCTGCTCGTCGATCGCGGCGACGTCGAAGTCACTTGCTCTCTGGGTGACACTGAGGTCGACGACGGTGTCGGTGTCGGCGGTGCCTTCGATCACGCCATGTTGCTCGAAGAAGGTCGCGGCCTGCGCCACGCGCTCCGGCGTGAGGTATCCCCAGATGCCATCGTCTCCCGGGACAGCGCGAGCCGCCCATGAGTTGGCGGTCGCCTCGATCGTGCTCGCCAGGGCCTCTTCGTGCGTGCCCGTCGTGGGCGTCTGGTCGGGGTGCTGGCCCCAGTAGATCTCGATCGCGGCGGCGGGATTGGTCTGAGCGAACTGCATCCCCTGGTATGTTCCGCGCAGGAACTTCTCGATCGCTTCCGGGCGCTCTTCGAGAGTCTCGGCAGTGACGACGTAGGCCATCGATCCGGCCACGTCGTCGAGAGGCGAAGGCAATGGGCGCAGCGGCTCGTCGGTGAGCTGGGACACGATGTCGATCGGCCCGTCGTAAGAAGAGTAAGCGGCGACTCGCCCCTCGTTGAGCGCCTCGGCCGCCTGGGTGCCGTAGCTGACCGGCAGCCACTGCACATCGGCTTCTGGGTCGAGCCCCGCAGATTGGACGATCGATCGCCCGTACGAGTAGCTGCCGCCCGTGAGGGAGATGGCGCCGACCGTCTTGCCCTTGAGGTCTTCGACGCTCTGCACGGGCGACGACTCCGGAACGGCGATCCGCCACAGGTTCTTCGGCGTGAGCGCCACGATACGCAGGTTGGGCGCCTGCGCGGCGAAGGCGTAGACGGCGTCCGTCGAGGAGACGGCAATGTCGGCGCGCCCGCCGATGAGCGCCTGGAGCCCCAACGCATTGCCGTCGACGTAGACGGTCTCCACGTCGAGCCCCTGATCGGCCCAGTAGCCCATTTCGGTCGGCACGGCGTTGTATGGGGCCATGGCGACGGTGGGGTTGGGCGAGCCGACGTTATAGATGAACGGTTCGCCGTCGGTGCCGTCGCCCGATGTCGACGAGCCCGCACAGGCGGATAGGGCGAGTGCCGAGACCGCGAGAGCGGCAATGCCGCCGGTGAGCCGGCTGATGCGGGCATTCATGCTAGGCGATCCTCCTTGATCGGTGGTGTGGTGAAAGGTCAGCGGGGGACGATGCTGCGGGGCAGGACCTTGCGCAGTCCTTGGGTGAGCGACCTCAGTGAGACGCCCAGGATGGCAAGCAGAATGAGGACCGCGTACATGGACGCCGAGTCCCCGAACTGCTGCCGCTCGATGAGCAGGTAGCCCAGGCCGGACTGCGCGCCGACGAGCTCTGCGGCGACGGCGCCGAGCAAGGCCAGGACGACCGCGACGTCGAACGAGGGGAACACATAGGACATTGCGTTGGGGATCCGCAGGTAGCGCAGTTCCTGCCACACACTCGCGCGGTATGACCGCAGCAGCTTGTGCTCGTCGGGGTTCACGTTGGTGAAACCCGCGATCGACGCCGTCATTATGGGGAAGAACGCCAGCAGCGTCGCCACCACGATCTTGGGCTCTGGGCCGTAGCCGAGTGCGACGACGAGCAGCGGTGCGATCGCGATCTTGGGAAAGCTCTGCAGGGCGATCACGAACGGATAGAACGCCTGGTACAGCGTCCCGACGAACGCGAACAACGCGCCGGTGACAAGGCCGATGATCGCTCCGAGGAAGAACCCGGCCACCATCTCATACAGAGTGGTGAAGATGTGCTCCCACCACAGCCCACCGAAGACGCCACGCACCAAGGCGTCCCACACCTGCGGTGGCGCTGGGACGAGCAGCGGGCTCACGGCACCTGCCGCCGTGACGGCGAACCACCCGGCCAGGATGATGATCAGTACCAGAAGTGGCAGGAGGATCGCGCGGGCGGTGGCTCGGCCAGCGCCGCGAGGGGAGCGGCGCCGTGCGGGTTGCGCGGGCGGCGTGTCCATCGCCGCGGCTTCAGCGGCGCCGATGTCGCTGGGTGCAGAGGTCATGGTTGTCTTCTCCGATGGGATCCGTGCGCAGCGTCAGGAGTGGGGGCCGATCTGAGTGCGGATACCCGCGACGATCTCGAAGAACGTCGACTCAGACCTGATGTCGGGAGTGCGTGGGCGGCCCAGCGGGATCTCCACGATCGCGTCCAGCCGACCGGGGTGGGCGCTCATGACGCCGACGCGATCCGACAGATATGCCGCTTCGGCGATGTTGTGGGTGATGAACAGGACCGTTTTCGGACGCTCCGTCCACAAGCGAAGCATCTCGTCCTGCAGCGTCTCCCGGGTGAACTCGTCCAGCGCGCTGAACGGTTCATCCATCAGCAGCACCTCGGGATCGGAGACGAGAGCTCGAACGATCGAAGCGCGTTGCTGCATCCCGCCCGACAGCTCGGCCGGATACCGGTCCGCGGCATCCGACAGACCCACGATATCCAGGTAGTGCTCCGCGAGCCGGCGAGCCTCCACAAGCGACTTCCCGCCGATCTTCGCGGGTAGCAGGATGTTCTCGCGTACCGTGAGCCAGCGCAGCAGGGTCGCGTTCTGGAAGACGATGCCGGTCGATCGTTGCGGTTGCGTGATCTCCTCCCCGCCGATGCGGATCACACCGGTGGATGGTGGAAGGAGCCCCGCCACCATGTTCAGCAGAGTGCTCTTGCCACAGCCGCTTGGCCCGACGAGACTGAAGAACTCCCCCGGCCGCAGGGTGAGATCGGTCGGTGTCAACGCGAGGACGGGTTCGTTGCGCGACCCGTCGTAGGTCTTGGACACGTCTTCGATAGCGATGCCTCGAGCCATCGGTTCCTACCTCATCTCCATTGATTCCGGTGGTGCGATCTCGGTCAGAGCGCTTCGCCCGGCCCGTGGATCATCCGACCCCCACGTTGGTGCCCGAGCCTATGCCGCCGGGTTTGCGCAGACCATCAGGATTCTTCGAACACAGTGTTGAAAGATCTCGATCGTTCACCGGCAGCGGGCCGAACTATGGTCGACAGAGCCAATCCCGGTCTCTCGACAACGACGTGGAACCGGGCTCATCGAGGAGCGCGGGCAATTCGGCCGGCGTCTCCGCCGGAAGGTAACCCACATGGAATACGACTTCGCGCGAGGTGGCGTGGACGCGCACTACTTCGCGGCGCTCGCGGATGGGCGATTCGAGATTCCGCGCTGCGAGGACTGCACGCGGTCGCACTTCTACCCGCGCGCCGTGTGCCCCTACTGCGGCTCTGCGCGCCTCGTCTGGGTTCTTGCGAGCGGGGAGGGAACGATCTACTCCACGAGCACCGTGCACCCCCGCGAAGGGGATGCCTACAACGTCGCGCTGGTGGATCTGTCCGAGGGGCCCCGCCTGATGACGCGCATCGAGCAGATCGCACCGGAGCAGGTGCGGATCGGCAGCCCGGTGCGCTCGCGCATCGTCAGCGAGGGCGGAGATCCGCTTCTCGTGTTCGTTCCGAGGGAGGCGTCGGCATGACCGCCTCGGGCATCTCCATTCTCGGTACCGGGCTCGCCGGGCTCGGCCACGCCGGCGGGCGATCGGAGCAGGAGATCATCGCCGAGGCGTCCCACCGTGCGGTCTCCGCCAGCGGACTTCAGCTGGCGGACATCGACGGCCTGATCACGTGCAGCATCACATCGCCGTGGTGGGTCATCCGGATCGCGGAGTATCTGGGCATCCAGCCGACCTTTTCGGACAGCACGATGTTCGGCGGGTCGTCGTTCATCGCCGACCTGCTCACGGCCCGGCTCGCCATCTCGGCAGGCCTGTGCCGGCACGTACTGATCTGTTACGCCGCGACGCCGCGCAGCGCGCGCAGCAACTCCGCGATGAACAACATGCGGGCCCAGCTCGACCCGCAGCTCTACGAGCACCCCTACCGCCCGTTCAACCCGCCGACCAGCTACGCGCTGGCTGCGGCCCGGCATATGCACGAGTACGGCACGACGCGGGAGCAGCTGGCCGAAGTCGCGGTCGCCGCGCGCGGGTGGGCGATGCTCAACCCGGACGCGTTCCGCCGCGATCCACTCTCGGTCGACGATGTGCTGAACGCGCGCATGCTCTCCGAGCCGCTCACGGTGCTCGATTCGTGTCTGGTGACGGATGGCGCGGCGGCGTTCGTGGTGAGCGCTGCGGATCCCGCCCGTGATCTCCACCCGGCCCCGGTCGACGTCCTCGGGGTGGGGCACGCGCATTCGCACCGGCAGATTTCGAGCATGCCCGACCTCACGGAGACTTCCGCTGCGCGCTCGGGTCGCATCGCCTTCGACGAGGCGGGGCTTCGCCCCCATGACATCGACGTGGTCGAGCTGTATGACGCGTTCACCATCACCCCGATCCTCTTTCTCGAGGACCTCGGCTTCTGCGCGAAGGGGGAGGGCGGGTCCTTCGTGTCGGAAGGACGCATCGCCCCGGGAGGCTCGTTCCCCCTCAACACCAACGGAGGCGGGCTGTCGTGTGTCCATCCGGGAATGTACGGCGCATTCCTAGTCGTGGAAGCGGTCACCCAGCTCCGTGGCGAGGGCGGCTCCCGACAGGTCCCCGATGCGCGCACCGCCCTCGTACACGGCAATGGCGGTGTGCTCTCCAGCCAGGCCACGGCGATCCTCGCGAATGGACGGTGATCGGACGGATGTCACGACGAACACTCGACAAGGTCTCCGCCTCGGTCGACGAGGCGGTCGCGGACGTGCCCGACGGCGCGACCGTGCTCGTCAGCGGATTCGGCACATCCGGGCAGCCGATCGAGCTCATCGAGGCGCTGGTGCGCCAAGGGGCCCGGGGGCTCACCGTGGTGTGCAACAACAGCGGAACCGGCGACAGCGGGCTCGGCAAGCTCATCCGTCTGGGACGGGTGGAGAAGCTGATCGCGTCCTACGCGCGTGGACCACAGAACCAAGCCTTCGAAGAGGCCTATGCGCAGCGGAGGATCGCATACGAGTGCGTGCCGCAGGGCACGCTCGCGGAACGACTGCGCGCGGCAGGTGCCGGCCTGGGGGGATTCCTCACTCCGACAGGATTCGGCACAGAACTGACTGAGGGCAAGGAAACACGGATCATCGACGGCCGCGGTTTCGTGCTGGAAGCTCCGTTGCCCGGGGACTTTGCGCTCGTGGGCGCGCACCGTGCCGACGTCCTCGGCAATGTCACCTACCGCAAGGCCGGACGGAACTTCGGTCCGCTCATGTGCATGGCCGGCGCGACAGCGATCGTGCAGGTGGACGAGGTGGTTGCCGCGGGCGGGATCGACCCGGAATGCGTTGTCACCCCAGGGATCTTCGTCTCGCGGGTCGTCACCATCGAGCCCACCGGGAAGGAAGGATGACATGACGCTGACCGACATGCAGATCGTCGCCAAGGCGGTGCGTGACGTGCCTGCCGGGTCGTACGTCAATCTGGGCATCGGGATGCCGGTCACAGCGCTCGACCTGTGGCGGGACGACGACTCCGTCGTCATTCACAGCGAGAACGGGATCCTCGGCATGCGCGCACTGGACCCGGAGGAGCCGGGGGACCCTGACGTCGTCAACGCCGGCAAGCAACCCGTCGCGGTCCGCGAGGGAGCCGCGTACTTCCATCACGCCGACTCGTTCGCCATGATGCGCGGCGGGCACCTCGACTACTCGATCCTCGGCGCGTACCAGGTCTCCGCAGCAGGGGACATCGCGAACTGGTCGCTCGGCAAAGCGGGAATGATACCGGCGGTCGGCGGCGCGATGGACCTGGTGGTCGGAGCGAAGAACGTGTGGGTCGTCATGCGGCACCTCACCCGTGACGGCGGCCCCCGCCTCGTGGAATCGTGCACGATGCCCCTGACAGGGGCCCACGTCGTGCGACGCGTGTACACCGACCTCGCGACGATCGACGTCGGCGGTGAAGGCTTCGTCGTCACCGAGATCTCACCGGACGTCACGGTTGCGGAGCTGCGCGCCGCCACCGATGCCCCCTTGCAGTTCGCCCCGGGCGTGCTCGCCCACCAGGAACAGAAAGACGGTGCGCAGGCATGACCGCCATCAGCGAAACCGAACGCATCAACGCCGTCACCGGTTACGCCCTTGGCGGAGACGTCGCAGTGATCTCCATCGACGCGCCCCCGGTGAACGGCATCGGCGCGGCCGTTCGCGCAGGCCTGCACGCGGGGCTGGATCGGGCGGCGGCGGACGGCGCCGTCGCGGCCATCATCCGCGGCGAGGGCAGGGCGTTCAGCGGCGGTGCGGACATCCGCGAGTTCAACACGCCCGCTGCCACCGCGCGACCGCTCCTGCGTGACGTGATCGAGAAGATCCAGGCGTCGAGCTTCCCGGTGATCGCCGCCATCCACGGGTACGCGCTCGGCGGCGGCCTCGAGCTCGCGCTGGGCTGCGACTACCGCATCGCGGAGCGAACGGCCCGGCTCGGCCTGCCGGAGACGGCACTGGGCCTCGTGCCGGGAGGCGGGGGAACTCAGCGGCTGCCGAGGCTGGCGACTCTGGAGACCGCGATCGCCGTGATCCAGGGTGGCAGGCAGTTGTCGGCCGCCGAGGCACTCGCCGAGGGCGTCATCGACGAGCTGTTCACCGGTGATCCGACCAATGCGGGCCTGACGTTCGCGCGCACGCTCTCCCCGCGGACTCAGCGCCGCGACACGCACAACGCACCGGTGACCAACACGGGGGTGGACTTCGAGGCGTTCCGCGTAGGAGTGTCTTCTCGCGCGCGGAACGCCACCGCACAGCGTGTGGCACTGGAATGCATCGAGGCCGCGACGCGCCTGCCGCTGGCCGAAGGGCTGGCATTCGAGCGCGCCCGGTTCGAGGAACTCGTGGGCGGATCCGAGTCGCGCGGGCTTCGGCACATCTTCCTCGCCGAGAAGCGCGTGAGCCGGGTGCCCGAGGCAGGCCAGGACGCGGACGTCCTGCACGTCGCGGTGATCGGTGCCGGCACGATGGGCGCAGGCATCGCGATGGCCTGTACCAACGCCGGCCTGACGGTCACCCTCGTCGACGCCGACCAGGCCGCGCTCGACCGCGGGCGCGCCACCATGCGGCGCAACTACGACATCACCGTCTCGAAAGGCAAGCTGACTCCGGAGCTCGCCGAGAAGCGCCTGGAGAGCATCACGGGGTCGACGGAGGTCGGCGACGTCGCAGCCGCCGACCTCGTGATCGAAGCGGTCTTCGAGGACCTCGACGTGAAGAAGAGCGTGTTCGAGACACTCGATCGCGTGTGCCGCCCTGACACCATCCTGGCGACCAACACCTCCCGGCTCGACGTCGACAAGATCGCCGCAGTCACGTCACGGCCGGAGGACGTCGTCGGTCTGCATTTCTTCAGCCCGGCCAACGTCATGAAGCTGCTCGAGGTCGTCGACGGCGACCGCACCAGTGACCGCACGCTCGCACGCTCGCTCCGGTTCGCCAAGCAGCTGGGCAAGATCCCCGTGGTCGTGAAGGTCGGCGAGGGATTCGTCGGCAACCGGATGCTGACTCCGTACTGGCGGGAGGCGTGGTTCCTGCTCGAAGAGGGGGCGACACCGGCACAGATCGACGCTGCGATAACCGGGTTCGGCATGGCGATGGGCCCGCTTGCCACCGCCGATCTCACGGGGCTCGATATCGGCTGGGCGGGGAGGAAGCGCCTCGAGCCGACCCGGGATCACACCCTGCGTTACCCGCACATCGCCGACCGGGTGTGCGAGGCGGGGCGGTTCGGCCAGAAGACCGGCGCGGGCTACTACCGGTACCAGGAGGGCAGTCGCATCCCGATCGAGGATCCGGCGGTCACCGCGCTGGCGACCGAGGTGGCCGGCGAGCACGGCATCCAGCAGCGCGAGATCACCTCCGACGAGATCGTCGAGCGCTGCATGCTCGCGCTCGTCAACGAGGGAGCCGCGCTGCTGGGTGAGGGTATCGCCGCGCGTGCCTCGGATATCGACGTCGTGTACGTGAACGGATACGGCTTCCCTGCGTGGCGCGGCGGCCCAATGCACTACGCGGAGGAGATCGGCCTTGCTGAGGTGCTGGAAAGGATCCGCCGGCTCGAGCGCGTGCACGGGCGGCAGTGGACTCCGGCGCCGCTTCTGGAAGAACTCGCCGCGGCTGGACGCACCACCTTTGACGAGCACCAGAACGGATGAAGGGAGAACGACCGATGCTGCACAACGCTCTGGGCGGGGTGCGAGTCCTGGACCTGTCCCGCATCATGGCCGGCCCGTGGTGCACCCAGAACCTCTCGGACCTCGGGGCCGAGGTCATCAAGGTGGAGGGCACTCTGCGCGGGGACGACACGCGCGGCTGGGGGCCGCCGTTCCTGGACTCCACTCACGAGTCCGACGGGTTCTCCGCCTACTACATCAGCACCAACCGCGGCAAGCGTTCCATCGCGGTGAACTTCAAGGATCCTGCGGGTGTGGAGCTGCTGACCCGTCTTGCCCGCAGCGCCGACATCGTCGTTGAGAACTATCGTGCCGGAACGCTGGCTCGTCACGGCCTCGGCTACGACGACCTGCGCGCGGTCAACGAGCGGCTGATCTACCTCTCGATCACCGGGTTCGGGCAAGACGGACCGGACGCGGCCAAGCCGGGGTACGACTACGTGTTCCAGGGGCTGGGCGGCCTGATGAGCTACACCGGGCTGCCGGACGGGACACCGGGCGCGATGCCCATGCGCACCGGCGTAGCCGTCGTCGACCTGATGACCGGCATGTACGCGACGAGCGCTGTGCTCGCGGCTCTCCACCAGCGAGAAGGAACCGGTGCAGGCCAGCACATCGATCTGGCGCTTCTCGACGTCGCCGTCGCGCTGAACGCGAATCAAGGCGCCAACTACCTCGTGTCTGGCGAGGCGCCGAGGCGGACGGGCAACGCCCACCCCAATTGCGCACCGTACGAGGTGTTCGCCACAAGCGACGGGCACATGATCCTCGCGATCGGCAACGACACTCAGTTCGAGCACTTCTGCGTGGTCGCCGGCCTCGCCGGGCTCGCGAGCGATCCGCGGTTCTCGACCAACGCCGGCCGTCTTCGCCACATGGACGAGTTGCGCCCGCTGCTGACCGAGGTGATCGCGAGCAGGAGTCGTGCCCGATGGGGCCAGGAGCTCACTGCAGCGGGTGTGCCATGGGGCCCCATCAACACTCTCGACGACGTGTTCCGCGAACCGCAGGTGCGTCACCGCGACCTCGTCATCCACGCCGCCCACCCGCAGTTCGGCGACATCCCCATGACCCGAAACCCGCTCGTGCGTGCTCCCGACCTGGTGCCGGTGGCACCGCCCGCGCACGGCGAGCACACCGTCGAGGTCCTCCGTGACGCTCGGTACACGGAGGAGGAGATCGAGGCGATGATCCGGTCAGGCGCCGTCCGGCAGGCGACGGAAAGGGCCGTCATATAGCAACGTAGCGCCCCGCTGTTACGCGGTGCGGGAGCGGGCTCTGATGTGGAATCGTTCGCCCTGTGGCCCAAGGATGCTGAGGTATTCGACGGGCCGGTCGTCGACATTGCCATACCAATGTGGAAGACGGGTGTCGAACTCGGCGACTTCTCCAGCGCTGAGAACGATGTCCTGGTCGCCGAGCACGAGGCGGAGCCTTCCGTTGAGGACGTAGAGCCAGTGGTAACCCTCGTGCGAACGGGGATCGGGTTCGCTCGCCTGGATGCCGGCGTTGAGGATTTGTTTGTACGCCTGAAGTCCGCCGGGTTTGCGGGTCAGCGGGATGATGGTCATGGGACCGCGGCGGATGGGGCGTAGCCGTATGCGCGGGTCCTCGGTGGTGGGGTCCTGGACCAGTTCGTCGAGGGGTACGCGGTAGGTCCGCGCGAGAGGCAGCAGGAGTTCCAGTCCGGGTTTACGTTGCCCGGATTCGAGCCGCGACAGGGTGCTGACGGGGATTCCGGTCGCTGCCGAGACGGCGGTCAGGGTCGCTCCGGTCCGGCGGCGTAGCTCGCGCAGGCGCGGTCCGATCGCCTTGAGCACGGTGTCGGTCTCGTCTGCCATGCAGCCAGTTTGCGGTTTCCGCATGATGGTTTGTCAAGTCGGTGTTGACCAGTTCATGGTGAAGGGAAGCCCGGCCGGGATCTGCCTACCGACCGTGGCGCGGCCACGTATCTCGACCCTTCCCTGATGAGGAGCTTCGATGTCCGCCACACCGACCAGTGATCCGCGACGGTTCTGGGAGGACCGTTACCGCGACAGCGACCGGATCTGGAGCGGCCGGCCCAACCCCCTGTTGGTTCGCGAGGTCAGGGGCCTGAGTCCGGGCCGTGCTCTGGATCTGGGCTGCGGGGAAGGCGCCGATGCCGTGTGGCTCGCCCTTCGCGGGTGGCAGGTCACCGGCGTGGACATATCCCAGATCGCCCTGGACCGCGCGGCCACTCACGCCGCAGCCGAAGGCGCCGAAGGTGTCCGGTGGGAGCGGCGCGACCTGGGCCAGACCTTCCCAACGGGCAGGTACGACCTGGTCAACGCCCAGTTCCTGCAGTCGCCGGTCGCCTTGGACCAGGACCATGTCCTGCGCCAGGCAGCCGGGGCCGTGGTGGGGGGCGGAACTCTGCTGGTGGTCATGCACGCGGGATGGCCGTCCTGGCACAGCGCGGACCAGCACGCCGACGTGACCTTCCCGGCCCTTCACCAGGTGCTGGACATCCTCGATCCATCGGGCGACGCCTGGCACGTCGACACCCTGGAATCCGTCGAGCGGTCCTGCCCGTCTCCAGACGGACAGGCCGGCACACGGAGGGACAACGTGTGGCGCATGACCCGGCTCGAGTGAGGTGGGTCGTCATGAGCTGAGAGCGGCTGTCGGCGGTGTCCTGGCGGCTCGCACGGCGGGGTAAAGCCCTGCGACTGCGCCGATCACGAGGGTTGCCGTGACGGCGATGGCGATCGCGATCGGCGGCAGGGTGAACGGCCAGTCGTTGGCGAGCGCCATGACGCCGGTCGCGACCGTTCCGAACACGCTTCCGAAGATCCCGCCGAGCGCCGACAGCAGGAGGGCCTCGGCGAGGAACTGCACGAGGATGTGCTGTCGGGTGGCACCGAGAGAGCGGCGTAGCCCGATCTCACGTCGTCGTTCCAGGACAGAGATGATCATCGTGTTGGCCACGCCGATCCCGCCGACGAGCAGGGCGATGGACCCGAGGCCGAGGAGCAGTCCCGTGAACGCCTGGTTGGCTGCGTTCCTCGCCGCGAGAGCGTCCGAAGGGCGGGAGACCTCGACCTCGCTCGGCGCTTCCGGTGAGATTGTCGGGGCGAGCAGGGAACGTACGTGTTCCACGGCGTCGTCGGCGGGTCGTTGGTAGATGGTGGTGGGGCTGCCGTCGAACCCGAAACGCTCGGTCGCGGCCGTCGCGCCGATGAGGGCGGCAGTGTCCAGCTCGGGGGCGAGCGCGACCGGATCGAGGATGCCGACGACGGTGAAATAGGTGCCACCAAGCCAGATCTGGGTGCCGGGTGCGACGACGCCGAGTCGGTCGGCCGCGGTACTGCCGAGAACAACGGTGGGGAAGCGCGCCGTCGCGGCGTTGAACCAGACGCCGGACCGTACGTCGCCGTAGACCACCCCGAGGAGATTCTGGTCGGCGACCATGGTGGTGATCCCGCCGGTGGCGTCCGGGTCCGACAGCGAGCTGCGATACACCGGCACGCCCAGCGCCGCGGTGCTGCTGGCGCTTCCGACACCGTCGATCATCCCTACTTTTCCCAGCGTGTCGGGTGGCAACGTGGTCTGTTCCCCCGTGAGGCTGGTGCCTGCGGTCGCGGTGAGCAGGTTCGTGCCGAGCCGGGCCAGCTCATCGTTCAACCGGGCCTGGCTGGAGGACGACACCCCGACAACGGCGATCATCGCGGCGATGCCGATCGCGATCCCGAGCGCGGACAGCACCGCGCGCGTCGGACGTGCACTGAGCCCGGTCGTCCCCAGACGCAGGATGTCTCGGCTGAGCAGCCGCGCGGGCGCGGTCATGCGACGGCCTCCTCACCTACGGAGTCCCCGACGATGCGGCCGTCCCGAATCGCGATCCGCCGAGGGAGCTGTGCGGCCAGACCGACGTCGTGGGTGATCACCACGACGGTCGTGCCCTGCCGGTTCAGCTCGTGCAGGAGGTCGACGATCGCGGTCCCCGACGCGGTGTCGAGGTTCCCGGTCGGCTCATCGGCAAGGAGCAGCGGCGGGTCGCCGACGACCGCCCGGGCGATCGCGACCCGCTGACGCTCACCGCCGGACAGCTGGTTCGGTCGGTGGTCGAGCCGATGCCCCAGCCCGACGCGTTCCAGGGCCGCGACGGCACGTCGGCGCCGGTCACCGCGCGGGATACCGACATACAGGAGCCCGTCTGCGACGTTGTCGACGGCGGTGACGCCCTCAGCAAGGTGGAACTGCTGGAACACGAACCCGATCCGGTGCGCTCGCAGTGCCGACAGGGACCGGTCGTCCAGGTCGTTGACGTCCAGGCCGTCGATGCGGGCGATGCCTGCCGTGGGGCGGTCGAGCGAGCCGATCAGGTTGAGCAGGGTCGACTTCCCGGAGCCGCTGGGGCCGACGATCGCCACCAGCTCGCCGGGCGTGATCTGCAGGGTGACGCCGGCACAGGCGAGGACGGGCGGGTCGCCGTAGGAGCGTTGGACGTCTTCGAGGGAGATGATCGGGTTCATCGCTGCGGTACCACCACTCGCTGTCCTGCTTTAACGCCTTCGCCGGAGATCTCCACCCGGCCACCGGCAAAGAGCCCGGTCTGCACCGGAACCTGCCGGGTGGTCCCGTCTGCGTCGACGATCTCGATGCCGAACCGCTGCGGAGTGATCGCGATCAGGGCACCGACCGGCACGGACAGCACGTCCTCGCGCCGGTCGCTGGGGACGTCGACGGTTACCGAGGCTTCCTGGAAGGCCGCGGCCGCGGCCGGGTCGTCCAAGGCGATGACGATCGGGATGACCGTCTGTTTCTGCCCTTCCGACCCGTCGGTCTCGGTCGGCGTGCCGACCGAGGTGATCGTCCCGGTGGTCTCGGTTCCGCCAGGAAGGCGCACGACCACAGGCGTACCGATGACGGCGAGCTGCTGGTCGGCGAGTTTGAGCTCCACGTTCACGATCTGCTTCGTGCCCGTGGTGTGGAACAGTTCTCCGCCGGGGCTTACCTGATCTCCGATGCCCGCTGTGACGGTGCCGATCCGCAGGTCGCCGCTGGCGAAGACGACCGAGCCGAGCGGCAGCTCGCCGGTGCGTTCGAGGCCGCCGGCTTGCTGCCAGTCCATGATCGCCTGGGCGGTGGCCCAGGTGAACCGTTCATCGGGCTCGCCAGTGAAATGGCCGAGGTCGCGCAGACTCTTCTCCAACTGCTTCACGTCGGGGCCGTCGCTCATCCCGCTGCCGAAGTCCCGCCAGGCGGGCATGCTCCCGCGCAGCAGGAACACAGGGACGTTGTCGATCGCGTAAAGACGATCGCCCAGCGCAACCACGGTCCCGGGTGCCGGCAGACCGGTCATGATGCCTGCGCGAGCGGACTGGATCGTACGCGAATCGGCGAACCGAAGCGTGCCCGACGCGGTCGTGTTTTCTGCCAGATCACCACGGACGACTTGTTCCGTAACGCCTTGGAAGGTGTTCACGGGCTCCTCCTCGCTGCGGCCCGTGGCAGCGTAGATTCCACCGACCACTACGGCTGCCGCGACGACAACGGCACCCAGACCGACTGCGAGGCGACGGGACGACCCGCCGGTTGCGGTCACTGGTTGCCTCCGGGGCCGGCGGGGCCGGTGATCCCGTTGGGGGCGCACTCCTCGAAGACCTCGCTCGAGATGTCGTCGGGCAGGTCGAGCGCTCCACCGGGCTGCGGGTCGGCGACATCGATGCCGTTCGCGCGGAAGCACTCGGCGATCTCCAGGTACTCGGCCAGTCGCTCCTCATCGGACACCGGCGAGCCGCTGCCCTCTGGAGCAGGCGGCTGGCCCAACTCGTCCTGGCATGCCTCGGCCGCCTCGACGAATGCGTCCATGTCGCCCCCAGTGCCGAAGTCCATGCCATCGCTGTCCGGATCGGGCATGTCAACGCCGCGCCCACGCATGCACTCGGCGAACGCCAACTGGTAGTCATCGAACGAGTCGTACGACCGGGCGTTGCCGGATTCGGGGCTGCTGTCAGGGGCCGGCGTGTCGTCCGCCGTGCTGCACGCGTTCAGTACGGCCAGCAGCAGGGGGACCGCCAGCACGGTGGCCGTGAGCTTGGAGGTCCGTTGCTTCAGCATGGAGGGTGCTCCTTCGAGATCAGGGCGCGGCCGGTCCGCGGACGCTGATCAGCTGACCACCCGCCGTGTTCTCAGGGCATTCAGGAATTCCGTTAAGTTTTGCCAACATCGCGTGTGGTTTCCTGGTTCGTGTCGTATCTACCGCTGGGAGGCCGACCATGCGCGTGCTGATCGTCGAGGATGAGCCCTACCTCGCCGAGGCCATCCGCGTCGGCCTACGCCGCGAGACGATCGCAGCCGACATCGTCCACGATGGAGTGAGCGCACTCGAGTCGATCGCCTGCAACGAGTACGACATCGTCCTGCTCGACCGCGACCTGCCCGGCATCCACGGCGACGACGTCTGCACACAGATCGCCGCCGACTACCCTCGGGTGCGGGTGCTGATGCTCACCGCAGCACGCACCCTGGACGAACGCGTCTCCGGCTTCGAACTCGGAGCCGACGACTACCTCCCCAAACCCTTCGAGTTCCCCGAACTCGTCGCACGCCTGCGCGCGCTCGAACGCCGTACCCAACCCGCCCGCCCGCCGATGATCGAATCCCACGGCGTGCGACTGGACCCGTTCCGCCGCGAGGTATACCGCGGCGGCCGCCTGATCCGGCTCACCCCGAAGGAGTTCGCCGTGCTGCAGACCCTCATGAGCGCCGACGGCGGCGTGCTCAGCGCGGAAACACTGCTGGAGAAGGCATGGGACGCCAACGCCGACCCGTTCACGAACACCACCCGGGTCACGATCTCCAACCTTCGCAAACGACTCGGCCAACCCTGGGTCATCCAGACCGTCCCGGGAGCCGGCTACCGGTTCGGGACCTGACATGCCCACCTCGCAAGCAGAACGCTCCCGCAGGCTCCGCCACCGGCTGACGATCCGCACCCGGCTCACGCTCAGCTACGCGGGCCTCGTCACCGGATGCGGTGCGGTGCTCATCGCCATCGTCTACCTCTACATGCGGTACGTCCCCAGCTACCACATCGTCGACATCTCGGAGTCCGCGCCGGGTTCGCCGAGCACACCCAGCGGGGTCGCCAGGCCGTCCGACGCGGTCGAGATCACGAGTGTGTCCGACTTCCTCGACACCCTCCTGGTCGCCTCGGTGATCGCTCTCATCGTGCTCGCCGTCGTCGGTGGCACCGTCGGCTGGATCGTCGCCGGCCGCATCATCAAACCCCTCGCCGCGATCAACGATGCCGCCACCCGCGCGGCCACTGGGGCCCTGGACCACCGAGTCGGCCTCGGCGGCCCCAAGGACGAGATCCGCGATCTCTCAGACACCTTCGACCGCATGCTCGCCTCCCTCGAACGGTCCTTCGCCGCCCACCGCCGCTTCGCCGCCAACGCCTCACACGAGCTGCGCACCCCGTTAGCAACGACCAAGACCATGATCGACGTCGCACTGGCCGACCCCGACGCCGATGCCGAAGGACTCCGTTCCCTTGCCGAGCGGGTACGCGAAGTCAATCGGTCCAACATCGAGACCATCGACTCCCTTCTCGACCTCGCCAATGTCTACAATGGAACGCTGGCACACGAGCCGATAGATCTCCCCGAAATCACAGACGCCGTTATCGGCGAGCTCGCCGATGAGGCCGAAAGTGCCGGAGTCACACTGGCAGCGGTTACCGGGAAAGCAACAGCCGTCGGCAATCCCGTCCTGGTCCGGCAAGCCATCTCCAACCTCGTCCGCAACGCCATCCGGCACAACCGGCCCGGAGGCCACGCCGCGATAGGGCTCTCCACCACCGGTACCGGTACACGCGTCACCGTCACGAACACAGGTGAGCTCATCGGGCAGGAGACCGCCGATGCGCTCGTGGAGCCGTTCGTGCGCGGCAGCGGACGAACACTCACCCGCCGCTCAGGTCATGGACTCGGCCTCGCCATCGTCGCCACGATCGCCGCCGCCCACGACGGCACGCTCACGCTCGCCCCGAACCCCGAAGGCGGGCTCACCGTCCACTTCGAACTCCCGCGGATTCCAGCTCGTACCTGAGCGCTTTTGCTGGTCATCGACTCTGCTTCGCCACGCAACCGGTTCGCCGGGCACATGCACGGAGTGCTCGGCCACGACGGGACGAGCCCCTGTGACACTTCTCGAGCGAGGCCGCAACGAAGCCGCGGGCTACGGCGTGTAGTTCGTCCACGCATCCATTCCGGCACGCGTGTCACCATGACGACGAACCACGGTGAGGAACTGCAGGCGAGCGCCGCGATCGCCGCCACCGTCATGTCCGATGAACTGCCGGACGTGCCGGGTTTGACCGAACGCTGGGGCACGAGCGCTCTGCACTTGCCCCTATTGCTAGGGCTGGGAGGTTCGCGATCGGCGGGCTCACCAGCCCCGCGGCGACAGTTCCCGTCGCAATGGGAGCAGGCGCCACGGCTGCGATCGCCGTCAACATGGTGCTCGTGGCCGAGGACTTCGAGGACACGGTCCACAAAACCGCCTGACGCCGGCCATCGACAACACGTCGCCAGCAGGCGGCCGCACCTGTCCGAGTAGGGGATGCGTTTGATCAGACCCCTTGTGGCCACAACTGGATCAGCCACCGCTCGATTGCTGGACGGCAGGCGGGTTCCGCCGCCGCTGCTGGCCAGCAGACTGGACCGCGGGCGTCGCGTGTTCGACGCCCAACGGGCGCGCGGCGGGGACCCGGTGCTCGTCACCTCGGGCGGGCAGGGGCCGGACGAGGAGGTGCCCGAAGCCCAGGCCATGGGCGACTACCTGGTGGCCAATGGCATGCCCCGCGACCGGATCCTGCTGGAGGACCGGTCGCGAACGACGTGGGAGAACCTGACGTTCAGCAAGGAGCTCATGCGCGAGTGCCGGGCCGGCTACCGGTGCGTGATCGTCACCAACAACTTCCACGTCCTGCGCGCCGCCCTGCTCGCCCGCAAGGCAAAGGTCAACGGGCAGGTCGTCGGTTCGCCCACGGCGTGGTACTTCTGGCCGAGCGCCACCATTCGCGAGTTCATCGCCGTGTTCCTCGAACACCGCGTCATCAACTTCACGGTATGCGGACTGATCGTCGTCTCGCAGCTGCTGGGGGCACTTTAGTTGCCACCAGGTCAGGTTCGATCGTAGGTGATGAGCGCGGGGTCGCGTCCGAGTTGTACATGGAGGCCGATGCTGGTGCCGTCGGCGGTGACCTGGATTACTGGTATGCCGTCGAAGACGGTGTGCGGCTCTCCAGTTCGGACGTTGACAACTTCGACGCCCCTTCGGGAGTTTGCCGGGAGGAGGGCGAGGTCGCCGACGACGGCTGACCGGTCCAGTGCGGTCACCCGGTTCTCGATCCGCCAGAGCTGCATGCCACTGGCGAGGTCGCGCGCGGTCAGGTACGCGTGGGTGCCGCGTTGTGGGTCGGAGTCCGAAGTGATCACGACATCGCCGTAGAGGGCGGCCTGCTCGTAGTAGGTGGGGGAGCTGTCGGGCAGATCGGCCGACCAGCGTTCCTCACCTGTCCGCGCGTCGAGCACGGCCAGCCGGTTCCGGAACACATCGCGTGCCTCGTCATGCCGGGTGGAGCGCACCACGACCTCGTCCGCGGTGGTTGAGACGAGTTGCTGGGCGAAGTCCTCATGCCCGTAATTCCACAGTGGAGCGCCGTCGCCGCCGGAGAACGCGTACAGCCGTAGGGCCTCAGGCTCCAGGTTGTTGCGGGGGTCGTCGACAAGCTCCCATGCGCTGGTCGAGTCGGGGCCTGCGGCGCCGAACACGATCGTGTCGCCGGCCGACCGCCCGTGCCGGAACGAC
The DNA here is from genome assembly GCF_040645195.1 of Saccharomonospora sp. NPDC046836. Classification (NCBI taxonomy): domain Bacteria; kingdom Bacillati; phylum Actinomycetota; class Actinomycetes; order Pseudonocardiales; family Pseudonocardiaceae; genus Saccharomonospora; species Saccharomonospora sp. NPDC046836. The sequence continues at coordinate 157,846 of NZ_JBEYXW010000005.1, forward strand.
TGGCCGAGGTTGACCTCGCGGGTCCAGACCGGTTCGCTGCGGGTGGGGTCGACCAGGGTCAGCACGCCTGTCTGGGCAGTGGGCCAGCGCAGCAACGCGACCGCACGGTTGGCCACGACCACCGCCGTGCCCATAGCCGCGGGTTCGCCGGTGCCGAGCGCGATGCAGCCACGCATCTCACCGGTCTTGAGATCGATGTCCACGGCGGTCGCGATCGAGCCTTCCGGATGCTGGAGCAACACGAGGCCACCGCGGACCTGGGCGCTGCCGTAGCTGGTTCCGTTCTGCTCGAATGCCCATAGCCGTTTACCGGTGCCGGCGTCGACCGCGCCGACCAGGTCGTTGCCCGCGCTCTGGACGACCACGCCACCGAGGGTGAGCTCAGGTGACCGTGGTGTGGGCACCGCCGTCCGAGCGGGCCCGAACGGTGCTGCCGGTGTCGTGAGGACACGCAGGGCGTCCGGCTCGGCTACATCCTCGAGCGGAACCCCGGACGGGATCCGCTCAGTGGGGGTGAGTGCGGCCGCGCACGGATCGGCAGTGGCCCACGGCCGCCACACCAGCAGCCCGGCAGCCAGTATTGCGACCAGTCCGGCACCCGTCCACATCCACACCTGACGATGCATGCTTACCCCCAGCTTTTCCCGATCTTGGGGCTAGGTTAGCCCGTACGTCTGTTTCGTGGGGCGGGTTTCCCGAACCGGGCGGTCAGCGAGTCCGGATTGGACGCCCACCGCCGACCCAGGTGCCGCCATTGGTGTCGACCAGAGCACGATCGGGCCGTCACGGGTCAACTGTACGAATGGCCCATTCCGGCGCCCGCCTTCTGTTAGCGTCGAGTTGTGAGGGATTTCATCCGGCGCTGGCCGGTCGTGCTGGTCGCGATCGCGGGGCTCGCCGTTGGCAGTGTGGGTACCTGGCTCGTCCTGGGAGCACGCGGGGAAGACCCGAATCCGATCGGTGTCGACGAATCGGCGGCCAACGGCCTCGACGCGGACAGTGACGTGTTCGCCTTGGCGCGCGAGGCATGGCGGGCCCGGCCGGCTACTGAGCGGCCCCGTGGGGAGATCAGTGTGCTGCACGCCGCCCGGGTCGGCGAACGGGAAGTGGTTGTCCTGATCGACGCCACTGGTCTGGGCACCGTCTATGAACGACGCGCTGACGGCTCGGGGGCGATCCTGTGGGTCGAGTTGTTCGGTCGCGCCCTCGATACCACCCCGCCGGTCGACCGGGAGCGCACCGAGGCGATGTCGCTCGTCGTCGGTGACGGTGCGTGGATCGACACGCGGGCCGAGAACCCGCAACTGGATGCGGCCGTGCTCGCTGGCGACGAGGTGCGCTGGGAGCGAGTCACCGCCGAGAACGGGATCGTGCCGCGCGTACCTGCCATGGGCCCGGACAGTTGTGGGGCCAAGGTGGTCGCTGAACAGCGCGGCAACGGCGCGGTACGGTTCCACCTCCTCCGTCCACAGCAGAGCAATGTGGGGACGAACCTCAACGCTTACCTCTCGCCGCTCGATGCCGCAGGTCGCCGTCCCGCGGACGAACGGCCGGTGCGCTCGCTCGGCGATATCGGTGTCGCCGAGCTGCGTTTGCTCTCGCAGCTGACGTGTGCCGACAGTGCCGAGTTCGACAGGCCCATCCCGTTGCTGTTCGCCATCACCGAGCTGTGGCACGGAACTCTGCCAGGTGGTCAGCAGGCCTCGGTGCTCGCCATCTCCGCCAGCCGGGACACCGTGCTGGTCGACACCGGCGCCGACACGTTGGTCATGCCCACCAGCGGCTCGGTCCGCAGCAACACCGCGGTGTGGTGGTTCGACCAGCATGACTGGCTCGTCGTCGCCGGCAGCCCGGAGGTCGCACGCATCGACGTCACGCTCCCCGACGGGAGACGGATCACGCACCCCGGTCGCTTCCTCGCCGTTGAGCTGGGCGAGCTGTCCTCGTCTCGAGCCCGTGCGGCCCGTATCGGCGCGGTGAATTCCGACGGTCTGCCGGTGACAGTGCTCCCACACTGAGATCCCGAACATTCAAGCCGACGGCGCGGCGCCCTGATCTGCGGTCTACTCTGGCGGTCGAGGCGTGTATCAGGTGTCAGTAATCGCGGCGGCGAGATCAGACCCGTTCTGGATGATCACGGCGCCCAACTCTCGGAGGTCCTCGCCTGGAATGTGGTCGATTTGGTTGCTGTTGGTGACCATGTACTGACAGTCGGGCGCCATGATCACGGCTTCTGCCAACCGGGCGAACTCGGCGATGAGGTCCATCACCTGTCCCGACGACGGCCGGTGGAAGTGAACGGCGTCCGTGCTGGCGCCGTCGAAGTGAACGTGGATATCCGCGTCGCCGCCATCGGGGGTCTGGAGGTGCAGGAAGTTGAGATCAGGGTCTTCCGTGACGTAGACGCCGAAGATTGCGTCGAACTGTTCCCGTGCCAGCGGTTGTGCCTCGCCCTGGCGAAATCTCACCACGTGCATGCTGAAGCTCACAAACGGCAGAGTACCCAGGTAATCGGGGTGTCGGCGGATCTCGGTCATATACGGTTTGCCTAACTCGGCTGGGGGGACGATGACTACTCGCCGCGCGCTGCTGAAGGCGTTCGCGCTGTTGCCACTGGCGGGATGCGCCACTACGCGGCCCGCCGCCCCGGCCCCGACGACCAGCGCCGCGTCCTCGTCCACCCGACCGCCCGAGCGGCACGACCACCTGCTCGACCTCGAGCGGACGTTCGACGCCCGCCTGGGCGTCTACGCCGTCGCGACCGGTTCCGGTGCGACCATCGCTCACCAGGCGGACGAGCGGTTCGCGTTCTGCTCCACGTTCAAAGGCCTCGCGACGGCGGCCGTGCTGCACCGCAACCCCATGGCGTACCTGGACACCGTCGTCGCCTACACCGAAGCCGACCTGATGAAGAGCTCAGCCATCACCCGGCGGCACGTGGCCACGGGCATGACGGTCCGCGACCTGTGCGACGCCGCGGTCCGCTTCAGTGACGGCACGGCAGGCAACCTGTTGCTCCGCGACCTCGGCGGCCCGGCCGAGCTGACGGCGTACCTGCGCGGCATCGGCGACGACGTCACCCGGATGGACCGGATCGAACCTGCCATCGTGGAGGCCACGCCCGGCGACCCGCGTGACACGACCACACCGCGGGCGATCGGCACGGACTACCAGCGGATCGTGCTGGGGGACGCACTTCCGGCCGACAAGCGCGAGTTCCTCCGCGACCTCCTTGAGCGCAGCGCAACCGGTGCGCGGCGCATCCGGGCGGGCGTCCCGCGAGGATGGCGCGTGGCAGACAAGACCGGCACCGGGGACTACGGCACGCTCAACGACATCGGCGTCGTGTGGCCACCGGACTCCGGCCCGCTGGTCATCGCGATCATGTCGAGTAAGTCCACTGTCGACGCCGAGTACGACGAGGCTCTCCTCGCCGAAACCGCCGCCTACGTCGTGGACACCCTCACGCGGTGATGGCGTATGGCTCGATCGGAATCACTCGATCGAGCTGAGATGGTTGATTCCCGGTTCCTGCCTTTCAACCGTCTGGCAACGTCAGGAGGGCTGCGCAGAATGGTGCCTTGAGCCATTCTTGGTAGTGCAGTTCAACCTTTTTCACGCGAGGGGAATTGTTATGGGGAGAGTGAAGAAAGTTGGCTACTGGCGCCCTAGCGGCAGCCACCCTTGGTGGCGGGATCGCCACAGTGGCCTCGCCAGGTTGGGCGGCCGCCGAGCCTGCTACCGGCCGAGATGCGGCGATTCAGGCGTGTGTAATGAGGGCCGAGCTCCCGCGGCCGACGTCCAACGGCGGGGTCAGTGGTCGCGGTGGTCGCCAGGGTTGTGCTTCGAACGACGTGGTGAACCATTTGTGGGTCAGGGTGTATAAACACGTGGCCTGGTGGCCGGACACGATGGTCGCCGAGCGGCATCAGACTTATGTGTCGAACTACTGGATGACGGCAAATGGTAGGTGTCGTGGCGATGGCCTTTATTACACGATGACTGCCAACAGTCGGGGAAACTCGGTGGAGTCGAATCGTCGACAGATGTGCTGATGGTCTAATTCGAGGCACAGTGGGGCAGGGGCCGCCGCGGCACCTGCCCCACTGCTGTTGGTCGCAAAGCATGGCGCTGGTCGGGATGACGGGGGGGAATACGGGCACGTGGATATCAAGCTCGAAGGGATCGAGTTCAGCTATGGCCGCAAGCAGGTGCTGCGGAACCTCAACTGGGTGATCAGGCCAGGTGTGACCGGTCTGCTGGGGGAGAACGGCGCCGGGAAGACCACCCTGTTGTCAGTTCTGATTGGCCTGTTGCGGCCGAAGGCGGGCACCGTCTCGCTGAGCGACTCCACCGGCTCGCTGCCGCGGTTCGGGTTTGTGCCACAGCGTTTCTCCACACCGCCGGAAATGCGGGTGATCGATACGGTCAGCTATGCGACCTGGGTCAACGGCGTGGGCCGCAAGGAAGCCGACCAAGCGGCGCTCACGGCGCTGGAGGCCGTGAATCTCGCCGACCGGGCGTCGGCGCGGGCGCGGTCGCTATCGGGTGGGCAGCGGCAGCGCCTCGGTCTGGCTGCCGGGCTCGCGCACGATCCCGACGTGTTGGTGCTGGATGAACCAACTGTGGGGCTGGACCCGACACAGCGGGTGCGGGTCAGGGAGGTCATCGCCGCACTGGGACGCTCGCGCACCGTCCTGCTGTCGACCCACGTCCTCGAGGATGTGCATCATCTCTGTGAACGCGTTGGAGTGCTCGCCGGTGGCCGCATCGCGTTCGACGGCACCGTCACCGAGGTCAAAGACGCCATGGCGAACGCCACAGAGCCGGACAGTGGACTGGAGTCAGCGCTGGAGCGTGGCTACCGCACATTGCTCGAGACGCTGGGGGACGACCGATGACCCGGCGCCGGTCGTGGTTCTGGCCGCATAGTGCCCTGATCGTGGTGCTGCCCGCCACGGCGATCCTCGCGGTGGTAGTGGGCGCGACGTGGCCAATGCTGGCCTGGCCCTACCCGCGGTGGGTGGAGACCTCTGCGCAGTGGCACCAGCAGTTCATGTGGGCGGGCATCATCGCCGGCACCGCGTCCTGCCTGTGGGCGGTGCGCCTCAACCGGGCTGATCGCGTCTGGGCGCAGCCGCGGTCACCCCGGCTTGGCGCGGCCGTCGCGGGCCGGCACCTGGCGGTGTTGGGTGGCTGGTTTGTCGGGGCCTACGTGGTCGCCCTCCTGCCGCTGACGATCGGTACTGCGCTGCGCGGCGGGGTGGGCTTGCCGGATGTGCTGGTGATGCTGTCCGGGGTGCTGGCCATGACCGCTGCGGTCGCGCTCGGCTACGCCCTCGGCACCCTCGCGCCGTCACTGATTACGGTCCCGGTCATCGGGATCGCCCTGTTCGCGCTCTACGTGATCGGCGCTGTTGAAGCGGACGCCTATGCCGCCGTCACGCCGGTCCTGTATATCGAGCCGATGCTGGGTCAGGTGGAGTCCACGCCGTTCGCGGTCTTCCGTGTGCTGTTGTTTGCGGCAGTGACGGTCGCTGCGGCGGGGCTTGCGGCCAAGCTCCTGCAGCGTCAGTCGGCGGGAACCCATCGCTCGTTGGGCGGGCGGGCAGGCGATGTGGGCCTCTTTGCGGTGGTGCCGGCTGCGCTGGTGGTGCTCGGCCTGTCGAACCAGGTCGCGTTGTTCACCGTTGAGGGCGACCTTCCCCGAGCCTGTCGCATCGCGAGCGGGATCGAGTACTGCGTGCATGCCGCCGATGCGGAACAGTTGGCTGCGGTGGTCGCCGCGTTCGATCCGATCGTGCAGCGTTTCGGGACGAAGCCCGAGGCAATCGACGCGGTGTGGGCCCGCACACTGCTGATGGACAGGCCCGTGAACGTCCTGCCGGTGAATGGTGTGCTGGAGATGAAGGTCGATGCCAGCGGCACCATTGACGTCGCCTATGCAGCGTTCGCCGAGGGGCTCGTCGGTCTGTACACGTGCGCGGACGCTCAGGAGGGGGCAGAGAACTGGACCATGGTTGAGGCCCAGCACGCGCTCGCGGACTATCTCACACACGGGGGAGCGCCGTCTGGGGCGTTCGCAGGGATGAGCGAGGAGGAGGTACGGGCGTGGATTGCCCGGAACCAGGACGACCTGCTCAGCTGCCAGCTCGACGAGTCCGACCTGCCCCGCGCATGACCCGGATCATTCTGGCCTCTCGTGCGGCGCCGTGGGCCTTGTTGGCTGTCGTGGTGGCCGCCGGTGTCAGCGCCGTGTACGGCCTCGCGGCCATCGTGATCGACGTGTCGCCGGTGCGCCCGAACAAGTTGCCGATCACTGAGCTCTGTGCCGTTGCCTCGGCAACGGTGCTCACCTTGCTGACCCGGCCACGGTTGTGGGAGTGGGAACGCGTCGCGCGAACGCACCGCGCTCGTGTCGTGGCCGCGCTAGTCTGCGTCGCCAACATCGCGCTGCCTGTGGCATGTGCGCTGCCCGTGGTGCCGCGGCTGCCGGATGGCACCGCGTGGGCGTGGGTGTGCGCCAACGTGGTCGTGATCGCAGCCATCGTCCAGCTGGTCGCCCCACTGACCGGGCCGTTGTGGGCCGGACTGACCGGACTCGTGTTGTGGTTTGTCTTCGGGGCGCTCCATAACATCGCACCAGCTGTGGGACCGTACCTGCCGACGTCGAGCTCGATCGACGCCGACGGCCGCTGGACTGTAGCGCTTCTGCTCGGATTTGCCGCGGTGCTACTGCACGCCAAGACTCACGGAGCACTGGCCTGGACGAGAGCCCGCGAGGACAGTTTTCGCGCATAGCGGCTCGGTCACCGAACTGGTCGTCAACACCTGGAACGGCGGCGTTGCCGTGACAGACTCGTCCCGGCGGCGGTGGCCCGCGAGAGCGCGAAGCACCGGATACCACCCCGCCCCTCGCGATCGAACCCGGACATCCACCACGGCGACCTGCTCGCCGTTCCCCGTCACCGGCGCCTACCACTATCCGCTGTCGTCCAACTACAACGTGGTCTGCCGGCCGCCCAGCGTCGGCGTACGGGACGGTTCCGCCCGCCTCCCCGTCCGCGGGGAGACCGACGAAGACCTGCTCCGCCGGAACCTCGGCGACTAGACCTCGATGTGTGAGCCCATGATCACGGTACGGTCGCGCGGCAGCTTGAAAGCCTCCGCCGCGTCCGCGGTGATGTAGCAGGTCGCCATGAACAGCCGCTTGCGCCACGGCGCCATCGTCGGTTCGGTGCCGCGGCGGAGCTCGATCGTCGACAAGAAGTACGAGGCGTCCTCCAGGTGCAGCTCGCCTTCGGTCCTGGCCGGGTCGAGCAGGCGCAGTGCGCGCGGCACGTCCGGGGTCTCCATGTAGCCGAAGCGGGCGGTGACATGCGTGATCCCGTCGTCGCCGTAGCCGAGGTCGTTGACGACCACGCGCTCGGCCGCCGGCACGCGCGGTACGGGCTCGGTCTCGATCGACACGATCACCAGATGTTCGTGCCGCACATGGTTGTGGTCCACATTGGCCCGCAGCGCCAGCGGCGCGGTTTCCTTGCTGCGGTTGAGGAACACCGCCGTGCCGGGCACCCGCCGGATGAGTGCCCTCTTGCTCCGCAGCTTCTCCACGAACTCGCTGAGCGTTCCCTCGTGCCGTTGCCGCTCCGCGGTCACGATCGTCCGGCCACGCTGCCAGGTGATCATGATCGTGAATGCGGTGACGCCGATCAGCAATGGCAGCCATGCCCCGTGCAGCAGCTTGGTGAAGTTCGCCGCGAGGAACAGCAGGTCCACCGACAGCAGCACGGTCGCGCCGATGCCGACCAGCCACGCCGGGGTGCCCCACTTCTCGCGGGCGATGAAGAAGTACAGCAGTGTGGTGATCGTGATCGTGCCGGTCACCGCCATGCCGAAAGCGAAGGCCAGCGACGTCGAGCTGCGGAACGCGAAGACCAGCGTCAGCACGGAGACCATCAGCAGCCAGTTGATCCACGGCACGTAGATCTGGCCGCGTTCGGTCGCCGAGGTGTGCGTGACCCGCAGCCGCGGCAGGTAGCCGAGCTGCGCTGCCTGGGACGTGACTGAGAACGCGCCGGTGATCACCGCCTGAGAGGCGATCACGGTCGCCGCGGTCGCGAGCACGATCATCAGGATCCGGCCCCACCCCGGTACCAGGAGGAAGAACGGGCTGGAGATGTTGGCCGGGTCGTCGAGGATCAGCGCGCCCTGGCCGAAGTAGCTGAGCGTGCACGCGGGGAACACCAGGAACAACCAACCGCGGGTGATCGCCTTGCGGCCGAAGTGCCCCATGTCGGCATACAGCGCCTCCGCGCCGGTCACGGCGAGGACGATCGCGGCCAGCGCGAAGAAGGCGATGTCGAAGTGGTGGACCATGAAGCCGATCGCGTAGGTCGGCGAGAGCGCCTCGAGGATCCGCGGGTGGTCGATGATGCCGCCGATCCCGGACGCGCCGATGGCGGTGAACCACAGGATCATCACCGGCCCGAACATCCGGCCCACGGCCGCGGTTCCCCTGCGCTGGAACAGGAACAGCAGCAAGATGATCATCGCGGTAATCGGCACGACCAGCTCTGCCAGTGAGGGCTCGACGACCTTGACCCCCTCGACCGCGGACAACACCGAGATCGCCGGGGTGATCATGCTGTCGCCGAAGAACAACGACGCGCCGAAGATGCCGACCCCGGCGAGCACCATCGCGGCCCGGCGGCCCCGCTGCCCGCTCCACCGTCGCAACAGGGTGATGAGTGCCATGATGCCGCCCTCACCGTCGTTGTCGGCCCGCATCGCCAGCAGCACATAGGTGACCGTGACGATGATCATCACCGACCAGAACACGAGCGACACCACGCCGAACACATTCTCCCTGTTGACCGGAACGGGATGCGGGTCGCCCGGGTTGAACACGGTCTGCAGCGTGTAGATCGGGCTCGTGCCGATGTCACCGAACACCACGCCGAGCGCGCCAATGACCAACGCGAGCCGCACGGTGTCGAGTGCCCCCCGGCCTCGCGGCGACTCCAGCTGCTGCCGATCGCCCATCGCGAATCCTCCTCCGTGCAGGCGACGCTACCGGCCACTCCCTCAGCGCACACGACAGCGCATCAGCGCGACAAGGGGCACCTCAACGACGCTGACTGACCGGTGAGTGAGTGCGGGTCGAGTAGCGTGGCCAGCTCGACGTCGTCGAGGTCCGTCCGTCTCCTGGCGACCTCGCGCGGCGTCACAAGATCGCGCATCGTGAACCAGGACCGGGTGTCCATTCGGCCGGGTCCCATTCGTGGTGATGGTGTGCGGCGATCGTGCCGCGCGCCACGGGACACTGAGGAGCTGGACATGAAGTACATGTTGTTGATCAACGCAGGTGCGGTCGACGCGGACGGCAAGGCCGCCGAATGCGGTGTCGAGGACTGGATGGCCTATGACAAGGAGGTCAAGGAGGCGGGGATTTTCGTCTCGGGGGAGTCGCTGGCGGATCTGGTCACCGCCACGGCGGTGCAGGTGGGCCAGGACGGCAGGCGGATCGTGACGGACGGACCGTTCGCGGAGACCCGTGAGGTGCTGGGCGGGTTCTACGTCATCGACGTGCCGGACCTGGATGCCGCGCTGGACTGGGCCGCCCGTTGCCCCGGTGCGCGTGACGGGTCGGTGGTGGTGCGCCCGGTCGCCGAGTTCGGGGGCTGAGGTGGCCGAGGCTGGGCCTGGGATGACGGACGGGGCGCCGCTGGCGTCGGTGGAGGCCGTGTTCCGTGAGGAGCACGGCCGGCTGCTGGCGGCCCTCGTCCGCCGTTTCGGCGACCTGGACCTGGCTGAGGAGGTGGCCGCCGAGGCGATCGAGGCGGCACTGGCCCACTGGCCCGTCGAGGGGGTTCCGCCCAACCCGGGCGGATGGTTGATGACCACGGCGCGGCGCAAGGCGGTCGACCGGTTGCGGCGGGACCGGGCCTACGCGGCGCGGCTGGCCGTGTTGCAGGTGGAGGCGGACCGGGCCGCGCCCGCGCCACCAGCCGACGCCGACAGCGGCCTGCCCGACGAACGCCTCCAGTTGTTCTTCACCTGCGCCCACCCTGCCCTTCCCGCCGAGGACCGGCTCGCGCTGACCTTGCGCTGCCTCGCCGGCCTGACCACGCCCGAGGTGGCGCGGGCCTTACTGGTCCCGGTGGAAACCATGGCCAAGCGGATCACGCGGGCGAAGAAGAAGATCCGCGAGGCCCGCATCCCGTTCCGGGTGCCCGGCGACGACGAGCTGGTGGAGCGCCTGCCCGGGGTGCTCCAGGTCGTCTACTCGCTGTTCACCGAGGGCTACGCGGCCAGTTCCGGCCCGAGCCTGCAGCGGCTGAGCCTGGCTGAGGAGGCCATTCGCCTGGCGCGGATCCTGCACCGGCTCATGGCAGGCGAGCGGGAGATCGCCGGCCTGCTGGGGCTGATGCTGCTGGTCCACGCTCGGCGGAAGTCTCGCAGCGGCCCGGAGGGCGAGTGGGTGCCGCTGGAGGAGCAGGACCGTGGCCGCTGGGATCGCGCGATGATCGAGGAGGGCCGCGGCCTGGTGGAGGCCGCGCTGACCGGCGGGCCGCCAGGCCCGTACGGGGTGCAGGCCGCGATCGCCGCCCTGCACGACGAGGCCACGGATCTCGCCGGCACCGACTGGCCGCAGATCGTGGCCCTGTACGACGTGCTGCTCGCGCTGGCGCCGTCCCCGGTCGTCGCGGTGAACCGGGCGGTGGCGGTAGCCATGCGTGACGGCCCGGAGCGTGGCCTTGCGCTGCTCGACGCATTGGCAGGGGAGCCACGGCTGCGCCGCTATCACCCATACGCCGCGGCCCGCGCGGAGCTGCTGTACCGGCTGGGCCGGCTCGGCGAGGCCGCCGTTGCCTACCGGAAAGCACTCGACCTGGCCGGTGCCGAACCCGAACGCGCCCACCTGCGGCGCAAGCTGGCCGCGATCGACCCGCCACACTGAGAGAGGCCAATGACCACCACGACATCGATCGCGCAGACGTTCAGCGCCGAGTGTGCTGGGGAGGCGCGATGACCCTCGCCGATGGTTGGGACGAGGCCACCGACGGGTACGAGACCTACTACGTACCGCGTTTCGCCCCCTGGGTGGCCACCGCGGTGCGGGCGGTCGTCACCACCGAGACGCTGCCCGAAGGGCCGGTCCTGGTGCCGTGTTGCGGGACGTTCCCGGAACTGGACGCGCTGACCGAGCACTTCCCCGACCGCGAGATCGTCGGCATAGACCTGTCCGCCGGCATGGTCCGCCGGGCTCGCGAGCGTGCCGCACACCATCCAAAAGCCAGTGTCGTGCAAGGCGACGCCACGACACTCGACCCCCGCTGGTCGGGCAGGTGCGCGGCGGTGGTGTCGGTGTTCGGCCTTCAACAGCTGCCGGAGCCCGAGCTGGCCATCCGGTCGTGGGCGGCGGCGCTGCGCCCCGGCGGGCGGCTGTCCGTCGTGTTCTGGCCTGGCACCACCGAAACCGACGGTCCCTTCGCGCTCATCGCCGACATCCTGCTGAACCACCGCCCGGCCGGGGACAGCTCGTGGGAACGCCGGCTCGTGCCATCCCTGGCCGCCCATGGCGTTGTGGTCGAACGCGACGATCAGCCGCGTCACCTGATCACCCATCCCGACGCGGCGACCTCCTTCGAGGCCCACATCCGCTCCGGCCCACTCCGCGCGTTCGCCGACACCCGAGGAGACGAGTTCGTCCGCCGGCTCCGGGAGGAGTTCCTCCGTCGAGCCCCAGCAGGGCCTTGGCACCACCACCCGCGTGCACGGCACATCGTCGGCCGCCGTCCGTCCGCAATGGACCGTGAGCGCCGCCCTTAGCCCGATCGGTCGCACGCCCTCGGCCGGATCTACTACCAGTACGTTGATCCGTGGACCTGATGAGCGGCGCGAGTCTTGACAGTCCGCAGTCGCACCGTCACCCTGATCTCCAGTAAGCGCTTTCAAGATCGTCGGTAAGCGCTTTCCACATCGTCGTGGAGGGAGTGCCGAGTTGCGCCGATTGAGGCTTGTGCTGTCCGCATTGTTCGTAGCCACGTTGCTGCTACCCGTATCGGGAGTTCAGGCCGCCGGTGCCGAGGACCCCGTGGACTCCCGGTTCCGTGCACTGGTCTTCTCCAAGGTGACGGGCGAGCCGCACGAGTCCGTCCCTGCCGGTGAAGCGCTTGTCGAACAACTCGGGGTCGAGCACGATTTCGACGTCGTCGTGGACGACGGCACATCGCTGTTCAACGATGCCGACCTGGCCACCTTCGATGTCGTCGTCTTCAACAACGCGCACTCGACCCCGGACAGCGGTGACCTGCTGGCGACCGAGGAGCGTGCCGCCTTCACGCGGTACATCCAGGGCGGCGGGGGGTATGTCGGGCTGCACGCCGCGGCCGACTCGGAACGGAACTGGGACTGGTATGGCGAGCTGGTCGGCGCGCGGTTGGCCGATCACCCGGACTTCAGCGACACCGGCGGCACCTATCCGGGCCGGATCAAAGTGCTCGACCAGGTGCACCCATCGACCCGCGACCTGCCACAGCTGTGGGAACGCTCGGAGGAGTGGTACAACCTCGAGGCCGATCCGACCGGCGATGTGCATGTTCTCGCGCAGATCAAGCAACGTGACGGCATTCCCGGCCTCACTACCGGGGTGAACCACGCGTACTCCTGGTGCCAGGTCTACGACGGCGGCCGGTCCTGGTACACCGCAGGCGGGCACGCCCCGGCATCCTTCGCGGAGCCTGCCTTCGTCGATCACCTGCTCGGCGGCATCAACTGGGCTTCCGGGGCCGTGCCCGGCGACTGCGGCGCCACGGACAACGAGAGCTTCGCCATCACCAAGCTCACCGACGATCTCGCCGATCCGTTCGAGTTGGAGGTGACGCCGGACCGCCGCGTCATCTACATCCAGCGCACGGGCCAGTTCAAGATGATCGACCAGGAGACGCTGGAGGTCACCACCGTCGGCGACCTCGAGCTGGGTCTCAGCACGGCACGGCACTCCGACGGCCTGACCGGCTTCGCCCTCGATCCGGACTTTGCCGCCAACGGCTGGCTCTACGCCATGTACTCCGACCCCGACGTCGCACAGATCAACATCTCCAGGTTCACCTTCGACTTCGAGACCGACCTGCTGGACATGGGCTCCGAGCGGCCGCTGCTGTCGTTCCCGACCTGGCGCGACCAAGGCCTGGCCAACGTCCACATGGGAGGCGCTGTGGAGTTCGGCCCGGACGGCAGTCTCTACGCCGCGATGGGCGACAACACCGACTTCTCCCAGTCGAACAACTACGCGCCCATCGACGAGCGACCCGGCCGTGCCGCGTGGGACGCACAGGCCACCTCCGCCAACACGAACGACCTACGCGGCAAGGTGATCAGGATTCTGCCGACGGACGACGGCGGGTACGAGATCCCGCCGGGCAACCTCTTCCCGCCTGAGACATCCGACCCGGAGCTGACCCGGCCGGAGATCTACGCGATGGGCCTGCGCAACCCGTTCCGCATCACGGTCGACCAGCAGACCGGCGACCTGCTCGTGGCCGACTACGGCCCCGACGCCAACCAACCCGACCCGCAGCGCGGCCCCGAGGGAACGGTGGAGTGGAACGTCATCAGCGAGCCGGGGAACTACGGCTGGCCGCACTGCGCGGGGAACAACATCCCGTACCGCGACTACGACTTCGCCACTGGCGAGTCCGGCGAGCCGTTCGACTGCGCGGGTGGTCCGATCAACGACTCGCCCCACAACACCGGCCTGCAGCAACTGCCACCGGCGCAGGAGGCCTACATCTGGTACAGCTACGCGCAGTCGCCCAACTTCCCCGAGCTCGGTGCTGGCGGCGCGGGGCCGATGAGTGGCCCGGTCTACGACTACGACCCGGATCTGGACTCGGACACCAAGTTCCCCGAGTACTACGACGGCAAGTGGTTCGTCTTCGAGTACACCCGCAACTTCTACAAGACGATCACCCGCCTGACCGAGGACCTGGACTTCGAGAACGACAGGTTCGATCCCGTCGCGGAAGGCGACCTGCTGTCGATCAACCCGTTCCTCGGCTCCACCACGTTCCGTGGCCCCTTCGAGTCGGCATTCGGGCCGGACGGATCGTTGTACGTCATGGATTTCGGTACCGGCAGCGGCGCCGGTCGCGGCGACGTGAACGACGGCGCGGGTATCTACCGCATCGACTATGTCGGCGGTGACCGGCCGCCAACCCCAGCGGCGTCAGGAACTCCGACCTCGGGACAGTTGCCGCTCGCGGTCGAGTTCTCCAGCGAAGGCACCCGCCACTCGGCCGGCCTGCCGATGACGTACCACTGGTCCTTCGGCGACGGTGCCACATCGGACGAGCCGAATCCAACGCACACCTATACCACGGCGGGCAACTACACCGCACTGCTCACCGTCACCGACAGTATGGAACGCAGCTCGGTGGCCGCGGTCCGGATCTCGGCGGGCAACACGCGACCGGACGTCGGCTTCAGCTGGCCGCCGCATGGTGGCTTCTACGACTGGGGCGACAACATCGCCTATGACGTACGGGTCGACGATGCCGAGGACGGCAGTACCGCGGACGGCACGATCGACTGCGGAAGCGTTGTCGTCGGCGCACTGCTCGGCCACGACCAGCACGCCCATCCGCTCGACAACTATCCACATTGTACGGGGACGGTCCCGACCATCACCGACGGTGGACATGGGCTGGAGACCAATTTGTACTACGTCCTGGACGCGACGTTCACCGATGCGGGCGCGCCCGGGGTCGAGCCGCTGACCGGCGGCGACGCGGTCCGGCTCAACCCGAAGCGGATGGAGGCCGAGCATTTCGCGGACTCCCAGGGCGTGGCCGTGTTCGAGCGTCCGCTGGCCAGCGCCAGGGCACGCGTCGGCAGCATCTCCCACGGTGACTGGATCACGTTCGACCCGGTGAATCTGTCCAATATCGACTCGCTCACCGTCGGGGCTTCCTCGGCGACGGTCGGCGGCACGATCGAACTACGGCGCGACGCACCCGATGGGGAACTGCTCGGTGCCGTGGACGTACCGGTCACCGGCAGCGTCGACACCGTCGTCGAGCGCACCGCAGAGGTCGACGATCCGGGCGACACCTTCGCCCTCTATCTGGTGTTCCGCAACGACGATGTGGGGCCCACCGGGCCGGACCTGCTGGCGTTGGACTGGTTGCGGTTCAACGGTGACGGCGTGACGGACCGCAGCGGTCCCCAGGTCAGCGTCGAGGCGACACCGGTGCAGGGCACGGCACCGCTGGAGGTGTCGTTCACGGGCACGGCGACCAGCCCGGAGGGCGCCGAGATCACCGATTACTCCTGGGACTTCGGTGACGACACGACCGCGGAGGGCGCGAACGCCACGCACACCTACACCGAACCGGGCGAGTACCTCGCCGTGCTCACCGCGACCGATGCCGAGGGCCGGACCAGCACCACCGGCGTGCGGATCACGGTCACAGCACCGGCACCGGAATGCCGCGACAGCGGTGTGGACGAGTTCGGCGGCGACAGTCTCGATATCGGCTGCTGGTCGTCGATCGTGCGCCACAATCCGGAGGGGTACAGCGTGGCCGATGGGCAGCTCGTGCTGCCGACGGCACACGGCGAGCTGAGCTCCGCGCGGGCCGACGCCAGGAACCTGATCATGCGGCCGGCGCCGGACGGGGCATGGCAGGCCACCACCCGCGTCAGCATCGACGCGACGACCGCCTTCCAGCAGGCCGGGATGGTGCTCCACGCCGACGACAAGGACTTCGCCAAGGCCGTGGTGATGGCTCGTCCGGACGGCAGCAAGCGGATGTCGTTCTACAGTGTCGCAAATGGACAGGAACGTAATACCGGCACCGACTACACGACGCTGCCAGCCGACTTCCCGGCGACCTTCGACCTGAGGCTGGTCAGCGACGGGACCCAGGTCACGGCCTCGTACTCGGCGGACGGGCAGCGGTGGATTCCGCTGGGTCGCCCATACGTGCTGGGCGGGACCACGCCGTGGAACGTCGGGATGGTGGCGCTGTCGGGTGGGGACGGCAACCCCAACATCCCGGTCGTGGACGCTTCGTTCGACTGGTTCCGTCTCGGCGACGTCGAGCCGCAGGTGTGCCCGGCACCGGAGGCGCCCGAAGGCTTCACTGCCCTGTGGGACGGTCAGACGCTCGACGGCTGGCAGCTGGCGGGAACCGGATCCTTCGCCGTGACCCCGGACTGCACCCTGATGAGCCGCGGCTCCGGTGGACTGCTCTGGTACACGCCGCAGGCGTTCGGCGACTTCCATCTGAAGTTGCAGTACCGAGTGAACAACCCGACCGACAACTCCGGCGTGTTCGTGCGCTTCCCGGCGCCGTGGGACTGGCAGGGGCCGTGGGTGCGTCAGCCGGACGACAGTGTGCGGGGTTATGAGGTGCAGATCGAGGACAACCCGGCCGGTGGTGACCCACAGAAGACCGGCTCGATCTACAACTTCGCGACCATCACCGACCTGCTCGCCAAGCCCGTCGGTGAATGGAACACCTACGAGATCCGGGCGGTCGGGCACACGTACACCGTCATCCTCAACGGCCAGGTGGTGAACACCTACACCGGTGACGGGAGCCGGGCGCTGGAGGGGCACATCGGCTTCCAGAACCATCACAACGGTTCCGACGTCGAGTTCCGGGACGTGTGGATCACCGAGCTGGATCCGCCGGTGTGCCCGGAGCCGGATCAACGTGAGACGGTCGTCGTCGGCGAGGTCGACAGCGGCGTACCCAACCGCGTAACCGAGGACGGCTGCACGATCAACGACCTCATCAAGGACGAGCGCGACTGGGAAACGCACGGCGCGTTCCTGCGACACGTGCGCGACATCCTGAACAGGCTCGTCGCCGATGGCGTGATCGACGCACGGGAACGAAGCCGGATCCACAAGGCCGCGGCGCAGTCCGGGGTCGGTCGGCCGGCCGGTTGACGTCACCCGAGTTTCGGCCCGCCCACCACGCGCCGTGGTGGCGGGCCGAAGTGCTGATGCTGAACGCGGTGTAGGCGTACCAGCCGTACCACTCGATGAGGTTCCCGATGGACCCTGACCACCCGGCGCTGACACCGCGCGAGATGCTGTGTCACAGAACCGTGGGGGCCGGCGTCTGGTGGGTGGACACGGCCGCGAGAAGCGACAGGAGCACTACATGGCCCAGCCCAGCCCGGACCCCGCGACGGAGGCGTTCGTCACCCACCGCAACCTGCTTTTCACCGTCGCCTACGAAATGCTCGGCTCGGCGGCGGACGCGGAGGACGTCCTCCAGGAGACCTGGCTGCGCTGGGCTGGCGTCGACCTCGCCACGGTGCGGGACCAGCGTGCGTATCTGGTGAGGATCACGACGCGGCAGGCGCTTACCCGCTTGCGCACACTCGGCCGGCGCAAGGAGACCTACGTAGGTTCCTGGCTCCCCGAACCGCTACTGACTACGCCGGACGTCGCCGAGGACGTCGAGTTGGCCGACAGCATCTCGACGGCGATGCTGCTGGTGCTGGAGACGCTCGCGCCGACGGAGCGGGCGGTATTCGTGCTACGTGAGGTGTTCGATCTCGAGTACGACGAGATCGCCGAAGCAGTAGGCAAGACCCAGGCCGCGGTACGCCAGATCGCCCACCGAGCCCGATCCCACGTCGCCGAGCGGCGACCCCGCAGTGTCGCTTCACCGGCCGAGACGCGAACCGTGACGGCGGCCTTCCAGCGGGCGGTCGAAACCGGCGACCTGCAGCGGCTGGTCGACCTTCTCGCGCCGGACGTCGTCGCACTGGCCGACGGTGGCGGGGTCAAGCAGGCGATCCCGAAGCCGGTCGTGGGAGCCGACCGGGTGATTCGGCTGTTCGCCGCCGGCCTGAGCCGGGTCGGCGCTGCGTTGTCGGTCGATCCCATCCACGTCAACGGCTGGCCGGCTTTGATGCTCCGGCTGGACGGGGAGATCGACAGCGTCCTGACACTGCGCGTCGAGGACGGCTTGATCACCGGGATCTACACTGTGCGCAATCCGGAGAAGCTGTCGCGCATGGAGCGGGAGACCGTCGTGAGCCGATGAGGGTCTGTACTTATGGGCCTTACTCATCACCCGTAACAGAGGCGCACCATGCTGTCAAGGAGCCGCCGTGGCACCGAAGCGATCCAGCCGGTGACCGCACCGTCTACGGTTGCCAGGAGGACCGGAAAGACAGCCCCGAGGGCTGGCCGCCGTATCCAAGGTACGGGTGTGTCAGTCACCCTTGGCTTGCTACGGCACCGATTCTCGTGCCGTTGCGACCAGGCCGGGCTTCGGTCAGCGTTGCGCGAAGACCAATGTTCCCGAGAACAGGGTTCGTCCATAAGGGAAACGTCCTCGAGCCAATCGTGTGTTTTAGAACTTCTTGTCGATAGGCAGTCCGATGTGCTGGAGGCCCTGACTCAGGGGAGGAACCTCACGGCGAAGGAGATGGCCACGGCGCTGGATCAGTTCTATGCAAAACTGGTGATCCCGCCAGGTGACCTACATCTCTACCTGACGATTATCGAGGTAATGGACAATATTGGTAAGGCAGTTGTCAGAAACATTCGAGTCTTCGGCGGATTCCAAGGCGATGATGATGGTGCTTATTCGTGGCATCGACCCGCGAGAGGCCCTGGAGCAATCCCAGCCCTTTTGCGCGCGACCGTCTATCTCGATGCTGTGTACGTCACCGCGCGCTTGGCAGGCGAGTTCGTGCTGAGTTCGTATTTCCAGCTAACGGTTCCCAGGGTCAGGCGTGATCTAGGTATTGCGGGGATAGGGTACGATGCGGAATTGATCCTGTAATCGATCTAGATCTCCTGGGTGGTGAGGGTGTACGAGTTTCATGGGTGGTTTGGCCTCGACCTGTCGACGGAAGAAGCTGATTTCGCCATGAATGCCCGTGAGGTTGAGCGAGTTAGGGAGCTGATCGATCGGACGACTTGGACGCCTTCTGTTTCGATTGACCTGAGGTATCCGAACGGTCAAGCGTTTCTTACTATGACTGGTTTCCTCAACAGGAAGCGCGATTCGTCAGATCCGGTGGACAGCCTTCTTGAGCTGATTGCGTCGTCCCTTCCTGGCTCATGGGGCCTGCTCTATGAAAGGGATGACGAGATGCCGGTCTCCCCGGGGTCAAATGCGTTTAAAGTGAGAGTCCTTGCGCGAGGTCGCATCGAAAATCGGCTCGATCCGTTCTTGCCGCCTTGCAATCCGGTAATTGAAGACTGAAGCGCCAGTGTCGACCGCGTTATTGCAAAATTGGACATGAAAATGAATATTAAGGCCTGCGGGGCCGCCGATCACGCCACTGCGCTTGACCAAGGTCGCCATGCCCGCAGCAAACGGAAACCCGGTAGCAGCTGTCTCGCGATCTCGGGAACAACCGGATGCACGCCATACTTGGGCGCGAGGCCGGGGCAATGAGCCTTTCCGCGTAACGGTTCATCGCTCTGGGTGATCATGTTGTGCGGTCGTGTTCGACGTGGAGGATGACGAGGGCGGCTTTGACGATGCTGCCGATCTTCCAGGGGCAGAGGCTGATGTTGCGTAGAGCCTTGAATGGTCCGAGAAAGACTTGGACACTCCACTGTCGTCAGCACCGACGCCCAGGTCCTAGCACGAACTCGCCTGCGACGGAGATACAACTGGAGCGAGTGACGTTGCAGTTGACAATGGTTGCTCACCGGTTTTGACGTCCCTCGGCAACTGGCGGGCGACCCACCACAGGCGGCTAAACTCATGCCGGTCGTTAGTACTAGAGCATGTAGGCAGGGAACTTTTAGCCGGCAGGCTTAGATGACTGGAACTCGGCGCGTGACCAATAACGGTGGCGGTTCAAAAGGCGGGTGTGAATGTTTCATTCCGGGCGGTTTTGGTACTTTGGGGAGTTCTAATGTTAAAGATTGAGCCGGCGACGCTTCATCGAATCGATGATCCCAGGCTTGTGAGCCTGGTGAGAAATCTTGTCGGCGAACGAATATTGCGTGTGCGATATTCTGTTCCAGCTGGTGTAATTTGGCAAGGAGATACTGAGCTCGATCATGTACATGAAGTGGATATGGGAGTCGAACTGGTAACTGACTCTGGGCTAGTCCTGGAACTATCGTGGGCGACGCCAGGTAGTCGGGAAGGTCTGGCTTTTACGCTAGATCGTTTAGAGGAACTTCGCCCGAATAAGCTTGTAGACCTGGTTGAAGTCAGCGGGCGGCGGGAGTGGTCGAGAATCGTCGGATATCCGGTAGATAAAATCGGTGTCTCGTTTCATGTGTATAGCTACGATTCCTCCGTTAGGCCGTGGTCGTTCCGGATCGAAATGTCTAATGGTTGCTCGCTGGTCGTTGCTCTGGGTGAAATCGACGGTCGTATCCTTAGCTACATGCCGAACAATATTGTTGTAATGCTAGATGAAGATGTAGCTGGGGAATACTATGTCCCGGACAGTCTCCAATCGGCATGGGGTGAGACTGTAAGGTCGTGAATTACTGGTCAGCGAGTGGGTCTGATCCTGCGGCCATTGAAGGCGCATTCGGATATACCGTGCGCAACTTGCCGTCGGCTCTCCATGTTCTAGCCGCGAACGCGAACAGTGGTAGAACGTCACCCACGTCCTCTGGGAAGGCAATTTCCAACACGCCATCTGTCTGGTGAACAGCTGGCCAAAGTGGTGCTCGTCTCGCCGGAATGGTTGATTGTGTTCCTTCCTAGCGCGTTATAGCTGCTCCAAACTGATTAATACTTTCGTTTTTCTGGTTGGGCTGGTGACGTGATCTTCGTGGCACTGGTGTCACAGTTTGGTCACTGAAATACTGGTTATCGGGTTTGTCCGGATAGGTTGCGTGTGCGCGTTCGGGCGTGGCGCTGTTGTTCGGCGCTTTGCTTGAGCGTGGTCTTTTCCGGGTTATTCATGGTTTCGGCGGGCGCATTTTGTGCGTCCGTTGTTTTGTGCTGAGGCGGTTCCGTCGTGGTGCGCCGTTCGGTGTCGCGTTGGTCTCGCTGCTTGGTGGTGCTGCTGATTGTGGCGGTGGCGGCAGGTTTGGTGGTGGCGACGCCGTGGCCGGGTGGTGTGAGTGCGGCGGTGGGGGAGATTCCTCGGCAGGAGTGGGGTTCTGCCGAGGGGCGGAGTCATGAGGTCCCGTCGTCGGCGACGGATGCGACGGTGCGAGTCGGGGAGCATGATGCTGCGCCGGCGGATGGCTTGGTGGAGGACGAGCAACTGCCATCGCCGCCGATTGTCGATGCGCCGGTGCAGGAGACCGCGGTCGAGGTCGGGGAGCCGGAACCGGAAGAAGAGCCGGCCGGGTTTGATTCGGCGACGAGTCGGGAGTTGCCGGCTGAGGGGGCGCCGGATCTGCAGGTCTTCGCTAACGCGGATGGCACGAAGACGTTGCGTGCGTACCAGGGGAGGCAGTTCTTCCGTGCGGAAGACGGGACCTGGGACAAGATCGACTCGACGCTGGTCCCGGATGAGAACGTGTGGCGCACGAAGGCCGAGTCGGAGCCGAAGCAGTTCGCGGCGGTCGCGGGCAGCGATGCGATGGTGTCGGTGGGGCTCGGTGAGGGACGCACCTTTGCCTTTGGTGTCGCGGATGCCGAGCCGGTGCAGGGTGATGTGGCCGGCGACTCGGTGACCTATCCCGAGGTGCGCCCTGGGGCGGATCTGCAGGTGCAAGCCACGCCGGGCGGTGCGAAGGAGCTGATCATTCTCAAGTCGGCGGACGCGCCGACGGTGTGGGAGTTCCCACTGCACCTGCAGGGCATGACCGCGAGCTTGGACGAGGGCTCGGTGTTGCTCAAGGACCCGGAGGGTGTGGTTCAGGGTGTGATCCCGCCGGGGTTCATGGAGGACTCCAAGGTCGATCCGCTGTCGGGTGAGGGAGCTCGCTCGTACGGGGTGAGCTACGAGCTGGTCGGCGATGCGGCGAGCCCGGTGCTGCGGGTGCACGTGGACGAAGACTGGCTTGCCGATCCGGAGCGGGTCTTTCCGGTGAAGGTTGACCCGACAGTGAACCGGAACAGCAATGGGTCGACGTTTGTGCAGTCACCGTTCAATGCGGATAACTCCGGTGATCCGAACCTGAGCGTGGGGACCTACAACGGTGGCGGTAACAAGTCTGCCGCGTATCTGAAGTTCGACTCCGTGTCGTCGCAGTTGGCGGGCCAGTATGTGCTGGGTGCGCGGTTGTGGATGTATGAGACGTGGTCGTACTCCTGCAGTCCGCGTGCGGTGACGGTGCATCCGGTGACGCAGGGCTGGTCGGTCAGCGGGAACAAGATTTACCCCGGGCCGTCGTATGGGAGCAAGATTGGGGAGAAGTCGTTCGCATTCGGGCACAGTGGATCGTGCGGGCCGCGGTGGGTGGACATCAACCTCGGCGAGGCAGGGCGCTCGCTCGTGCACGGGTGGACGCACGGTGCGGCCAACCACGGCCTGACGGTGCGGGCGTCCACAACGGACTCCTACGGGTGGAAGAAGTTCGCGAGTGCGGCGTCGGCGAACCCGCCTTACCTCGCGGTGACGTATACACCGTACTGGTCTGATTACCGGATCGGCGCGATGACCAAGATGGTCACCTCGACCGAAGACGGCACGATGCAGGTGACGGTGACCAACCGGGGCAAGGACACCTGGACGCCGTCGACTGGTTACGAGCTGGGCTACCGGATCTGGAACGCGTCGGGCACCGAGTTGCCGTATGAGACGAACGCGGCGTGGACGAAGATGCCGCGCAACGTCGCGCCGGGTCAGTCGGTGACAGTGAACGCGACCCTGAAGTCGCTCCAGCCTGGTAGGTACCGCATCCAGTGGGACATGGGGCTGCGCGGGGTGACGCGGTTCTCGTGGAACAGCGTGCCGATGTCGCAATCGGTGTGGTTCACCATCGGTAATCAGACCCCGGTGGTGGGGTCGATGTCACCACCCAGCAACTTCAACTCGACGACATTGAGGCCGACGCTGGCGCTGACGGGCCGTGACCGTGACACCTACCCGGGCACGGGCCTGCAGTACAAGTTCAAAATCTGTGATGAGAAGGGCGCAAACTGCACGGAAACCGGGTGGCAGAGCTCGCCGCGGTGGGTTGTGCCAGCGGGCACGCTGCAGTGGAGCAAGACCTACGTCTGGTATGGACAGGTCAGCGACGGTCAGGCGACGAGCTTGTGGACGCTGGGCGCCTATTTGTCCACCCGGGTGCCGCAGCCTGCGATCACCAGCCATCTGGCGTCGACCGGTAATGGTGTCGACCCTGGTGTGGGGAACTACTCGACCCGGGTGACCGATGCCTCGGTCACGGCGATCGGGCCGGCGTTGGCCGTAACTCGGACCTACAACAGTCTGGATCCACGTGCGGGGTTGACTTTCGGGTCGGGCTGGGCGACACAGTTCGACAGCCGGATCGTGCCTGACTCGGACGGTTCGGGCAATGTCGTGGTCACCTATCCGGACGGGCGGCAGGCCCGCTTCGGCCGCAACCCGGACGGTGCGTTCGTCGCGCCGGCGGGGGAGCACACCACCCTGGTCGCGAACACCGGGGGTGGGTGGACGCTGCGGCTCAAGGGCGGCAAGCGCTACACCTTCGACGCCAGCGGCCGGTTGACGACCATCACCGACGCTGTCGGGCGGGCACAGAACCTCACCTACGACAACGGCAAACTGAGCGCGGCGACCGACGCCACGTCCGGCCGTTCACTGGTCTTCACCTGGATCGGTGGTCACGTCACCAGTGTGCACACGGATTCTGACCCTGCGCTGACCTGGATCTACCGCTATGACGGTGACCGGCTTGTCGAGGTGTGCGATCCGACGGATGCATGCGCGAGCCACGCCTACGAGCCCGGTTCGCACTATCGCACGGTCGCGATGGACGGTAACCCGCGCGGTTACTGGCGACTGGCCGAGTCCGAGGGCCCAACGGCGGCCAGCGAGGTTCCTGGTTTCTGGGGCAACATTGACGGCACGGCATCGGATGTCGCGTTTGGACAGCCGGGTCCGTTGACGGGTAGCCCAACGACCGCGGCCGGTTTCGATGGTTCGTCGAGCTATGTGCAGGTTCCCGACGATCTGGTGCGCAACTCCGCGTATGCGTCGGTGGAGCTGTGGTTCAAGACCACGACAGCGGGGGTGCTGTTCTCGACGAGCAACTATCTGCCCGGTGCGGCGAACCCGGGCGGGTCGATGCCGGTGCTGTATGTGGGCACGGATGGCAAGTTGCATGGGCATTTCTGGAACTCGCAGGTCACCGGGATTGTCAGTCCGAACGCGGTGAACGACGACCAGTGGCACCATGTGGTGCTTTCGGCGGCCTACGACACGCAGACGCTCTATCTGGACGGGGCCGCGGTCGGCACCCAGTCCGGAACCTTGGTGAACATCGACCCGTACAACTTCATCGGTGTGGGGGCGGTGAATGACCGGGCGTGGCCGGCCAAGCCGGCAGGGACCTGGAGTTATTTCACCGGTCAGATCGCCGAGGCCGCGTTCTATCAGCATCCGCTGGGTGCGAGTGTGGTGGCCGAGCACTACGCGGCCAGGTCAGCGTCGGATGTGCTGACCAGCATCACCCGCCCAGGCGGGGCGGTGGCCGCAAACCTGACCTACGACAAGGCCGACGACCGGGTGACGGCTTACACCGACGCCGACGGCGGCACTCATCAGGTGTCAAAGCCCACAGTGGAGGGTGACGGCTTCCGTTACGGCACCGCAGTGCGGGAGTCGAATCCGAACGCGCATTGGCGGATGCGGGAGACCGAAGGCACCAGCGCCGACGGGCAAACGGTGTTGCGGCGCGGCACCTACCACCGAGGGACGGGGAGCAGGACGAGTGGGCCGTTCCCGACCGGTTCGGCGCGCTCGTTCGATGGCGCCGCGAGCTATGTTCAGCTGCCTGACGACACGGTTCGCGGGTCGCGGCAGATGTCGGTCGAGATGTGGTTCAGGACCACGTCCACCGCGGGTGGCGTGTTGTTCTCCATCGCGGATCATCAGCCGGGGCAGCCGTCGTCGGGCGGGTCGATGCCGATCCTGTATGTCGGCACGGATGCAAGCTGTATGGGCATTTCTGGCAGAACACCGTGCCCGGGATCGTCACGCCGAACCGGGTGAACGACGGGGCGTGGCATCATGTGGTGCTCACTGGCGATGTCGATACGCAAACCCTCTACCTGGACGGCGCGTCGGTGGGCAGCCTGGCCGGGGAGATCTTCAGCCACCGAACGCACACGTTCGTGGGTACGGGATGGACGAAGAACCAGGCATGGCCGCAGATCGGCACCCGCGACTGGGCCTATTTCGAGGGTTCGATCGCGCAGGTCGCGCTGCATCAACGGGCGATCACAGCCGCGGATGTCACCCGCGAGTACGGGGCACGCGGCAGCCGCGAGGGCTTCATCAACGAGCTGCGGGCGACCGGGGTGCACAGCCTGTGGGGCCTCGAGGAGGCCGATACGGCGCAGCACGCCGAGGTCAATCTCACGATGGGCGGGGCCACCTACAACGACGTCACCCTCGGCGCCGACCCGGTGATGCGCGGCGCGGGCGCGGTGGAGTTCAACGGCAGCAGCAGTTCGTTGCGCCTGCCGTACAGCCAGGTCCGCGGGCGGACCCGGGTTGCGGTGGAGATGTGGTTCCAGACCACGTCCACCGCAGGCGGTGTGCTCTACGGGACCGGGTTCGACCTGCCAGGAACCACGCCCACAGCCGGCAACATGGCGGTGCTGTACGTGGGCACCGACGGCAAGCTGCGCGGCAACTTCTGGAACGGCACCTACGGCGCCATGAGCACCGAAGCCGAGGTGAACGACGGCGAGTGGCACCACGTCGTGCTCTCCGGCGACGGGGAGACGCAATGGCTGTACCTGGACGGCAACCTCGTCGCCACCGCCAGCGGGCTGATCCGCAACATCGACCGTATCGAGCACATCGGGGCAGGCTATTTCAGCAGCACCGCGTATCCGGCTCGACCGTCGGCGGAATGGTCCTATTTCGACGGACAGATCGGTGAGGTCGCGATCTACCAGAGGCCGCTGGACTCGGCCAGCGTCTCCGCGCACTACGCGGCTCGCACAACCGCAACGTCGGTGGTGTTGACCGACCCGGCGGAAGAGGACACCACCTACACCTACGATCCGACCCGCGGTGGCCGACTGGTGTCCACCACTGCGCCGAACGGCGGGACGAAGGTGTTCGCCTACGACACCGGCGGTTTCGTGCACCGGGTGACCGACGAGAACGACAACGCCACCACCTATGTCAACGCCGAGCGGGGTAACCAGCTGTCGGCGACCAGTTGCCGCGACAGCGGTGTCGAGGCCTGCTACACCAGCTATCGCAGCTACTTCCTCAACCCCGACGATCCGCTGGACCCGCGCAACGACACGGTTACCCACAGGCGGGACGCGCGATCGACCTCGGCCACCGACGACACCTACGCCACCCGCCACATCCTGCACGGCAACGGTCTCGTCGCCGAGGTGCTGGCACCCGGCGCCACCGGCGGGATGCAGCGCAGCACCACCTACCGCTACACCGACGGCACCGAACCCGCCGTGGGTGGCGGGACCCAGCCAGCGTGGCTGCTGAAGTCGGTCACCGACCCGGCGGGCGGCGTGACCCGCTACACCTACACCGCGACCGGTGACGTCGCCCAGGTCACCGATCCCGCGGGCCTGGTCACCGACACCACCTACGACGACATCGGCTGGGTCACCGAACAGACCACCATCTCGGACGCCACCGGCTCGGCCACGACGCGTTACCGCTACGACGGTGTGGGCCGACTGGTCGAGCAGCTCGATCCGCCGGTGAACAACGCCGTCACCGGCGCGGCGCACCAGCAGCGCACCACCCATGTCTACAACCCGGACGGTACGGTCGGCTCGACCACTGTGGACGATGCGGTCGGCAGCGACGACGCTCGCACCACCAGTTACACCTACGACGCCCACGGCCGGGTGCACACCGTCACCGATCCGGCCGGTGGGGTCACGACCACGGAGTACGACGCCTTCGGCGCGGTGGTGCGCGCCATTGATCCGGTCGGGACCGAGTTCAGCACCACCTACACCACCGCCCACCACCAGTTGGCGACCCGTACGGTGAAGGGCTTCACCGGTGACGGGCAGCCTGCCCGCGACATGGTCCTCGAGTCGCGGGCTTATGACCCCGCGGGCCGGTTGGCCAGCGTCACCGACGCGGTGGGGCGCACCACCCGCTACACCTACTTCGACGACAACCTGCTCGCCACCGAACACCTCGAGGCCTACACCGACCCCGACAGCGAGCAGCCGCGGGACCTGCTGCTGGCCGGCTACCTCTACAACGGGGCCGGGCAGACCACGTGGGAGTTCACCGGCGACCGGCGCTACTCCACCGAGACCACCTATGACCCGGCCGGGCGCGCGGTCACCACGACCGACCGTGACGACACCACTGTCCTGCGCTCCACGAGCACCACCTTCGACGCGCTGGACAACCCCACCCGCACCATCGGCCGAAACGCCGACGGCACCGTGCACACCGACATCGAGGCCTCCTACGACCCGCTCGGCCGGGAGACCAGCCAGACGGTCCACACCGGCAGCGAAGCCCTCGTTGCCCGCATCAACCGTGACCAGGCGGGGCTCGTCACATCCACAGTGGACCCCCGCGGCACCGCGACCGGCGCGGACCCCGCCGCCTACACCACCCATTACACCTACGACGCCCTCGGCCAGCAGGCCGTGGTCACCGCTCCTCCGGTCGCCGCCGAAACCAACGGCCAACCCGCCGAGACCGTGTCCCCGGTGACCACGACCGGGTTCAACACCTTCGGCGAAACCGTCGACCTGCGTGATCCTCGCGGCAACCTCACCCACACCACCTACGACCTGGCCGGGCGCCCCACCGAGCTGCGACTGCCCGACTACACCCCACCCGGCGCCACCGACCCCATCCCCGCGGTGGCCAAGACCGACTACGACCCTGCCGGCCGGGTCGTGTCAGCCACCGACGCGTTGGGCAACACCACCACCTACGGCTACGACGAACTCGGCAACCAGCGCCGCCAAACCGACCCACCCGCGCTCTACGGGCAGGCTGGCGGCACCTGGATCGCCACCTACACCCCGCTCGGCGAACAGCTGTCGGTCAGCGACCCCAACGGCGCGCAGACCTACGCGACCTACGACCAACTCGGCCGGCAAGTCACCGGCACCGTCGTCGAGACCGTGCCCGCCCCCACCCGCAATCTCACCACCCGCTACACCTACGACGACCTCGGCAACCTGGCTACCGTGACCAGCCCCAGCGGGCGGGTCACCGAGGCCACCTATGACGACCTCGGCAATCCGCTCACCACCACCGACGGGCTGGGCAACACCACCACCAGCACCTACGACGGCGCCGGACGCCCGCTGACGGTCACCGACCCGACCGCCCGGGGCACCAAGACCAGCTACGACCAGGCCGGGCGCCTCACCGCTCAGGCCGATACCGACCCCAGCGGTGCGGTGCAGCGGACACGCGCGTTCGGCTACGACCGCGCCGGGAACCAGACCAGCGTCACCGACTCCCTCGATGTCACCACGACCAGCACCTACGACGCGCTGAACCAGCTCACCTCGATCACTCGCCCCGTCACAGGCACCGAGTCGATCGTCACGAGCTACGGCTATGACCGGGCGGGCAACATCACCAGGGCCACCGACGGGGACGGCCACGCCACCGTGTTCACCGCGAACGCCTGGGGTCTGCCCGAGTCGACCGTAGAACCCGCCACCGACCAGACCCCGAACGCCGCGGACCGTACCTACACCGCGATCTACGACGCCGCCGGGCGGCTGGCGTCGCTGCGCAAACCGGGTGGCGTCGCGATCGCCAACACCTACGACCCGCTGGGCAACATCACCAAGCAGACCGGCACCGGCGCCACGGCGGTCACCCCGGACCGGGAGTTCACCTACGACCCCGCCGGCCGCCTCACCGGTGTGTCCGCCCCCGGTGGCACCAACACCTACAGCTACGACGACCGCGGCAACCTGGCCACCGCGTCGGGTCCCTCCGGCGACACCGGCTCCACCTGGGACGACGACGGCCAACAGGCCAGCGCCACCACTTCTGCCGGCACCGCCGCCTACACCTACGACCTGGCCGGCCGGCTGGCCACTGCCACCGACCCCCTCAGCGGTGTCACCGCCGGCTACGGGTATGACGATGCGGGGCGGCTCACCAGCACAGGCTACGGCGTCGGCAACGCCAACCGCACCTACACCTACGACGGGCTCGGCCGCCTCGCCACCGACACCATCACCGCCCCCGACACCACGATCACCGCGTCCATCGCCTACGACTACGACTACGAAGACCGGCTGATCTCGAAGAGCACCACCGGTATCGCCGGGGCGGGGGACAACTCCTACGACTACGACCAGGCCGGGCGGCTCATCGCCTGGGACAACGGCACCACCGTCCACGAGTACGGCTGGGACCCCGCCGGGAACCTCACCCGCGACGGCCCGGACACCGCCACCTACAACGAACGCAACCAACTACTGTCCAAAGCAGACACCACCTACGCCTACACCTCGCGCGGCACCCTCGCCTCCCGAACCACCGATGGCACCACCACCGCTGTTGAGTTCAACGCCTTCGACGAACTCGTCACCGACGGCACCACCACGAACACCTACGACGGCCTCAACCGCCTCATCGCCAGCGGCGGCACCACACTGGCCTACTCCGGCACCGGCATCGATGTCGTCTCTGATGGCACCACGGCCTATACCTATACCCCTGATGGCACGATGCTCGGCGCCGGTCAGCCCGGTGCCGGGGGTGTGGCGTGGACGGATCTGCATACCGACCTCATTGGACTGATCAACCCGGCGACTGGTGTCCCTGCGGGTTCGCGCACGTACAGCCCGTTCGGTCGGGTCACCGACCAGACGGGCACCCAGCCGGCGTTGGGCTACCAGCACCAGTACACCGACCCGGGTAGCGGCAACGTCAACATGGGCGCCCGCTGGTACAACCCCACCACCGGCACCTTCACCAGCCGCGACACCGCCGCCCTCGACCCCCGCGACCTACTGAACGCCAACCGCCACGCCTACGGCGCTGGCAACCCGCTAACCAACACCGACCCCAGCGGCTACTGCCTGCCCGTCTGCGCGCCCGCAATCCCAGGAGCCATTGCTGTCGGGGCTCGAATAGCTCCACACATCGGTCGGGCCATCGGTTGGGCGGGACGAATATTCGGGAGCGTGTTCGGCAGGCCGACCGCGAGTCCTCCGAAGCGTGAACATCGACCAGAGGCCCTGAAGTCTGGGTTTGGTCGTCGGTGTACG
The DNA here is from genome assembly GCF_040645195.1 of Saccharomonospora sp. NPDC046836. Lineage (NCBI taxonomy): Bacteria > Bacillati > Actinomycetota > Actinomycetes > Pseudonocardiales > Pseudonocardiaceae > Saccharomonospora > Saccharomonospora sp. NPDC046836. Next base: position 188,184 of record NZ_JBEYXW010000005.1, read on the forward strand.
GCAACGTCAGCCAGGTCAACGAGGCCCTCGGCCTGCGCACTCGCGGTGGTATCGGCGGATGGCGACCACCAACTGGACCAACCGGGCCCGGAAACACCGGCTGTGGATCCTGCGGCCCCTCGACCGGTACGCCTTGGAGCAGCGGTGGTGGCGGCGGTACCAACGCGTGGCTGGATGCCGCAGCCGCGGCCGAGCGACTCCGGCGTGCAATTGAAGAAGCCCGGCGCAAGATGCTGGAAAACCGGGCCAACACGCCACACGTACGCCCACCCACGTTCGGCACCATCGCAGACAGCATCGCCCGGCTCATAGAAGCCGCAAACAACGCCCCCGGCATCGACCTCGGCATCCTCCTACCCTCCGACAGCGCAGGCGACCAGCCCTACCAGCCAGAAGATGCCCAGAACAATGCAGGGCAGTCGGGCCAACTGCCCCCTGCCACGGGACAACTTGACGGCGCTTGCGCTACTGGAGGGGACAGACGTGCCGACGGCAGTCCAACCGCGCAAATATGGCAATGTGGAAGTGTAACCCAGAAAAACGAGATTGATTATTCAATCAGACACGAATACATCGCCGCACTTGAAGGCTTGAAGGACAAGGGTGCCCTGATGCTTGCCTTCGGCCTTTCAGAGGAATTCGTCGCCCGAAAACTGCATGCTGAGCGCCGGTCCATAGGTGTGAAGTATAAGGATTTGACCCCACAGTATATGCTGGATAAAATATATCCGAGAAACATTGAAAAATATGGCGACCCACTTGGTCCTAGTGTCGACTACCTGCGTGAGCGTGGGAAATCGTGGCTCGATATCATCGAATCGGCCTCGCGTTCAGGTGGTCGCGATCTTGGACTCGGGAAGGATCAGATATGATATTGAGGTCTTTTCGTCAATACAATCGAGTTGTGGCGTATCATCCGGAGACAAAAACAATGGAGGAGGTGGAATCTTCCCCTGGTTCGAAAAAGGTTGACGGCGCGTTTGGTCAGCTAGGTGATATTCTGGCTGTACTATATCGAGAAGATGATGATGTAGTCCTTGAGGTCGGGAATTATCATTTCTGGCTAGGAGTTCAAACCGGTGTTTCCGTCGTGCACTCTGGCTCCGGACTCAATCGGTCGCTGACTATTGTGCGAGAATCAAGTGAAGACAGTGTTGTTGTGCATTATCCTCTCGAAGAGGGTCCTGTTCCGACGGAGCTGGATTCGACGCCATTTATCGAAGATGAGGACTTTGATTTCGGGCTTTATATAGCAAATGTTGCAAATAGTCCCGAAAGGCTTGATCGAATCTATCGATAGAACTGCTGAATCGCCGAGTCGATGCGAATGGTCAGCCGTCCCCGACTCAACCGACGTACAACGAACGACGACCTTACTCCGAGTTCGGATAGATTTCAACGCCGCCTGGTCGGCCGCCGCATCACTAAGCGATGTGTCGTAACCCATCTGAGAGTCGGGCGGACCGTTGTTCGAGGTGTCGCACTCAGCGGCGTATCGAGCGATCGACAGCCTGGGTCTGCTGCTGGCACCGGTGCGCAAGCGCCGGGTGGATTCGGTGGCGATCGTGGACGGCACCCTGGTCCCGACCCGGCGGGTGTTGATTCCCAAGCCGGGAACGAATGAGCGGCGTCCGCTGTCGATTCCTGCGGTCCGGGACCGTGTCGTGCAAGCCGCGGTGAAGATCGTGCTCGAGCCGATCTTCGAGGCTGATTTTCTGCCGTGTAGCTTCGGGTTCCGCCCGAAACGTTCGGCGCACGATGCCTTGCAAGTCCTCATTGATGAGGCGTGGAAGGGCAAGCGGCGGGTGGTGGAGACGGACATCGCTGATTGTTTTTCGGCGATTCCGCACGGGAAGTTGATGCAAGCGGTCGAGGAACGCGTCAGCGATCAAGGGATCCTCAAGCTGCTGCGGGTGATGCTGCGCGCGGGAGTGATGGAGGACGGAGTAGTGCGCCGCCAGGCGTCCGGAACCCCGCAAGGTGGTCCGGCGTCTCCGTTGCTGTGCAACGTGTACCTGCACCGGATGGACCGGGCATGGGACACAGGCGAGCACGGCGTGCTCGTGCGCTACTGCGACGACCTGGTCGTGATGTGCCAGTCACGGGAACAAGCCGAAGCCGCCCTTGGGCGGTTGACGGTCTTGTTGGGCGAGCTTGGGTTGAAGCCCAAAGCAGCCAAGACCCGCATCGTGCAATTGGCCGAAGGGGGACAGGGACTGGACTTCCTGGGCTTCCATAACCGGCTGGTGCGCGGGCGGACTCCCCGGTCGGCGCATCTGGTCTTCCTCGCTCGATGGCCAGCACGTCGGGCGGTCCAGCATGCCCGAGACCGGATTCGGGCTATTACGGCCCGGTCTCGGCTGCTGGTGCCGGTCGAGCAAATCGTGGATGAGTTACTGCATTGAAGTAAGTAGCAGGACAAAGTCGACTGCCGCTTTGCGAAATTACGTTCCAAGTGGTGGACGTGAGTTCGTTTTTGATCCGACGAGAAATAGGTTTGCTGTTGGTAAGCCAGCGCGCCACCTCGGGATAGACGGTAGTCCGCATCAGAAGCTTGCTAGGAGTATTGGGGCTGACGAAGATCGGGTCCTAGGAGGCACATGGATGTGGGTCGATGGCGGAAAGTTGGCAACAGACGAAGTTAGCGGGCACTATGGTGACAGATGGACGCCCGAGCTCAGGGCACAGTTCGTCGATGTGATGAAAGGATACGGTCTTGATGTCTCCCACACCAAGTGGGGATTCTAGCTGGCTGCCAGTGCTGGCTTTGGATCCTTCCAAATATGTGGGTTTAGTCGATGGTGCGGATGTATACATTGGTACGCGAGAACGCCCGCAGCGAGAAGTAGATTCCGAGACTCCAATCTTTCTACTTCCTTTACTTGAGCAAAGCTTAAGTGATATACGTCAAGAATTGTCAGATTGTGACCGACTCCATGGTCGACCTATGGGCTTCTTTGAAGATAAATTCAGCTTGCAAAGAATCCCATATGCTGCTTTGAGGGCGAAGAGTGATTATTGGGTATCTTTGGCTCTTGGTTGGATTATTTGCATGAACATTGTCGAGTATCGGGATCTGCTGGCTATGGTGAGTGAATCCGATTGGGCATCGCAAAAGGTGCGACACCGAGCTTGGAGGATGTTAAAAGATCTCACGTAATAGGCATTGGAGACGCGGCGTCCAGTGAAGTGATCTCACTGACTTTCAGGTCAGTCGGCCGTGTTCGAAATGGGTGAGGACGAGCGCGGCTTTGGCGATGGTGCCGATCTTGCGTGGGCTGGTGGTGATGTGGCGGAGTGCCCGCCAGCGGCCGACCAATAGCGCGAAGGCGCGTTCGCCCAGGCAGCGCAGCCCGCGGAGCAGAGTGTTGTAGGTGCGGTTGTCCACATCGAGCACCTGGTTGTCGGCGGGTTGTTTGAACGGTGTGTGCACGCCGATGCCAGCTCCGGTGTAGCCGCCGTCGGCCAGAGTGGGCAGGTCGAGATGCGAGTAGGCCCAGTACAAGGCGCCGAGAACATGTTCTCGGGCTGCGGTGATGTCGTGGGTGGAGCCGGGTTCGACCTCGGAGAGCCACAGGGGGAACCCGTCGGGTTCCATCAGCGCTTGGACGTTGCCGCCAGGCTCGCGGTGTTTGCCGGAGTACCAGGCGTCGATCTGTTCGCCCTTGATGCTGGTGGTCTGCTCGCCGAGCCTGTCGGTGGAGAACAGCTTGTCGTCCAAGACGAGGTGGGTCAGACCGTCGTTCTTGGCGCGCTGCAACGCCTCGTGTAGATCAGGGGCTTGGGCGGCGAGCACCTCTCCGTTAGTTGGGCGCCAGTTTACGCTTGCCGCTCCTCGGAGAATTGACTGAACGCTACGTGGCACAGTGGGAGCGTGGGCGACGCGCTAGGTTGCTATCTGGTGGACCTACTTTCTCCGTTGGGATCCGATAAGCTCGCCGTCCGTTGATATAAACAAATTCGGCGGCGATGGGGCTTCCATTCGGCAAATCAGAAGTTGCGGTTAAGGGCGTTTGTCAATCCACGGCCCTCGGACGCGAAGAAGCCGGGCGATAACACCGGCTCGCGGGAACATCATTGGCAACGATTCCTTCGTTGCCGCTCCGCTCGCTGTAGAATGTGGTGTGGCTGTTCGATGCCCGTGCTCGATCACTAGGGACATACAAACAGCAGGCGTCAGGCCTCGATGGCCGACTGGCAGTGTTCGATCACTGCTGTGGTGAGGGGTGATGGTCGAACGCCGCGTGGCAGTGCGGCGAGGAGCGAGTTGGTGCCCAGGTCCTCGGCGATGGGCAGGAACCGTAGTGGGCGCCCTTCGTCGCTTTCCTCCACCTCCTGCATGAGCAATGCGCATGCCAGTCCGCGGCCCACGATGGAACGGATGGTTTGGACGCTGGTGCTGCGGTAGACGATGGTGGGCACGACGCCGAACCTGCGCAGCATCGCCTCGTTGAGATAGGTGGCCGGGTCCAGATTCAGCAACGCGTACGGATAGTCCGCCAGGTCGGTCACGCTCACCACGTCGCGTGTGGCTAGGGGGTGGTCGGCTGCCACCGCGACCCGGAAGTGGCGTTCCCGCAGGAGAATCGTGCTCACCTCGGGGTGCCGCTGTGCCTCGTAGATGAAACAGAGGTCCGCCTGTCCGCGCATCATCCGTTCCTGGATCTCGGGTGCGGTGTCCTCGACGATCTCGAGCCGAACCCCCGGGTAGTTGTGGGCGATGAACTCGGCTATCCCGGGAATGATGAGCGGCGACAGCGTCGGAAAACAGCCGACCGTATACGTTCCGCGCTCCGCGGTCCCGTCCGCCGTGCTCACCAGGCTCCTGACCCCGCCGAGCACCGTACGGCTGCGGGTCGCGACCGCGCGGCCGGTCGGTGTCAGGTGCAGGCCCTTGGCCGTGCGCCGGATCAGCAGCTGCACGCCGAGCACGGTCTCCAGTTCCTTCAACGCCTGGCTGATCGCGGCCTGGGTGACGTGGCATCTCAGCGCGGCGCGGGTGATCGACTGCTCCTCGGCGACGGCGACGAAGTACTCGAGCTGGCGCAGCGTGACGTCCCTCATAAGCACAACTTAGGGCTTTACGCAAAAGATTCAAATTTACATAGGGCCAGCCGGATGCGAGCGTGATCCGCAGACCACACCACATGACACAAGGGAGTGCCATGACCGATCTCGCACCGCACCAGGGCACCCGGGTTGTGACCCTGGGAACCGCCGGAGGCCCACGCTGGTGGGGCACTCCCGACGGAACGTCCCGCAGCGGCATCAGCACGGCGGTCGTCGTCGACGGCGCCGTGTACCTGGTGGACTGCGGGCAGGGCACCGGATCCCAGCTCGCCCGGGCCGGTCTTCGGATGAACCAGGTCCGCGGGCTGTTCCTCACCCATCTGCACTCCGACCACGTCGTCGACCTGCCTGCGCTGCTGCTGTTCGGCCAGTTCGAGCGTAAGAACGCCAGTGCCGGACCGATCGCGGTACACGGACCCGGCAGGCGGGGCGGGTTGCCGCCCGTGTCCCAGCACGCCACCGCAACACCGCAGGCGGTGGCGCCGTCGAATCCGACCCCGGGCACCGTGGACATGATCCAGCAGCTCTGCGCTGCCTACGCCACCGACATCAACGACCGGATCTTCGATTCGCTCGCTCGCCCGCCGTCGGAACATTTCGACGTGCATGACATCGCGCTGCCTCCCGGCACCGGTTTCGATGCGGATTCCGCTGTCGCCCCGGACATGGAGCCGTTCACGGTGTTCCAGGACGACCGCGTTGCGGTGACGGCGATCCTGGTGGCACACCCACCCATGGCTCCGGCGTTCGCGTTCCGCTTCGACACAGCGAACGGTTCCGTGACCGTTTCCGGCGACACCGCACCATGTGCCAACCTCGAGCGGCTGGCCCGAGGCACCGACCTGCTGCTTCACGAGGCGATCGACCTGGACCTGATCGCGAGCCGCTACACGGATTCGGCGATGCTCAAGGCCACAATGGACCATCATCGCCGCGCACACACGACGCCGCGGCAAGCCGGTCGGATCGCCGAGCGCGCCGGCGTCGGCGCGTTGGCTCTGCACCATCTGGTTCCCGCGGACGCGCCTCGTGAGTCGTGGCTGGCGGCCGCGGAGACCTTCAGCGGCCCGCTGTACATACCCGAGGACCTCGACGTCCTTCCCGTCGCACCGGCGAAGGCAGCGCTGACCGTCACCACTCCGGAGGCGTGCCCATGACCACGGCGAACTCCGCGCAGGAAACGACAACCGAGCGCCGCGAGATGCGTCGCATCCTGGCATCGAGCTTTATCGGCACGGCCATCGAGTACTACGACTTCGTCCTGTACGCGACCGCCGCGAGCATCGTGTTCGACAAGGTGTTCTTCACCGGTGTCGGCGACGGTGTCGCACAGATGTTGTCGTTCGGCACCCTCGCCGCCGGATACCTGGCCCGTCCATTGGGCGGGATCATCTTCGGTCACCTCGGCGACCGGCTCGGCCGCAAGTCGATGCTGGTGGTCACGCTTCTGCTGATGGGTGTGGTGAGCGTGCTGATCGGCCTCCTGCCCACTCAGGCACAGATCGGCGTCGCGGCACCGCTGCTGCTCGTCCTGTTGCGCATGTTGCAGGGGATCGCCGTCGGTGGCGAATGGGGTGGCGCGATGTTGCTGGCGTTCGAACGCGCACACAAGCGCAACAGGGGATTCGCCGCATCCTTCGCCTACCTGGGCGCGCCCGCCGGGGCGATTGTCGCCACGCTCGTGCTGAGTGCGGCATCATTGCTGCCGCAGGAGGACTTCCTCGCCTGGGGCTGGCGGATTCCGTTCCTGCTCAGCGCTGTACTCGTAGCGATCGGCCTGCTCATCCGGTTGAAGGTGGCGGAGTCGGCGGTGTTCACCGAACTCGCCGGAAAGGCACGAGCACCGAAGGCGCCGGCCGTCGAGGTGCTCACCCGGTACCCCCGGAACTTCCTGATCTCGGTGGGCGCAGGCATCGCGGGCCAGGCGGCGCAGGGCCTGATGGGTGTGTGGGCCATCTCCTATGCCGTCAACCAGGCGACCATCTCGCCGACGTCCGTCCTCAATGTCAAAGCGCTGGCCGGGGTGACCACCATCGTGATGATCATTGTGGCGGCGCGACTCAGCGACCGGATCGGCCGCAAGCGGGTCATGCTCGGCGGTGCGGTGGGTGCGGTCGTCCTGGCGTACCCGATCATGCTGCTCCTCGAGTCCGGACAGGTGTGGGCCCTGTTCCTGGCGCTGTTCCTTGGACTCAGCGTGATCCAGGGGTTCACGGCAGGGCCCTACGGTGCCTTCGCGGCCGAGCTGTACCCGACGCGCATCCGCTACAGCGGCACGTCCATCGGGTACCAGACAGCTGCAACGCTCGGGGCCGGGTTCACACCCATGCTCGCGGCGGCGTTGATCCTCGCGGCCGGAGGATCGCTGTGGCTGGTCGCGGTCGCCTGGATGGCACTGTCCGCGGTCACCGGGATCGCCGTACTCGCGGCGCACGAGGGCAAGGACAAGGAACTCCGGGAGATCGGCTAGTGCCTCTCGGGCTCGGTCAGACGAGGGGCTCGTCGGTCTCGTCGGAGTCGCTGTCATCGCTCAGCTTCCACTTGAGCTGGAACTCGATCTCCTCCTCGCCGTCGCCCCGCTCGTGTTCGATGGAGAACTCGGCACGAGCGGGGACGCGGATCCGCTCGCCGGCGATCTGGATCCGGAACGGGCTCTCGGCCTCGAGTGCGTCGGCGAGGCGTCGCAGCTTGGCGACGACCTCGGGGGTCGAGTAGAAACGTTCGATGTCACGGTCTTCGGCCACGATGGGGCTCCGATCTCGATGCCGGTTCTGTCTGACCCATTGAACCGTGGATTGATCTTCGTTCGCCATAAGGGCGCGCTCACCAAGGAGACCGCGATGGACAAGTACGACATCAAGAAGACCCACCGAGAGCTCTACTCACCGCCGTCGAAGGAGTTCACGGTTGTCGACGTGCCCGCGTTCCGGTATGTCGTGGTCGACGGCCGAGGGGATCCGAACACCTCCTCCGCCTACGCGCAGGCGGTCGAAGCCCTGTACGGCGTGGCGTACGCACTGAAGTTCGCCAGCAAGAGGACCCTCGGCCGAGACTTCGTGGTCGCCCCGCTGGAGGGACTGTGGCGAGCGGACGACCCCACCGTGTTCGTCAAGCGGCGCAAGGAAGACTGGGCGTGGACCATGATGATCAGCCAGCCGGACTGGATCACCGACGACCTGGTCCATGCTGCCGTCGACAACGTCGCGAAGAAGAAGGAAAACCCCGCACTCGCAGCCGTCCGGCTGTGCACCCTCGTCGAGGGGACCTGCGTCCAGATCCTGCACATCGGCTCCTACGACGACGAAACGCCTACCCTGGACCGCCTCCACAACCACTATCTCCCCGCCAACGGCCTCACCTTCAACGGTGACCATCACGAGATCTACCTCAGCGACGCCCGCCGGACAGCGCCCGCCAAGCTCAGAACGATCCTGCGGCAACCCGTCACGAGCGACCGATCACGTACGTGAGCGCCGCTGCCGCGAGCAGCCCGGTGGCCAGCGCTGTGGCGAGCAGGATCCGTCCCCCTCCGACCAGTCGCCGAGGGTGGCCGGTGAGCTGCCGGTGAGTGCGTCGGTACCGGCGTTCGGCCGCAGCCAGTACCCCGATCGCGACTCCGAGGCCCGCCAGGCCGGGCAGCAGCAGCCACCAGGTGCCGCCGGCGTCCGGGAGGACGCGGAGGGCGATCAGCGATGCGGTGGCGAGGGCGATACCGGTGCGCCGCCAGGCGAGGCCAGTGCGTTCTGGTTGCAGGCCGGGGTCGAAAACCGTGCCGACGTGGTGGCGCGTCACCTGTTCAGGACGGCCAATGCCACGAGGGCAGCGGCGATCACGATCGCCAGCGCAGTGGGCAGCGCCAGCACCGGGGCGGGGAGTGGGCGGGAGTGCCGCAGCGCCCGCTCCGTGGTGTACCAACCCGCCCACGCCAGCAGCGGGGTGACGAGCCCGGCGGCAATGAGCACGATCGCGGCAGCGAGGCGGTAGCCGGGGTGCAGGTCGAGCCCGAGGGCTTCGAGGGCGACGCCGCCGGCGATGAGGGCAAGGGCGGTGCGGATCCAGGCCAGGAACGTGCGCTCGTTCGCAAGCGTGAACCTGGGGTCTGGTTCGGCCCCATGCCGGAACAGCCGTGCCGGAAACCGCCGGTCCGTCTGCGCCCGATCGGAGGTCATCGCGCGACCGTCCGGAACCCGATGTTGCCCGCCGACGAGTCCGGCGTGTTCGACGACCGCGCCGAGTTCCGGTACCGGTCGCAGTACGACTCGTGGCACAGGTAGGAACCACCGCGGGTCACCTTCGCGATCCCGGCGGACGGCCCGGACGGCGACGTCACGGGGCCTCTCTCGTAGGTGGTCTCGTTCCACCAGTCGGCGCACCACTCCCAGACGTTGCCGACGGTCTGCCACAGGCCGTATTCGTTGGGCCGGTAGGTGCGGACCGGCGCGGTGGTGAGGTGGCCGTCGTCGAGCGTGTTCTCGACCGGGAACCGGCCCTGCCAGATGTTGCACCGGTGCGGCGCGTCAAGGTCGTCACCCCACGGGTAGCGGAGCCCGTCGTGCCCCGCGCGCGACGCGCACTCCCACTGGGCCTCCGTGGGGAGGGCGCGGCCGGCCCATGCGCAGTAGGCATTGGCGTCGTTCCAGCTCACGTGCACGACGGGGTGGTCGTCGAGAGCGTCGATCGTCGATCCGGGCCCACCGGGACGCCGCCAGTCAGCCCCGCGTACCCCGAGCCACCACGGGGTGCCACGGACGCGTCCCATGATCGCGCCGTCGGGTGCCGTCACGGCGAGGTGGAAGACCGCGGAGAAACCGAACGATTCGGCCTCTGTCACGTAACCGGTGTCGGCGGCGAACCGGGCGAAATCGGCGTTGGTGACCGTCGTGGCGTCGATCCGGAAGGCGTCCAGCGTCACCGGGTGCACCGGCCCCTCGCCGTCCGTCCACCGTGCGTCGCCGCTGGCGTCGCCCATCCGGAAGGTCTGCGCCGGCACCGCGCACTGCTCGATCGCGTGCCGGTTGCCGCCGGTGGTCATGCCCGCGTCCCGGACACTCCGTCGGGCACCGGCTGGCTCGGATGCGGGAGGTCGCCGAGCCGCTGCTGCTCGGCCCACATGCGCACCGTCAGCTCCTCGCGGATCTCCTTGTACGCGGGGTCGTCGTAGACGTTGCGGAGCTCCTGGGGGTCGGCCTCCAGGTCGAACAGCTCCCACTCCCCGGGGTACACGAACGGCCCTGTCCCGGCGACGCCCTGTCCGTCGTTGTAGTAATAGATGATCTTGTACCGGTCGTCCCGGTACCCGTAGTGAGCGGGCGCGTGGTGGAAGACGTCGTCATGTTCCCAGTAGCGGTAGTACATGCCAGCGGCCGGTGGGGGAGCGGGCGCCTCTCCGCTGATGTCGTTCCAGAAGCTGCGCCCCTGCATCCGCGGGTGCGAGGCCACCCCAGCCGCCTCCAGGATGGTCTGTGCGAAGTCGACGTTGGTGACGATGCCGTCGTGCACGCCGGTGCCAACCCGCGCCGGATAGCTGAGCAGCATCGGCATCCGCAGCGACTCCTCGTACATGAACCGCTTGTCGAACCAGCCGTGGTCACCGAGGAAGAAGCCCTGGTCGGACGCGTACATCAGCAGCGTGTCCGCGAACTCGCCACGTGCCCGCAGGAAGTCGATCACCCGGCCGACGTTCTCGTCCACACTGTCCACACAGGCCAGGTAGTCCTCCATGAAGCGCTGGTACTTCCACACCGCCAGCTGCTCGTACGTCAGCCCTTCTGGCGGGTCGACCTTGAGGTCCTCCGTGTTGAGGCAGTCCGCGATCCGCATCAGCGCACGCCGCGCCGACGAGCTGCGGGTCGACAGGTCGTCGAAGAACGTCGGCGGGAGCGGTACCGGGTCGCCGTAGCGGGCGGCGTGCTCCGGCTTGGGTTCCCACGGCCGGTGCGGCGCCTTGTGGTAGATCAGCACACACCACGGGTCGTCCCCGTCGAGCGATTCCACCCACTCCAGGGCGAGGTCGGTGATGATGTCCGTGGCGTAGCCCTCGACGGTGCGCAGACCCGCGGCGGAGAGGAACCGTGGGTTCCAGTACTCGCCCTGCTCGATCAGTACATCCCAGTGGTCGAAGTTCTGCGGGTCGTGGCCGTCGCCGTCGCCCATGTGCCACTTCCCGAACATCGCCGTGCGGTAGCCGTTCGCGCGCAGCTGCGAGACGAACGTCGGCTGGCTCGCGTCGATCGGGGTGACCAATGTGGAGACACCGTTGACGTGGCTGTAGGTGCCGGTGAGGATGCTTGCCCGGCTCGGGGAGCAGAGCGCGTTGGTGGCGAAGCAGTTGTCGAACCGCCATCCCTCGCTCCCGATCTCGTCGATCCGTGGTGTGGAGTTGACCAGTGACCCGTATGCGCCGATGGAGTGCGAGGCGTGGTCGTCGGTGAGGATCATGACGACGTTGGGTCGCCGGGTAGAGGAGGTCATCGTCCTTCACTGTTCGTCGTCGTACGGGATGCGGCGGGGGAGTAGGGCCAGGGAATGACGCCCGTGCGGTCGGCCCAGGCCTGCCACCGGGCGGCGAGACGTTCGACGTCGTCGGGCCGGCCGGGCGCGAGATCGTGCAGCTCCGAGCGGTCGACGTCGAGGTCGTAGAGCTCCCAGGGACCACCCGCGGTCCGGACGAGCTTCAGCGAGCCGTGCCGGATCGCGGCGTTGCCGATGTGCTCCCAGTACAGCGTCCGGTCCTCGTCGGTCGGGCCGCCTCGCCAGGTGTCCACCATGGACTCCCCGCGGGACTCCAACGGCCCGGTGCCCGCGACCTCGGCCAGGGTCGGTGCGATGTCGGTGAGCTGGAACGGCCGGGACACGACGGTGCCGCCGGCGAGGCCGCCCGCCGGCCAGTGCGCGATCAGAGGCGTGGAGATCCCGCCCTCGTGCACCCACCGCTTGTACAGCCGGAACGGGCTGTTGGACAGGTTCGCCCACGCCCGGCCATAGCTGGCGAACGTGTCGGCGGGGCCGGGGACGATCGACGGTTCGTTGCCCAGCCGCATCGGCCTGCCGTCCGGGGTGTGTGCGGGCTGGCGCGCCCGGAAGTGCACCGCGTCCGGCGGCGGGAGCTCCTCGGCGCACCCGCCGTTGTCGGACAGGAACACGATCAGCGTGTCGTCCAGCGCGTCCGCCGCGCGCAGCGCCTCGACGACCCGGCCGATGCCCGCGTCCATGATCTCGATCTGTGCGGCGTAGACGGCCATGCGGCGCGCCTCCCACTCCCGGTCGGGGACCGCGTTCCACGGTCGCTCGCCCGCGTCCCGTGGTGTCAGCGGTGACTCGTCGCCGAGCAGGCCGAGCTCACGCATGCGGGCAAGGCGCCCGTCCCGCAACGTGTCCCAGCCGGCGAGGTACTGCCGCTCGTAGCGGCGGACGACGTCCTCGGGTGCGTGCAGTGGCCAGTGCGGAGCCGTGTAGGCCAGGTAGAGGAAGAAGGGGTCCGAACCGCGGGTGCAGGTCTCGACGAAACGGACCGCGTGGTCGCTGATCGCGTCGGTGAGGTAGAAGCCCTCACCGGGGATCTCCTGCCGCTGCTCGCCGTGGAAGAGCCCGCGCGGGTGGAAGTAGTCGTCGGCGCCGGCGAGGATGCCGTAGAACTCGTCGAAGCCGCGGCGGGTCGGCCAGGTGTCGTTCGGCGTGGCGGTGTCGCTGGACAGGTGCCACTTGCCGGACAGGCAGGTCCGGTACCCGGCCGCGGACAGGTGCTCGGCCACGGTGGGCACAGCCGTGCTCAGCGACCCGGGATAGCCGTGCGGGCGCTCGTCGTCGGTGAGCACGCCGATGCCGGTCTCGTGCGGGTCGCGCCCGGTCAGCAGGCTGGCGCGGGACGGGCTGCACCGGGCGGTGTTGTAGAACGACGTCATCCGCACCCCGTCGCGGGCCAGTGCGTCGAGGTTCGGGGTGCGGATCTCCCCGCCGAACGCGCCAAGGTCGGAGTAGCCGAGGTCGTCGGCCAGTACGACGACGACGTTCGCGGGTCGATCGGTCGGCACGGGCACCTCTCAGAGCTCTCCGGGGAAGTGGCAGGCGGCCAGCTGACCGGTCGGCGTCCTGGCCAGCGTCGGTGGTTCCTCGGCGCACCTGCTGCGGTCGTCGCGGTGCAGCGGGCCGATCGGACAGCGGGTGCGGAAGGCGCAGCCGCTGGGCGGGGACGCCGGGCTGGGCATGTCCCCGGTGAGGACGATGCGCTCCCGTCGCCGCGGGCCGACCTCGGGCTCGGGTGTCGACGACAGCAACGCCCGGGTGTAGGGGTGCTGCGGCTTCTCGTACACGTCCTTGGCCGATCCGGTCTCCACGATCCGGCCCAGGTACATCACCGCCACCCGGTCCGACAGGTGCCGCACGACGCCGAGGTCATGCGCGATGAACAGGTAGCCCAGCCCGAGATCGTTGCGCAGGTCCTCCAGCAGGTTGATGATCTGCGCCTGGATCGACACGTCCAGCGCGGACACCGGCTCGTCGCAGATCAGCATCTTCGGCTCCGCCGCCAGTGCCCTGGCGATCCCGACGCGCTGGCGCTGCCCGCCGGAGAACGCGTGCGGGTAGCGGTCGAGCTGCCCCTTGTTGAGCCCGACCCGCTCCACGAGCTCGGCCGCACGGCGCCGCGCCGCGGCGCCCGTCACCCCGGCCACGCCGAGCGCCTCCTCCAACGACTGGCCGATGGTGCGTCGCGGGTTCAGTGAGGCGTAGGGGTCCTGGAACACGTACTGCACGTTGGCGGAGATCGTCGCCAGGTCGCGCGGGCGCATCGCGGTGACGTCGTGGCCGTCGACGACGATCCGGCCGCTGGCCGGCCGGTTGATCCCGACGATCGTGCGGGACAATGTGGACTTCCCACAGCCGGACTCGCCGACCAGCCCGAGTGTCTCGCCGGCGGCGACCTCGAGTGAGATCCCGTTGACCGCGTAGACCGGCGGGGTCCGGCCGAACAGTCCCCGCGAGCGCGAGCCGACGTCGGTGACCAGGTCGGTCACCCGCAGGATCGGCTCGGCGCGCTCCGTCGCGATGCGACTCCGCACGGTCGGGGTGGGCAGCACGGTCACCGCGCCGCCGCGCTCGCTGACCCAGCAGGCGGCGGTCCGCCCGTCGCCGTCGGCGGTGAGCTCCGGACGCTCGGTGCGGCAACGCTCCTCGGCGACCGCGCACCGCGGGTGGAACGCGCAGCCGGACGGCAGCCGCGCCGGGTCCGGTGGTGAACCGGGGATCGCGGGCAGGGCCTCGCCGTCGGCATCGGCCCGCGGTACCGCGTTCAGCAGGGCGTGCGTGTACGGGTGCCGTGGCGCGGCGAACACCTCGGCCACCGGGCCGGACTCGACGACCCGCCCGCCGTACATCACCAGCATCCGGTCGCACAGCTCGGCGACGACGCCCATGTCGTGGGTGATCATCACGATGGCGATGCCGAGCTCGCGGCGCAGCTCCACCAGCAGTTCGAGGATCTGGGCCTGGATGGTGACGTCCAGCGCGGTGGTCGGTTCGTCGGCGATCAGCAGCCGGGGTTCGTTGGCCAGCGCGATCGCGATCACCACCCGCTGGCGCATTCCGCCGGAGAACTCGTGCGGGTAGAGGTCGACGGTGCGGTCGACGTCCGGGATGCCGACCCGGGTGAGCAGCTCCTTCGCGCGGGCACGGGCTTTGGTGCGGTCCACGCCGTGTACCAGGAGCGCCTCGGCGATCTGGTCACCGACCCGCATCGTCGGGTTCAGCGCGGCCTGCGGATCTTGGAAGACCATGGCCAGCTCCCGGCCGCGGACCTCACACAGCTGCAGTTCGGACAGCGTCAGCAGGTCACGCCCGGCGAGCTCCACCACGCCGCTGTCGACCCGGCCGGGTGCGCGCAGCATGCCCATGATCGCGCGGGCGGTGACCGACTTGCCGGAGCCGGACTCGCCGACGATGCCGAGGATCTCGCCCTCGCGCAGCTGCCACGAGACGTCGTTGACCGCGCGCACGGTGCCGCGTTCGGTCGGGAAGTGCACGGTCAGTCCGCGGACGTCGATCAGGGGAGTGGGAGGAGTCTGCGTCGTGGTGGTCACGTGCGGTTCACCGCCTCGTTGAGAGCGTCGGTCAGGAGGCTGAACGCCAGCGCGAGCAGCAGGAGGATCAGGATCGGCCCGATGATGTAGGTGGGGGCCTGCTCGACGTAGCGCATGCCCAGGTTGAGCAGCGATCCGAGCGACGGCTCCGGTGGCTGGATGCCGAGGCCGACGATGCTCAGCCCGGCCTCGAGGAACACGGCGTGCACGATGAACACCGAGCCCTGGACCATGATCGGGTCGAGGGTGTTCGGCAGGATGTGCCGCACCATGATCCGCGAGCGCCGGATGCCCAGTGTGCGCGCGGCGAGCACGTACTCGCGGTTCTGCTGGGTCAGCAGCACCTGGCGGGCCAGCCTGCCGAACGTCGGCAGACCGATCAGCACGATCGAGATCACCAGGCCCGTGAAACCGGTGCCCACCACCAGCACCACCGAGATACCCAGGATCAGGCCGGGGAACCCGACGATGATGTCGAGCATGCGCTGGGTGACGGTCCCCAGCCAGCCGGCGATCGCGCCGAGCAGGCCGAGGAACGTCCCGATCACCATCGCGATCGGGACCGCGAGAGCGACCAGCGCCAGGTCGGTACGAAGCCCGTAGATGCTGCGCACGAAGATGTCCCGGCCCAGCTCATCGGTGCCGAACGGGTGAGCGAACGACATCGGCAGCAGCGCGTTCGGGGTCTGCTCGTCGTATCCGCCGGGGAACAGCACCGGGGCCAGCGCCGCGAGCGCGGCGAGGGCGAGCACCAGTACCGCGGCGATCATGCCACGGGCCGAGCGGAACGCCCGCAGATAGCGCGCTCCGGGAACGCGGGCCGGTGCGGGGTCCACGGTCGCGGGTAGTGCGGCAGGGTCTGTCGTCATCGGTCAGCCTCCCAGCCGGACGCGGGGGTCGAGTGCGGCCAGGACGATCTCGGAGAGCAGCTGCATCACGACCGCGATGAGCACCGCACCGAGGATCAGGGCCTGGACCACGAGGTAGTCGCGGGACTGCACGGCGGACACCGCGAGCGTGCCCAGCCCGTTGCGGGCGAAGATCGCCTCGACGACGATCGCGCCGCCGAGCAGGTCGCCGATCCGCAGCCCGATGACCACGACGACGGTGCCGAGGCTGTTGCGCAGTACGTGCTTGCGGGTGATCCGGCCGGGGCGGGCGCCCTTGGCCCTGGCGAGGTCGACGAAGTCCTCCCCGCGGGCGGTGAGCATCGAGGTCTGCAACAGCCGGGCGACGACCGCGGCCTGTGGCAGGGCGAGCGCGACCGCGGGCAGGATCAGGTACTGGATGCCGAGCTCGGGGTTGTCCAGCAGGGCGACCTCGCCGCTGACCGGCAGCAGCGGGATGGCCAGTCCGAGCAGCAGGATCAGCAGCAGGCCGGTCAGGAACGGCGGGATCGCGAGGAAGACGGTGTTGAACACGTCCAGCACCGAGCGGGCGACCTTCGACCGCGGCGAGCCGCCGAGCACGCCCAGCGCCAGCCCGACCACGATCATGATGATGGTGGCCAGCACGGCGAGCTCGATGGTGCTTTCCAGCCGGCCCGCGATCAGCTCGGTGACCGGGCGGCTGAGGATGTAGGACTGTCCGAGGTCGCCGCGGAGCACGCCGCCGATCCAGCTGAAGTACTGCAACCACAGGGGCTCGTCGAGGCCGAGCTGGCTGCGGATCTCGGCGACCATCTCGGGCGTGGCGTCCGACCCGGCGAGGACCACTGCCGGGTCGCCGGGGGCCAGCCGCGGGAGCGCGAAGGCGATGATCGAGCTGACGAAGCCGACCAGCAGGAACGAGGGCAACTTGCCGATGAGGAAACGGATCATCACTCAGCCCGTCACGTAGGCGTTCTCGAGCAGCACGACGCCACGCATCGTGGTGCTCACGTCGCCGCTTTTGATGGAGGTCACCAGGATTTCCGGGGCCTGCACAAGTGGGTGCAGGAACGCCTGGTCGAGGAGGTAGTCACCGAGCCGGACCAGGGCTTCGCTCGCGCCTTGCCCGGTCGCCGCGGCCGTCCGAAGCGCTGCCTTGCGGGCTTCGAACTCGCTGTCGTCGGCCTTCGACGGGTTGCCGTCCCGCAGCACCGGAATCGAGTCGATCATCGTGACCGGGCTCAGCACCACCTGGGAGTGCAGTGACAGGAACGCCGCACCGAGTTCGCCGTCGTTCTGCCCTGACTGGAAGGTCGGCTGGTCGACGGCCACGCCGACCGGGTCGAGACCGGCAGCCCGCAGGTTGTTGGCGACGATCTCGAAGATGGCTCGTACGGTCGGGTTCGCGCCGTAGGTGATCGGGATCCGGGCGCCGGTGGCGCCCGCCTCGGCGATCATCGCGCGAGCCCGGTCGGGGTCGTACCCGAAGTGGTCGACCTGTGCCTGCGGCACCCCCGGGGTGCCGAGCAGCCACGGCAGCGAGGACACCTCGCCGGTGCCGCCGAAGACCTGGTCGCGGATCCGCTGCCGGTCCAGGGCGTAGCCGATGGCCTGCCGGACCCGCTTGTCGTCCAGCGGCGCGGTTGTCGTGTTGAGCCCCAACGGGAACACTGTCCCGCCCGCGTCGATGATCCGGTACCGCTGGTCGCCGAAGTACGGCCGGGCGTCCGACGGTGTCAGCCCCCACGCCAGCTGGGCGCGCCCGCTGCGGAGCGCGGACAGCAACGCGGTCGCGTCGGAGGTGACGACGTACTCGATCCGCTCCAGCTGCACGGCCTCGCGGTTCCAGTAGCCGTCGTAGCGCTCCAGGGTGAACCCGGCGCCCGGCTGCCACTCGGCGAACCGGAACGGCCCGGTCCCCACGAGCTGGGTGCCGTCGGCCACCCCTGAGTAGGTCTGCGGATCGACGATCGGGGTCTGGTTCAGGTAGTCGAACAGGGCATCGCCCAGCGGCTGCGCCATGGTCACGGTCAGCTGGGTCGGGCTGTCGACGGCGATCGAGGAGAACGCCCGTGGCACGTACCCGAGGTTCGAGCCGGCTTTCGGGGTGGCCGTGGTCTCGAAGGTGAACTTGACGTCGTCCGCGGTCAACGTCCGTCCTGTGTGGAAGGTGACGCCCTCGCGCAGGGTGATCGTGGCCTGCCGGCCGTCCGGGGAGACCGTCACCGAGGTGGCGAGGACCGGCTGCACGGCGCGGGTCTCCTGGTCGAGCCGGACCAGCGGCTGGAAGACGTTCTCGATCCACGGGTTGTTGCGCGCCAGGGTCTGGAACAGACCCGAGGGCAGGGCGTCCAGCGCGATGGCGAAGGTCAAGGTGCCGCCGTCGATCCGCGTGCCCTGCGTGTTCTGCAGGTTCCGCGCCGAGGTGCACGAACTGATCGTCGCGACGATGGCGACGATCGCAACGATCAGCCGCAGCCGGCTGCCGGGCCGGGGCGGTGGGGCAGGGGCTCGCATGAGCCTCCTCGTCGTTGAGGTCGGGACGATTTCGATTACTTTCTGCGGCGCAGAAAGTAATGCAGGTCTTGGTCTTCGTCAAGTCCTCTCGGACGGAGCCGCCTTCAAGCACCCCTCTGTGCTGGTTGTTCTTTTTTTCCGTTGAGAAGTATGTTGCTGCTACAGTCACTCGCGTCGCTACGGTGCGAGGGAAAGGAGACTGGTGTGGCCATGCTCAGTCGCGGCCGGTCGCGCGGTCCCTACGAGGCCGCCGTGCTGCGCACCCTGCGGGAGGCCGGGCCGTCCTCCCGGACCCGGATCTCCGAGATCACCGGGCTGTCGCAGGCGACTATCAGCAAGGCCGTCGGGACCATGGTCGACAAGGGGCTGCTGCGGGAGAGCGTTGCCGCGGAGCCGCGGATGGGCAGGCCATCGGTCACACTCACCCCGTCGGCCGACGCGGTGACCGTCTGCGGTGTCCAGATCGAGTACGGGACGATCCGCCTCGGCCTGGCCGACGCCGAGTCGCGGGTGCGCACAGTCCACTCCGTACCGTTCGACGTCACGGCCCAGCCTTCGGACGTACTGGACCTGATCGCCGCCGAGATCGAGCGCATGGTCGCCAAGGACGACGGTGCCCCGTGCATCGGCGTCGCCGTGGGTATCCCCGGTGCCGTCGACGAGGCAAGGCGGATCAACCGGCTGACTCTCAACCTCGGCTGGCGCGACGTCCCGATCGCCGACCACCTGGAGCGGAAGCTCGAGGTGCCGGTCGTGGTGGACCACCACGTCAGGCTGATGGCGCTCGCGGAGGCCCGGTACGGCGAGCGCGCGGGCAACGGCATCGCCTACCTCTACGTCCGGCAGGGCGTCGGGCTGGGCGTGGCGCCCGCCGGGAACGCCAGCTACACCGGCGGACCGGCCGGTGAGGCCTTCCTCGGGCACACCCGGGTCGTCGAGGACGGCGAGCTCTGCCGGTGCGGCGCCCGTGGCTGCCTGGAGACGATGGTGGCCGAGCCCTACCTGCGCGCCCGGCTGCGGCGTGCGGGGCACGCGGCGGCGGTGCCGGACGGCACCGCCGTGCTCGCCGGGTTGCACCGGCTCGCCGCCGAGGGTGACCCGGCCGCCGTCGAGATCGAGACCGACGTCGTCCGCCATCTCGCGAGCGCGCTGGCCACCGTCGTCAACCTGTTCACCCCCGATCTGGTGCTCGTCGGCGGCATTGTCGCCGAGGCCCCCGGATCGACCATCACCCGCATCCGTGAGCTCACCCGGGAACGGATCTTCCCGTTGCTGCGCGAGGACCTCCGGCTGGAGCCCGCGCACCACAGCGAGTCCGCCAGCGTCCGAGGTGCAGCCACACTCGCACTGGAGGTGTCGCACTACACATGACCGCACCCGACCGCGGCCGTCCGAACATCCTGCTGATCACCGTCGACGACATGGACGCGCGCAGTCCAGGCCGGTTCGGCGGGCCTGCAGGCCTCACCCCGAACCTCGACGCACTTGCCGACGCCGGCACGATCTTCACCGACGCGCACGTCGTCGCCGCGGTCTGCCAGCCGAGCCGGTCGGCGATCATGACCGGGCGGTATCCGCACAGCAACGGCGCCGAGGGCTTCGAGCCGATCCACGACGGCGTCCCGGTGCTCACCGACGGTCTGCGGGAAGCCGGGTACGTGCTCGGCATCCTCGGCAAGGTCACCCACCTGGCGCCGGTCGAGCGCTTCGGCTGGGACCACCAGCGCGACATGGCCGACCTGGGTATGGGGCGGGACCCGCAGCGGTACCGGGCATCGGCGGCGGAGTTCCTGGCCCGCGCGCGGGCCGAGGACCGGCCCTGGTTCCTGATGGCCAACATGCACGACCCGCACCGCCCGTTCCACGGCAGCGTGGCCGAGCGGGAGAAGTTCGGCGACGCTGTCGACGACTATCCGGACCCCGACGTGGTTCCGGCCCCCGGCGAGCACCCGCTGCCTGGCTTCCTGCCCGACGTCGACGGCGTCCGCACCGAGTACGCGCAGTACCTGGCCTCGGTACGCCGCTGCGACCAGGTGGTCGGCGCTGTGCTGGACGCGGTGCGCGAGGCGGGCCAGGAGGAGAACACGCTGATCGCGTTCCTGTCCGACAACGGCATGGCCTTCCCGTTCGCCAAGGCGAACTGCTACCTGCAGAGCACAAGGACCCCGTTCGTGCTGGTCTGGCCGGGGGTGACGACACCGGGCACCGTCCAGGACACCGCCCGGATCACGATGCTGGACCTGCTCCCCACCTTCTGCGAGGCGGCAGGAATCGCGGTGCCCGAGGGCGCGACCGGCCGGAGCCTGCGCGCGGCGGTGCGCGGCGAGCGGACGCCGGACGAGACCGTGTTCACCGTCTTCCACGAAACCTCGGCCAAGCGCCGCTACGAGATGCGCTGCGCACAGGACTCCCGCTACGGCTACATCTGGAACGCCTGGTCCGACGGGACGCGGGAGTACCGAGCGGAGAACATGGACGGGCTGTCCTGGCCGGCCATGCAGGACTCCGACGACCCCGCGGTCGTCCGCCGTCGCACCTTCTACCTCCAGCGCGCACCGGAGGAGCTCTACGACCTGAAGGCGGACCCGCATTCCTTGGCCGATCTCAGTGCCGACCCGGCGTACCGGGCGGTTGTCGAGGACTACCGGGAACGGATGCGGGCCTGGATGGCCGAGTCCGGGGACCCGTTGCGCGAGCGGTTCGAGCGCGAGGTCGCCGCATGCCCGGCGTCCTGACCCGCACGCTCCCGCCCCTCACCCGACCCGTCACCCGGAGGTAGCCGATGTCCGCGAGCCGGATCCCGGTACAGAGCAGCACCCAGCAGTCCGACAGCCGCCCGAACGTCGTCCTGATCATCACCGACCAGCAGCGCTTCGACACGATCGCGACCCTCGGTCACACGTGGGTCGACACCCCGAACCTGGACCGCCTTGTCGAGGGCGGTGTCGCGTTCACCCGCAGCTACGTGACGTCGCCGTCGTGCGCCCCCTCCCGGGCGAGTCTGTTCTCGGGGTTGTACCCGCACACCACCGGCGTGCTGCGCAACGACGAGCCGTGGCACCACTCCTGGGTCGAGCAGCTCGCCGACTCCGGCTACCGCTGTGTGAACGTCGGCAAGATGCACACCTACCCCTACGAGGCCTCGGTCGGCTTCCACGAGCGGCACGTCGTGGAGAACAAGGACCGCGACACCCCGCGGTTGCCGTTCTATCTCGACACCTGGGACAAGGCGTTGTGGGCGTGCGGGGTGCGCAAGCCGAGCCGGGTCACCTACGCCGAGCGCGACGACTACGCCGACCGGCTCGGTGCCTTCGAGTGGGAGCCCCCGGCGGACCTGCACGCCGACGCGTTCGTGGGCGGGCTGGCGACGATGTGGCTGGACCGCTGGCGTGGTGACGACCCGTTCTTCCTGCAGGTCGGGTTTCCCGGTCCGCACCCGCCCTACGACCCGACTCCGGAGGCACTGGGCCCTTACCGCGACCGGGAGGTCCCGATGCCGCATCGGACACCCGAGGACCTGGCGGCCCAGCCGTCCGCCCTGCGGCAGCTGCGCGAACACCATCAGGCGGTCGACCACGACGCGATCGTCCACCTCGCGGACCCGTCCGAGGAGCAGTTACGCCGCCAGCGCAGGCACTACGCCGCCAACGTCACGATGATCGACGAGCAGGTGGGCCGGATCGTCGACACATTGGAGCGGCGAGGGGTGCTGGACCGGACGGTGATCGTGTTCACCTCCGACCACGGCGACTGCCTCAACGACCACGGCCACAGTCAGAAGTGGACGATGTACGAGCCAAGCGTGCATGTCCCGCTGATCGTCTGGGGGCCAGGCGCTGGGGTGACGGCAGGGCGGCGGCGGGACGGCCTGACCTCGCTGATGGACATCGGTCCGACGATCCTGGAGCTGGCCGGCCTCGAGCCTCCGGCGTGGATGGAGGCCGAGTCACTGGTTCCGGCGCTGAGGGAGGGCGAGTGGGCCGGGCGCGAACTCGTGTTCTCCGAGCACGCCCGCGACCGCATCCTCTCCGGTACCGCGCTGATGACGATGGTGTTCGACGGCCGCTGGAAACTGGTCGAGTACCTCGATCCCGACGAAGGTCAGCTGTTCGACCTCGTCGAGGACCCGTACGAGGAAACCGATCTGTGGGACGACCCCGGCCACCGGGCCACCCGGGACGAGCTTCTGGTCCGGATCGCCCGGTGGCGGGCGGACAGCGCGATGGCGACATCGACCTGGGCGGCAGCGTTCCGTTAGGTACTCCTCGCTGCCGGCGCGTTGTCGGTCAGGACCTGTTCGATGGTGATGTCCAGGTTCTGTCGGATTCATGCTGGCGGACCGGGTCAATGCCGTCGGCGGCGTCGCATCGGCGGTTCCTCGACGGGGTCCGGCTTCAACGGGGAGGCGGCACCGGGGTTCGCGACCTGCCAGACCTCGCGGTCGAGCACCTGTTCGGCAGGCTCCGGCATGCCGCGCTTCGTGCTGGACATCGCGATCGGACGAAAGCCGCCCGCCGCTGGGTCGGCAAGAGCGGACCTGCCGCGAAGCCGTGCGGGCACGCCGGGTGCGCCCGCCGGCCTCTTCGACGTGCGCTCGCTGTCATCGAGGGAACGGGCGGGTCCGTTGCGCTTTCCCGCCGTCCGGCCGGCGCCGGGTGCCATCGGCATCATCATCATGGGCGGGATCATCCGGCCGGAGCCGGAGCCCGCAGACGGTCCCGCGCTGCCGGGTGCGGGGGCCGCCGGCGGTTGCGGCGCCTCCGGGGCGGATGGCGGTCCCGACAGCGACACAGGCTTCGCGGCCTGTTCGATCCGCGGCGGGAGGTCTGGGCCTGTCGTGTCCGGCAGCGAACCCGCTGACACGGCGCCCGGACCGGTCCCGCCCGCGTCGAGCTCGCCACCTGCGAGCGTGCTCGGGTCGAAGACCCCGCCCGCGCGCGCGGGCGAGGCCCCCGAGGAGCCGGCGCTACCGCGCGGAGTGCCGTAGGCCGAGGAGCCGGGCGGGACTGCGACGAGACCAGGTATCGAGAGACTGCCCGGTGGCAGTGGTGACCCGGCGCCGGGTGCCAGCGTCATCGAGGGCAACGCGCCAGGTCCGGCGGCGGCGAGTGTGGGTTCGGCGACGGCGGCTTCCGTACAACACCCGTCGCCGCGGGAACCCGTTGTGGGGGCGTGGATCCCGGCCACACGCTGATCGCTGCCCGCGGCGCGGAGCACCGCGTCGGCGGCGGCCAGGAAGTAGTGGTCGAGCTCGGTCAGATGGACGGCACCCTCGTACTCGGCGCCCTCTGTCGCCTGCTCCGCGGTGCCGGTGAGCCGCGCGCGGGTCAGTAGGAGCTGCCTGGCGAGGTCGTCGAGGGCCAGCCACGGCTGGTGCTCGACAATCCTGGCGAGAGTCTCCTCGACCGCGGCTTGACGCCGCGTGGCTTGGCGGACGAACTCGACGCCGGTGGCGTCCGGCCAGCTCTCCCGCAGGCAGTCGAGCTCACGCCGCAGCGAGTCGGAGAGCGCGGTCAGCTCGTCCGCGATGGCACGCCACATCCGGCTCGCTCGTTCGACGCGCGCCAGATGGTTGTGCGCTTCCACGTCGCCCACGGCGAACTGGACCATGGCGGGCAGGCGTGTGTAGTCCATTCCGTCCATGTCTCATTTCTCCACGAGGACGACGCCGACAACCGCGCCCGTCACGGCCTGCGCACCGGCCCGGTCGGTGGTCAGGTAATCCTCGGCCGCCACCACGGCGGCCGCCCGGAGTGTCGCGATCGCCTCGCCGGTTTCCGTGAGGAAGTCGGTGAGTGTCAGCGTCGCGAGTACGTCGGCGGCCGAGAACGCCGCGCACGCCTGCGAACCGCCTTCGCACACCTGGGTCGGCGGTGGCGGGACGATCGTTTCGGGGGCGCTGAGCGCGGCGAGCCGTTCGGCGAACTGCCGCATGGCCTCCGGGTCTCCGTGCATTGCGTGCCGTGCCTCGCACATGGGTTCTCCGATCATCGGTGTTCGTTCGTGGGCAGCCAGGCGAGCTGCACGAGCTGTGGTGCGTGCCGCCTACGCGCCAGCCACGCTCTGCCTGGCGGGAGCACCTCGGGCTTGAGCCCGCCCCACAGCGGACCCTCGTCCTTGTCGCCGGACATGAGCAGGCCCGGCGAGCCGATGTCCCGTAGCCGTGAGACGAACGGCTCGAACAGTGCCCGGCTCGCCCCGCCGGTGCGCCGCGCCAGCACGATGTGCAGGCCGATGTCGCGCCCCTGCGGCAGGAAGTCCACAATGGGCAGTAACGGGTTGTCCAGCTGGCTGGCCACGAGGTCGTAGTCGTCGATCAAAACGAACAGCTCGGGACCCTGCCACCAACTCCGGTCGCGCAACTGGTCCGGCGTGACCTTCTTCCCGGGCAGCCGGACAGTCATCTCCTCGGCGACCTGTCGCATCAGGAGGGACGTCGAGTCTCGGTCGGTGCCGTAACCGATGAGGTGTTCCGATTCGACGTCGCCGAGCAGGCCGCGCCGGTGGTCGACCACGATCACCCTCGCCTGCCTGGGATCGTAGGTGTCGGTGATGGCGCGGGCCAGCGCACGGAGGAACGTCGTCTTGCCCGACTCGGTGTCGCCGAGGAGCACGAGGTGCGGGTCCGAGGCGAAGTCCAGCCGTACGGGCCGGAGATCGTGCTCCGCGATGCCGACGGCCAGGTGGTGTTTCGCGGCGTCGTGGGCGCCGGCGAGCTCGTTGTACGGCAACGTGGCGGGCAGCAGGCGCACCGGTCGCGCGGGTGGGCCCTGCCAGGCCGACGACACCGTGCGCACCAGCTCGCGCAGGCCGTCCGCGAGATCTGCGGGATCGTCGACGCCGTCGACACGGGGCAATGCGATCAGCAGCTGGTGCTTGGTCATCGTGACGCCGCGCCCCGGCTTGTCCTCGGGAACCTTGATCGCCGAGGCTCTGTCGACGATGCTGTCCACCGGATCGCCGATGTGCAGCTCGAGCTTGCTGCCGAACAGGTCCCTGATGTTCATGCGCAGGTCGAACGCCCGTGCCGCCGACACCACCAGGTGGACGCCGTAGGACAGGCCGCGTGCCGCGATGTCGGCGACCACGGCCTCCAAATCCTCGAACTCGGTGCGCACAGTGGACCAGCCGTCGATGACCAGGAACACATCACCCCAGTGGTCGCCGCTGTCGCGCTCCTTCCGTAGCCGGCGGTAGGCAGCCATTCCGTCGATGTCGTGTTCGGCGAACGCGCGTTCCCGTTGTGCGATCAGGGTCCTGATCTCGGCGATCGTCCTGCGCACCGCCGGGATGTTCTGCCTGCCCGCGACCCCGCCGACGTGGGGAAGATCGCGAACGGAGTTGAGCGTCCCACCGCCGAAGTCAAGGCAGTAGAACTGCACCTCGTGTGGCGTGTGGGTCAGAGCGAGGCTGGTGATGATCGACCGCAGCGCGGTGCTCTTGCCCGACTGTGGCCCTCCGATCACCAGCACGTGACCGGCCGATCCGGACAGTTCGAGCACGAGCGGGTCGCGGCGCTGCTCCAGTGGCCGGTCGACGACACCGATGATCGCACGCAGACCGCCGGCCAACCGTTCGTGTGCCGAGCCGAAGCCACGGTCGTCGTCGTGGACCAGTTTCGGCAGGAGCTGGTCGAGCGCCGGCGACGTGTCCAGCGGTGGCAGCCAGACCTGATGAGCCGGTGTGCCGCGGCCGCGCATGCGCTCGACGATGATGTCGAGCAGGCTCTCGCCGACGGGCTCCTCCGTGTCGCGCGGTTCCTCGTCGGAGTCGTCGCGCTCGAGCGCGGGCGCGAGATACTGTGTCGAGTAGGTGAGCAGGTCGGGCGCGCTGTCGTCACTCGCGCCGACCAGCCCCGCCTTGGGTGCGCGATGCGCGCCGGAGACGTAGGCGGAGCGGAACCGGATCAGAGAATCGTTGTCGGACTTGAGGAATCCGTGCCCGGGCGCGCGTGGCAGCTTGAACGCGTCGCCGGCGCCGAGCACGGTCCGGCTCTCCATCTCGGAGAAGGTACGCAAGCCGATGCGATACGACAGATGCGTCTCGAGGCCCCGCAGCCGGCCTTCGTCGAGGCGCTGACTGGCCAGCAGGAGATGCACGCCCAGCGACCGGCCGACACGTCCGATCTGGACGAACATGTCGATGAAGTCCGGTTTGGCCGACAGTAGTTCGCTGAACTCGTCGCAGATCACGAGGAGGGTGGGCACCTCGGGCAGGGGAGCGCCGGTCGCCCTGGCCCGCTCGTACTCGCGCAGCGAGGAGAAGTTGCCCGCCGCCCGCAGCAGCTCCTGCCTTCGCAGCAGCTCACCGTTGATCGCGTCGGTCATCCGGTCCACGAGATGCAGCTCGTCGGCGAGGTTGGTGATGACGGCACTCGTGTGCGGCAGCTTGTCGAGTGTGCCGAACGTGGCGCCGCCCTTGAAGTCGACGAGCGCGAAGTTCAGCGAGCTCGGCGGGTGCGACACGGCGAGCGCGAGCACGATGGTGCGCAGCAGCTCACTCTTGCCTGAACCTGTCGCGCCGATGAGCAGGCCGTGCGGCCCCATACCGTCCAGAGCGGACTCCTTGAAGTCCAGCTCTACGGGCGTCCCGTCGGTGCGGATGCCGAACCGGATCCGCAGCCGGTCCTTGGTCGGCCTTTGGATCCAGGTTCCTGTCGGGTCGAACGTGCGCGGGTCGCCGATGTCGAGAAGCTCGGCGAGGTCGAGGTCTGTGCTCATCGGTGCGTCGCCACGCCTGCCCGCGCTTGCTCGCAGCGGTGCCAGCTGGCGGGCGAGGCCTTCTGCAGCGGGCACGTCGAGCGCGTCGGCCCAGCCCAGGTCGACCGTGCCCTCGATGGTCTCGCTGGCGAGCGCGCCGTCGTGGCCGACATGGAGAACGATGGTGGCCGGGTCGAGCGCGCGCGGCGGCGTCCCTCCGACGTCGATGACCGTGACACCTTCGCGCCCGCCTTCGGCCAGTACGCTGTCGGAGCCCGCGGTCGACCCGCCGTCCACGACCACTACGACGTGGGGCAGGGTGTCGCGGTTGTCGACCGAGGCATCGAAACGCCTCCGGTTGCCCAGGAGGTCGTCGATCATCGCCTCGATCGAGACGATCGACGGTGCGACGAGCCTCAGCGGGCCGACGGCGTCCGTCCTTTCCGGATGGAGTGCGTGCGGCAGCCACTTGAGCCAGTCCCATTGCGCGTGTGTGACGGTGCTCGGGCAGGCTGCGATGCGGAGGTCGTCGGGTGTCTGTAGCGACGCGAGTTGCGAGAGAATCGCGCGCACCAGCGCCACCGAGCGGGCGCGGTCGCCGCGGATATAGATCCGGCTGAAACCGTTGACGGCCATGGCGAGTGGCAGCCCGGGGATGGCCGTGTAAGTGGTGAGGAAACGGCGCAGCGCGAGCGCGGACAGCGGTTCCAGCTGTTCCAGGGGCTTGGCCTCGGGCGGGACGAGCGTGATCGCCGGGCGCTGTGGCCCGGTGCCGATCCGCGCCACCCCGAAGTCCGCGTCGGCAGGACGGCGTTCCCACAGCCGGTAGCTCGCGACGAGTGACAGCAGCGCCGCCGGTTCCGGATGCAGGTAGACCAGGGCATCCCGCTGGCGGTGGATGGCTCGGGTGAGGCGTAGGCGGTGCTGTCCCAGATGGCGGAGGAAGTCCCGCCGCTGCAATCCCATCTCCCGTTTGCTCGGTCCGGACGAGTTGAGCAGTGCGATCCCGAGCATCCCGAGCATTCCGACGCCGAACAGCCCCATGACCACCAGCCGCAGCGTGCTCGAGCTGCCGCCGAAGCTCCCGGAGAACAGCAGCATCATCGCCGCCATCATGGCGATCATCGGGATCACCATGAGCAGCTGCGTCCACTGCCGGCCGCCCGGGCGCGGGATCTCGGGCGGCGAGTCCAGGATGAGCTCGCCCGTGGGGGATTCCGGAGCGGGCCTGCGAACCGGCCTGCGTACGACGACGGCGCCCATCCCCAACCCCTTCGCGAGAGTTCCGATGTCAGCGATTCTCCCGGCGGGCCCCGTCGGGCGCGGCCCCGTGGCAGGAACGTGCCGTACGAGTCTGTCCGCCGCGCGAACGCGGTTAGCTCGGTTCGTGTCCGCACTCCACTCTGGATCAGCGGGCACAGGACGGCGCAAGCCGTAGGAATGGAAGGAGAAGGCTGTGTTCGCTGGTGGCGGGATGGACGCCGACACAGACACACTGGCCCGTGTGGTCCAGATGGCAACGGTGGTCGTTCAGGAGATCGAAGGGAACCGCGGCAGACTCGAGAGCGAAGTGAACTCCGTGATTCCCGCGCGGTGGAACATGGAGCAGTCCCAGGCGCTGCTCGTAGCGCACAAGAAATGGGACATGGCGATTCGCAACCTGTGTCAGAAGCTCGAGAAGCTGGGCGGGGACACCAGGTTCGCCATGAACGACTACATCGATGCCGATCAGCAGGGTGCCGCGTGCTTCAACGGCGTCGAGGACCGCGGGTTCGGCGGCGGAGGGATGAGCGGGTTCGGCGGTCTTGGTGGCGGTTTCGGGTCCGATCTCGGCCTCGGCGGCGACTCGGGCTTCGACTTCGGCGACGGGGACTCCGACAGGGGTGACGACGGCAGCGACGACAAGGGTGACGGCGATGGCGATGGCGACGGTGGTGGCGGCGGAAGTGGCGGCGGGGGCGACTCCTCGGGTGAGACCTACGCGTTCGCCGGGCTGCTCCGCGCCATCTGACCGGACCGTGTCGAGGACAAAAGGGAGTGACTCATGACTCGTAAACTTGCGATGTTCGGCGCGTTGGATGCCCTGTCGGCCAACATGAACGGCTGTGTCAACGGTGTCCAGCAGTCGATCGACTCCTGGGGGCAGGCCTCGGGAATGACGCAGGCCGACTGGCTCGACCAGGCGGGTGGTCAGTTCGCCGAGATCAGTAAAGCCTGCCAGCAGGTGATGGCTGCCGGACAGGACCTGATGCAGGCGATGAACCAGGGCGTGCAGAGCTGTAACCACGAGAACATGGCAGCGGTGCAGCGTTCCTGCGGGCGGCTCGGTTCGGGTATGTGACGGCCGAACGCCGACGATGTCCCGGTGCACGCGAGTGCACCGGGACATCTTCTTGTGCTGTGGCTGCTTTTCCGCGGTGACCGGAACAGGTCACGATGCTCCACGCTCACCCATGGTGGCAGACGATGGGCTGACGACCGAACGGGGTGATGATCGAGGGGGGCACGATGGCCGAACCACCCGCTGCCGACAGTGGAGGTAGTGCGCCGCCCGAAGCCGAAGCGCCCGCACCGGCGGAGAGTGACGCATCGCCGGCCCCAGCGGAGGAGAGCGCTCCGGCGGAGAACAGCGGGGCATCGCCGCCAGAGAGCGACGCCCCAGCAAGGGATCCTGAACCCGCACCGTCGGAGGAACCCGCGGAGGAGAGGACCCAGCCGGAGAGCGCGCCGATGGAAGGGGATCCGCCTGCAGAGGCTCCCGCAACCGAGGAGCGAACGGATCAACAGTCCACATCGGACGATGTTGGGCCGGAGGAGCAGGCAGCGCCGGCCGAGGGCGGAGACTCCACTCCGGAGCAGGGAGAACCAGGCAGCGCGGGGCAGCCGGCTGGCGCCGACGGTCAGGAGGGGGAGCACAGCGACTTCGCCGACGAGGTGAACGCGCAGGCGCCGCCGCCGGGGCCGCCGGACCGGCTCTACGAAATCGGTGACTCGTGGAGGCAGGCCGGCGACGATGCCCAGGGAGCACGTGACGAGGCGGAGCGCTTTGCGAGCGCGACCCAGCCTGACTGGCGCGATCCGGCCGGCAACGCGACCCGCGACCGCGCGGCCGCATCGGCCACAGAGGCCGAGGCGGCGGCCGCCGACGCCAAGGCGATGAGCGAGCACGCGACCGCGAGCGCCGACGAGATCGCCAGGGCGAGGCAGGACGGGCAGGCGGCCATCGGGCAGGCGGAGAGCCAGGACGCGATCGGGCAGGCGCTGCTTCCGGAAGCGGAGCGCGATCTCGTCCGGCGGCGTCTCGTCGCCCAGACCGCCAACGAGAACCAGCAACGCTACGCGGCCGCCGCGGACAACGTCAGGCAGCGAGGGCAGCAACTCGAGGTAGCCGGGACGCAGGCGGGCGGCCCGGCGGAAGTGCCCGCCCAGCGCGGAAACGGGGCCAGGGGGCAAGGACCCGGGTCGGAGGTCCCCGACGCCGCTTCCTTGCGCGCAGGAGGAAACCTTGCGAGCCTCACGAGCCGGACGGTCGACGAGGCGGCCGGGAGCATGGTGGAGACCACTGCGAATATCGTCGACCGCGCGTCCAAATGGCTGAGTGACGTGACCGGAAACGATACGATCGAGGCCGTTGCCGACGTGGTTACGCCGGAGATGTCCGAGTGGCTCGGCGGCCAGGCTGCAGACGGCGTGCTCAACGCCGGCTCATGGCTACGGAACGAGGCTTATAAGACGGCGCGAGCCTTGGACGGCCAGGATCCTCCGCTGGAGGTGTACCTGGACACGGAGCGGCATCAGCATTCGCTGCAGCACATCAACGAGGCACGCGACGGCAAGATCTGGTCGGGTAACCATTACACGCCTGGTGAGCCCAAGCTGGACCCGCTCACGGTCGAGAGGGATGAGGCCAAGTCCCGTCGGAACGCATCCTTGCGCGGCATACCGTACGGCTGGGAGGTTGGCCTGCCCAGGCATGACCGGGACGAGTATCCGTTGGCGATGACCGAGGAGGGCGGAGCGGGCGCCAGCGTGAAGCACATACCGCGCTCGGACAACCGCAGTGCCGGATCGACCATCGGACACCAAACGAGCAATCTCAGCGACGGGGATCGATTCGTGATCAGGGAGACGGAGTGATCACGTGTTCTCGACGAGCCTTCGAAGCGCGGGCTCGCTGATGGCCTGTTGTGCTTCGGCCAGTGCCTGTTCGGAGGCCAGGTAGCGATCGAGGCTGACCGGAACAGGTCAACGGCCGCGAATCGTGCCTTCGGCTCGTGACAATCGAGTTCGGCGAGATATCGGTCCACTGTCCAAGGAGAACTGAGCATGGCCGACGAACCAGGAGAGAGCGGCTCGGCGCCCGCGGAGCCAGCGCCTGCCGAACCGGCACCCGCCGAGCCGGCACCCGCCGAGCCAGCGCCTGCGGAGCCGGAGAGCTCCGAACCGGCGCCGGCCGACGGCGGCGGCGATGACGCTGGCGACGGTGGTGGCGAGGAAGCCCCGGCCGATGGTGGCGAGCCAGCCCCGCCGGAGGAAGGCGGCGACGCGGAGGCGCCACAAGAAGCGGAGGCACCGGAAGCTGCACCGCCCGCGGAAGAGCCGGGCGACTCGCCTGCCGATGGCGGGCAGGCCCAGGAGGGCGACCAACCGGTGGACGGGCAGCAGGAGCCCGCGGATGATCAGGAGCAGACCGGGGAACAGGAACAGAGCAGCGAACAGGAGCAACAGCCCGGACAGGATGGCGCCGCCGACGGTGAGCAGCAGGCAGGGACGCCGGACGAGTTCGAGCGGCGGGTGGCCGGTCAAGGGACGGAACGGCCGGACGTCAACCCCGACGCGATGCGTTCGATGGCCGACGAGCTCGGCTCTTCCGCCCAGGAGGGACAGCAGGCAGGCGATGAGGGCGCTGGCGCTGTCCGTTCCATGGAGCCGGATTGGACGGACGAGCCCGGCACGCAGGCGGCAGAGCGGGGCAACAGCGCGGCCGATGAGGCACGGGCGACCGGCGATGAGCTGCGTGATCTCGCGGAGCGGGTAGCGCAGGGCGCCGACATCGGTGAGCAGGTGGTCGCGGAGTGGGACAGCGAGGTCGAGCGCAATCGGCCACTGTTCGAGCTGGCGGGAAGCCTGCCGGTCGGTGAGCGCGAGGTCGCGGAAGAACGCGTGGTTCAGGAGACGGCCAGGGGCGCCAGCCAAGCGATCGAACGCGGCTCCGAGGCTATGCGGCAGATCTTCGGCGAGGACCCCCCGGAAGCCATGGCAGAAACTGGTGGCAGTGTCAGCGCGGGTGAGGTCACCGCGTCCGGTGAGCTGTCGGCGGGTGATCTAACGGCCTCCGGAAGCAGCACGCTGGAAGGGCCCTCCGCGGAGGGAGTGGCGAGCGCGACGGCCGGTCTTGACGGGCTGTCCGCGCAGGCGCAGGGGGGCGCGTACCTCGGTCGCTGGAACGGCGAGGGGAAGGCCAGCCTCGGCATCGCCGAAGCGAGCGGCGACGCGCAGGCCTCGGTGGGCGTCGAGGCCGGTGGCGAGGCCATACTGAACCACGAGGGCTTCAGTCTCGGAGGCGAGGCCTTTGCCGGCGGCAAGGCCGGTTTCAACGGGAACGTCGATGTCGGCGGCATCGGTGCCGGGGGCAGCGCCGAAGGCTGGGTGGGTATCGGGGCCGGCGCGAATGCGACTTTCGGGATGAAAGACGGGAAGTTCACCATCGGTGGTGAAGTCGGCGCCGCGTTGGGAATCGGCGGTAAGGTCTCCGGCGAGATCACGATCGACCCCGCCGCCGTTGCGGATACCCTCGGCGACGCGGCCGACACGATCGGAAGCTATACGGATTCCTTTGTGGACAGTGCGGAAGCGTCACTGGGTTACGTCGGCAACGCCATCGGGGACTTCTGGACCGACAACGGCTACGGCCGAGTCTGACAGCGGCGATCTGAGAGGAATGAGACATGGCAGCGACATTGCCTGTGCCGATCGAGTTCAGCCTGCCGGAAGGCTGGCGGGCAGCCCCACCCGACGAGGTCGGCGCCCCCGGCGTCGCGTTCGCCGCGCTGGCTCCGGGGCAGGTCGAGGGATTCATCGGCAACATCACTATCAGCGGCGACTACCGCGACGACCACGCCGACCTCCCGGCGATCGCCGACGAGTCGGTGGACAGGCTGGAGCGGAGCGCAGTCGTTCACGTCGCCGACCGGACACTGGTCGGCACGGAGCAAGCACCCGGACTTACCCAGCGGCTAGATATCGCGACGACCGTCAACGGGAACCCGGTCGATCTCGTGCAGTGCCAGGTGTATCTGGAGCTGCGGGACGTCGCCGAGCCACGTCGGCGCGTGATCGTCGAGCTCGCGCTGACCAGCACGCGCGGCGACTTCGGTGGCCTCGTCGGAGATTTCCAGGAGTTCGTGCGCGGCATCCGCACGCCGGAAGGCGAACAGCGCGACGAACAGCAAACCGACCAGCCGCGGGAGCCCCAACCGCGCCCAGCGCCACGGCACACCCGGGCCTCGGGCGAGAACAGCTGAGCACGGAAGGGAGAGAGCCATGAGACGACCGATGATAGACGCCGCCGCGCGGAAGGCGGGATACGAGAAGCTGCGCGATGATCTCCTCGAGATCAGGACCAGGATCGCTGACATCGAGGCCACCGCGGACTCGCCGGACGGACTGATCAGCGCCACGGTTGTCGGCAGGGGTGAGCTGGCGGAGCTGTACCTCGATCCCCGGATCTACCGGGCAACGGACTCCAAGGCGCTCGCGGAATCTATTGTGGACACCATCAAGGACGCGGTCGCGCGGTCGCGCGAGGACCTGTTCGAGATCACCCGCGAGTACCTGCCGCCCAACGCGAAGCTCGCGAACACCGATGTCCATACCGATGCGTTCATCCACCAGCTCGACAAGAAGATCGAGGGAGAACAGTGATGGCCGACTACGACATGGACCCCGATGCGGTCACGCTGAACATCAACCGGCTGCGTGCGGCCGGCGACGACTTCGCCAGCGTGTGGGCGAAGCGTAAGGAGGCGTTGCGGGCCAGCCAGGCCGGGGTGGGCAGCGACCTGATCGCGCAGGCCTTCCTCGAGAAGTACGTGCCGCTTGCGGAGAAGCTGACGACGAGGGCTGACGGCATCCCCACCGCCTACGGGGCGCTGTGCGACGACGTGCTCGGCTGCGTTACCGACTACCGGGCCGTCGACACCCAGGGCACCGGCGTTGTCAACCGCCTGGCCGGTACAGACGGCCGCGACCCGCTCGAGTAGCGCCATGCGCCGACTCAGCACTGTGACGACGGCCGCCGCGTTCGCGGCGGCCGTCGTCGGTTCCAGCACCGGTGTCGCGTTCGCCGCACCGCCACCAGGGGCCTGTGCCAACCCTGACCCGGCGAGTCCGTCGGTCAGCGAACTGCCCTGGGCCCAGCGCACACTCGACGCGCACGCCGTGCGGCAGCAGGCCACGGGCAGCGGTGTCGTCGTCGCTGTCGTGGACTCCGGTGTGGACGGTGACCACCCGCAGCTCGGTAAAGCCGGAAAAGTGCTGCGCGGACAGGACTTCTTCCTTGTCGGCGACCTACCGGGCAGCTTCGACTGCGTCTCGCATGGCACAGCCGTGGCGAGTATCATCGCCGCGCAGCCAGCCGACGGCGTCGGCTTCACCGGTCTGGCGCCCGACACCACAATTCTTCCTGTCCGCGTCAGCGAGAGCGACGCGACCGGCGAGGGTGGCACGCAGGCCATCGACCCGGAGGTGCTGGCCCGTGGCATCTGGTACGCGGCCGACAACGGTGCCGACGTCATCAACCTGTCCGTCGCGGGCAGCCTCGACAATCGTTTCGTGCGTGACGCGGTCCGGCACGCGCAGGCCAAGGACGTGGTCGTCGTGGCAGCCGTGGGCAACGCCCAGGAAGGCACGACCCCCGGCCCGCCGACCTACCCGGCCGGGTACGACGGGGTGCTCGGGGTGGGCGCGGTCGACATGACCGGGGCACGGCTGCCCAGCTCCCAGATCGGGCCACAGGTGGACATCGTGGCGCCGGGCGGGGGAGTGCTCGCGGCGGCGCGCGTGGGCGGGCATCAGTACCACGACGGCACCAGCTTCGCGGCGCCGTTCGTCGCGGCGACGGCCGCGCTCGTGCGGTCGGTGTGGCCAGAGCTGTCGGCCGAGCAGGTGGTCGAGCGGATTCTCGCCACGGCGACCCCTGCTCCCGGCGGCCGCGACAGCGCGGCCTACGGCGCCGGGCTGGTCAACCCTTATCGCGCGGTGACCGACGGTCTCGTCGACGCGCCGCCGGCCTCCGTTCCGCCGGTCGAGCGCCCCGTGGCCGACGCCGCGGAGCTGCGCGCCGCCGCATGGTGGGACGGCAGCACCTCGACGTCGCGGGTCGCGGCCGTTGTGACCGTCGCGGCGGCGGTGCTGGGGGCGGTCGCGGCCTTCGTGCTGATGCGTGGGCGTCGTACACGCTGGCAGCCCCGCCGCGCCGCGCTCCCACCCGCGGAGCCGGTGCGGGACGAGCTGCCCGACGAGATGTTCCTCGTTCCACCGCCACCGGCCGACAGCTGAGCAGCGGGCTCTAGCCTGCCAGCACCGCGGCAGGGTCGAGCCCGCTGCCCATCGGCACCCTGCCGACGATGCCGGCCGGCAACCGGGCGGGACGGGCATCGCCGTAGCCGAGAATGCCCAGCACCTCCCGGCCCGCGAGCGGGAAGGCCTCGCCTTGATCGGTGACCAGCACGAGCGTTCCGGCGTAGGCGTCCGGACTCGGCATCGCCTCAACCAGCGCGGCACGGCCCGGCTCGACGTGGATCGCATCCGCCATCGGCATGCCGCGTGCCGTACGGCCCGCGGTCGGGAGCGCCGTGGAATCCGGTAGCCGGGCATCGATGTTGATCGTCGGTGTCGGGGTACCCGGCTCGTACGTCGCGCAGAGTGTGTCGCCGCCGGCAAACCGCGGCCGCACGCGGGGTGCCGCAGCAGGGCCGGCGTCGCCCGCCGGGTCCAGCCGGGCGCTTGCGACCGCGGCGGGATCGAGCGGGATGCCAGAAGGAGCACCCGCCCCGTAGGCCTCCCTGGTCCGTGGATCGGCACGCTGCAGGTCGTACTGCAACGGGGAGATGGGCCGCAGCCGGTCGGTGTCCGCGAGGTAGTGCTCGGTGCCCCCGGAGGTCTCGACGACGAGCAGCTGTCCCACACGCAGGTCGTCCCGGTTCGGCACCGCCGTCGAGCGCGAGCCCGTGCCGGCCAGCCGGATCGGCGAGATCGGCTCGCCGGCCGGGAGGAGGTCCACGAGCGGCATGCTGGTCCTGGCCTTGGGTTCGGCCTGTAGCGAGAGCCCGGCGGCCACCGTGTCGGGGTGGTCGATGCGGTGCCGGTAGCCACCGGCGATCAGGTACTGCTCGCCGCTGTCAGTGACTTCCACCAGCACGGCATCCTCGCCCAGCGGTCTGCCGCCGCGCGCGCCCTCGCCGACCAGCAGGACGGATTCGTCCGTTGTGGACCCGGTGTCGTCCGGTACGGGCCGGGAGCAGATGCTCCAGCCACCCGTGAGCAGATTCTCCTTGGCAGGCAGCGCGTCGGGTGCGTCCGGGATCCCGATCCTCGGCCCGCGTGGCACGCCCGCCAGCGAGTCGCTCGACACCGACAGCGTCTCGGCGTGCTCGCCCAGCGCGAGCAGTGCCGACACGTAGTTCGTCACCGGGTGCAGCACCCCGTCCAGGTAGACGTACCGTGCCCCGGTCTCCTTGGCGACGATCACCGAGGGCCGGTCGCGCCACGTCGAGTTGCCACCGGGGTTGATCAGTCCGAACACGGCGACCGCGACCAGGGCGAGCCCGCCGAGCACGATGCTGCCGAGCGCGGCGCCGCCGGGCCGGCGAAACGGGGGCTGTTCCGGGTCGGGGTCGCGGGTGACCAGCGCCGAGATCGCGCGCTGGGCGAGGAACTGGTGCGCCTGCAGTAGGTCGCGTTTGGACGTCATGGGTCAGCCTCCGAGTCCGCGCATGAACCCGTACAAGCCGAGCACCGCGCACAGCACGGGTACGCAGGCCAGCACGATCGCCACCTCGAGCAGCTCCGCGTACCGGCCGAAGAAGGGGCTGGGCAACCGCCCGCTGTGGGTCAGTCCGGCCGTCACGGCGAGGCCGCTCACGACCAGCAGCGCGGGCGCGGTGACGGCGAGCACGTTCCCGGGTGCGGCCAGCACTGGGCCCGCCGCGAGTGCGCCCGCGCAGAACACCCCGGTGAGCAGCAGCGGCGCCCGGTGCCGTAGCGCCGGGTACAGGCGGGCGCGCAGGCAGAAGCCCACCGAGAGCATGGACAGCAGCACGATCACCGACGTGCTCGCCTCCTGCGCGACGACGAACAGGCACAGCACGGCGACGGTGGTGGCACCGGTGATCATGCCGGTCAGCAGCTGCTCCGCGCGGAGCACGGCGGCGTAGACCGCATGGCGTGATGGCTGCGGGTCGTCGCGCACGAGGTCGGCGGTCGTGCGGGGGAGCACCGGCATCGGCACCCTGCCCAGCCGGATCGACAGCGGACCGAACAGAGGGGAGAAGAGCAGCACCACTGTGGCGGCCACGGCGGCGCCGTCCACGCCGTCCAGCGCGTCGAGTGTCGCCAGCCACGACCCGAGCGCACCCATGGCGCTCGCGGTGATGCCGGCGAGGAACAGTTCGGCACGGTCGACCACGCCCAGATAACCCAGTACGGACGCGATCAGGAGCGCCGAGCAGCCCGCGAGCACGTGCGGCGCTCCGAACCAGGCGGGTTGTGGTCCGGTCCCGAGCAGCAGGGCGCCGCCCACGAATGAGAACGGCAGCGCCGGCGCGGCGACGGCGGCACCCGCGCTCGCGTCGCCAACTGCCCTCGCCAGCACGGTGCCGGCCAGCAGCAGCACCACGCCGAATCCGAGCGCGACCCACGCCGCCGCGTTCCACGGTGGTCCCGCCCGCGCCACAGCCAGCAACGCCAGCAGGGCAGCGAACCCGCCCGTCGCGAGCCCCGCGGTTCGCGTGTGCGCCGGGCCCCACAGGCGGCCGGTACGGCCGGTGCCCTGGGCGATCGTGTCGGCGAGATCGTCGTACTCCAGCTCCGGCCAATGTAGACGCCGCGGTACGAGGTGCAGCACATCGCCGTCGCGCACGGCGCTGGTGCCCAGCGTCTTGCCGAGTTCGAGGGCGGTGCCGTCGGTGCGCCGCAACAGCCAGCCACCGTCGGTCACCCCGTCGTCGGGCAGGTTCTCGCCCGCGCGCCGCAACAGCCCGGGAAGGAGCTCGGCCACGGTCGACCGCTCCGGCAGCGCGAGGTCGATCCGCCGGGCAGGCGCGTCGATGGTCACCCTGGCGAGGGGCGTGGTCGTCATCCGCTGAGTCCCTTCGGCGAAGTGAGGCGGTGGCAGCAAACGGCCGCTGAACCCACCGTGGAGGTCATCGCTGCTTACGATGACCGCGCGAGGACGGCGGCGGAACCGGGACGGCAGCTAGCGGACACGACGGGATGCCACAATGACCAGTGCGATGACGATGCTTTCCGGAAGCGACGAGCTGGTTCCCCTTGGCGATGGCCCGGTCGCCACGGTCTTCGCGGGCGTTGACGAACACACGGGAACGGCATTCGCGCTGAAGGTCTATCCCGGGCGCATCGACCGGCGTACGCGTGGTGAGCTCGACGCCGAGCTGCGCAGCCTCGCCGAGGTACGCACCCGTGCACACGTGCTCGTGGCCGATCGCGTCGAGGAACTGTCCGACGGCCGCTGCGCGCTGCGGATGGAGCTGTGCGCGCAGTCACTGCCGGAGCTGGTCGACTCGTTCGGGCCGCTCACGATCGCCGACACGCTGGCGCTGGGCAGCGGGCTGGCGACCGCGCTGGCGGCAGCGCACGCGGCGGGCATCGTGCATGGGGGTGTCACGCCGGGCAACGTCCTGTTCCACCCTTCGGGGGAGCCGGTGCTCGCCGACTTCGGACTCGCTATGCGGAACGCGTTCGCCGGCGACGTCACTGGTGCGGCCGACTTCCTCGCGCCGGAGACCGTGCGCGACGGTGCCCGCGATGAGCGGACCGACCTCTACGGTTTGGGCGCGGTGCTGTACTTCGCTGTCTCGGGTTCCTCGCCGTACCAAGGACGCCCCGGGGAACAGGCGGACGAGCGACTGCTTCGGACACTCAGTGGTGACCTGACTCCGCTGCAGCGGCCCGACCTGCCAGCCGGGCTCGGGCAGCTCGTCTCGGCGCTGCTGGCGAAGAACCCTGACGCGCGTCCCTTGGACGCCGCGACCGTGGCCGCCAGGATCGGCGCCGTGACAGGGCCCGCGCATGCCGAACCCGCGTTCGACGACTTCGGGCGCGCCGTCGCGGCGTCAACGCCGCCTCAGCGCGCTCCCGTCCCTGCTGCGGCGCCTGTCCCGCTCGCTGTCTCTGCCATGCCGCCCGGTCCGCCGCGCGGTCAGCTGCTCGTCCAGTTCGGGCCGAACGACCGGCCACGCACGACACCGAGGACCGGCCTCGTGCTCGCCGCGGTCGGGGCGCTGGCGGTACTGGCCGTCGCGGTGGTCGTCCTGCTGCTGAACCAACCTGCACAGCTCGATGTGCGCGGCGCTCCGCAACGCAGCGAAGAACGCGCCCCGGCCGCGCCCAGCGCCCCGCCCGTGCATCTCGAATTCGCCGACCCCGTAGACAAGGGCAACTACGTCGAGTTGTCCTGGAGCAGCAGCGAACCGCTCGACTACGCGATCGTTGTCGCGGCTGAGGGGGAGGAACAGCGCACGATCTTCGTGCAGCGGGCGACCGAGTACCGGATCGAGGTCGACCCGGTGAAGGGGTACTGCTTCCAGATCCAGGGCGCGAACAGCGCGGGGGTGTACACCAGCCAGTCGAAGCCGATCCACAACGCCACCTGCAAGATGTAGCGGCTCAGCGTGGCGCACGCAGCGGAGCGTGGTTCACCGCCGCGCGGATGCGCGCTCGCAGGCCTCGTCGGGCGAGGCCTTTGCGCACCGTTCGGACCGCCGCCCACGCCAGCATCCCGCTTTCCGGCCGCGGCTCGGTACCAGACCACAGCGCGACGTCCACGGTGGCGCCCAGTGACCGCAGGCCCTCCCTTGCCTCGCCGTCGAGTGCTTGCTCGGCCGCGGCCGCCGTCGTCAGGTCCCGCACGGTCATGCCTGCTGATACGGGGACCCCATGGGCGCGCAACGCGTCCCGCGCCTCCTCCCACGCGCCGATCACGGCACCCGCGCCTGGCCTTCGCCTGCGCCTGCGAGCGCGCAACGCCTTCGCCAGCGGCACACCCGTCAACCAGGCCAGCACCGCGGCTGCCGGTACCGCGAGCAGCATCCACCCCGGGATCGACCAGGCGCGGCCGTGACCGGAACTCGTCGCGGCGATCTCGGGCGCCACGGGCGCGTCGCGGAGTTCGTCACGCTCGGGCAACGACGTCCGCACCTCCTCGGCGGTCCCCGCGAGGCTACGGGCAGGCGCTGCGCCCGCCGGGGTGGCCGCACCGGTCGGGTCGAGTGGTACCCAGCCGACGCCCTCGACGGCGACTTCCGGCCAGGCCAGCGCATCGCCGTTGCGGACCGTGTACTGTCCGCCGTCGCGGTCCGCCGGCGCGCGGAACCCCACGACGAGCCGCGCCGGAATGCCTTTCATCCTTGCCAGCGCGACGTACGCGGCCGCGAACTGCTCGCTGGTGCCGCGCTTGCTGTCGAGCAGGAACTTTCGCAGCTGCACCCAGGAATGTCCGGCGGGCAGGTTCTGCCCTGTCGCCACGCGGTACTCCGTGCGCAGGAAGTCCGCCAGTGCCACCGCGGTCCGGAAGGTCGGCCGCGCGGGCGCAGCCCGATCGGCCAGTTCGGCGATGCCCTCCGGGACCCGCCCGACGCCGCCTGATGCCCCGGCGAGGTCCCGGTCGACGGCCGCGTCCGCGAGGTCGTCGCGGCTCACCTGAGGTTCCCACCAGCTCAGCGTGTATGCGGCAGGCCGTGGCACGTCCGGCGCCAGGAGCGAGCCCTGTCCTTGCTCGACCAGCGATCGGATCCCGGCGACCCCGGCGGGCGACGGCTGGCTCGGTAGCCACGGGCCGTCGAGCCGGGTACCGCTGATCCGAGCTGTGTGCCGCTCGACCTCGACCGTGATCTCGGAGCTGGGAGCCAGCGACGAGCCGAGCTTGCGGTAGTCGGATCCCGGAGTCCAGTTCACGCCGTCGAACCCGGTCAGCACGACGACCGGCCACCGGTCCACGGTGCTTGCTCCATCCACTGTGAACACCGGAATGTCCGGATGGGTCAGCCGGTGGGAAAGCAGGTCCAGCGGGTTGGTGACACTGCTGGCCGACAGCGGCGCGAACTGCTCATCCTGGAGTGTGTACCTGGCCTCTTTACTGGGCAGGACGACACCGCCGACCACTGCGCCGATCACCGCGAGTACCACGGGCGGTGTGGCCACCAGCAGCGCCGACGACAGCCGCCGCCCCGTGGACACGCGCTCAGGTCTCGTGGCGATGAACAGCGCCCCTGCCGCGGCCGCGTAGGCGAGCGCGGCCAGCGCCGCCGCCACGCCTGTTGTGGCGCTGTAGAACTGGCTGAGCACGAGCACCGCGAAACTCGGTGCCAGCGCGGGAAAGGTCCCCCAGCGGTACAGGAATTCCACGCCCAGCACGCACGCGAGCAGCACCAGCAGCGGCACGAACAGCATCAGCGCGGGCTCCGGGTGTGCAGGCCAGGTCGACTGGAGCGCGAGGTGCCACGAGTCGGTCATCCCGGAGAAGAGCGCGCGTGCTGTGCTACCGGTAGGAATGCCAGCGACCGTTGTGGACAGCAGCGTCGTCTCGACAACGCCGAGCAGGCCGCCGAGCAGTGCGAGCACCGGCCGCCACGGCACGAGCGCCTCGCGGCGCGACGCGAGCACCGCGATCGCGAGTGCTACCGCAGCCGGGACGAGCAGTGGGACCACCAGCGGCCACAGGCCGAAGACTGGGGCGAACAGCAGCCCGGCGACCACGGCCGCCAGCGCGACGAACACGGTGGGCAGCGGTGCTCGACCGGGCACCAAGGTGGGGGAGGACGTCAACCGAGCACCTCGTTCCACCGGCGCACGGCGTGCGCGGCGTTGTCTGCACCAAGCATCCGGGCTCCCGCCACCGCGTGAGCCTCGCGGCCGCTACCGCCGAGCACGAACACGAAGATCGACGAGTAGCGTTGCCGCAGCCACGCCATCGACGTCAGCTCGGGGCCCGGCGAGGTGACGACCGCGATGCAGCCGCCGAAGCCGCGGCTCGCGGCCAGCGCTGGGGGCATGACCGCGTCGCGCACGCCGCCGCTTTGCCGAAGCACGCAGAGCTCGTCGAGCAGGCTGCGCGAGGCCTGGTTCCCGCCGGGAGTCGGCATGTCGAGCCCAGAGGAGGTGACGAGCCTGGTGTGCTGTCCTGCCCTGGCCGACGAGCCCAGCAGGGACGCCGCGAGATCGACGGCTTCCTCGAACGTGTCCGGCTCCAGCGAGCCCCGCCGCGTGTCGAGCAGGACGGTGAACCGCGGCTGCTGAGGGTCGGCCAGATCGCGCACCATCAACCGGCCTGTGCGGGCGGTCGCCTTCCAGTGGAGGTGCCGGACCTCGTCCCCTGGCACGTACTCCCGCACGTCACGCAGGTCGATCGAACCGCGCAATGTCTCGTTGGTGGTGACACCCTCGTGGTGGTGCCGGGGGTGCGCGCCCACGAGCGCCCGAGCGGGAAACTGGCGCGGGTACACCC
The DNA here is from genome assembly GCF_040645195.1 of Saccharomonospora sp. NPDC046836. Classification (NCBI taxonomy): domain Bacteria; kingdom Bacillati; phylum Actinomycetota; class Actinomycetes; order Pseudonocardiales; family Pseudonocardiaceae; genus Saccharomonospora; species Saccharomonospora sp. NPDC046836. Next base: position 231,154 of record NZ_JBEYXW010000005.1, read on the forward strand.
TGAGGATCGCGGTGTCGCCCGTGGGCAGCCGGTTGGTGGCGAGCCCGAACGGATCGACCCGGAGCAGCAACAGCGGCCCGACGGTCAGCTCGCCGCGAACCGGAGTCGCAAGCTCGTAGTGATAGGTCGACTCCGCGCGCGGTGGCGACGGGCGGATTCGCACGGTCTGCGCCGCGTCGGCCGCCTTGTCCGTGGCGAGGAACGCCGGTTGGCGATGGGACGTTGGGTTGCGCACGCGTAGCCGCGCGAGCGCGGGCTTGCCGCGCTCGACGCGGTCCGGGTAAACGGAACGCGTCACCGTCACGCGTACGGGGCGCGCGGTGAGCGCGACGGCCGCGAGCACCGCCGCCAGCAGGATGCCGCCCAGCGCTCGCAGCAGGGGATACCCCGCCCACTGTCCGAACGCGACCAACAGTACGCAGAGAACGAGCATCGCGATGCCTCGCCTGGTCGGCCGCACGGTGTCACCTGGTGGCCGCGTTGACCGCGGGCGCGGGCGTCGCGGCGAGGACCTCGTCGATGATCTCGTCGGCGGTGCGCTGGCTCAGTTCCGCCTCCGCCGTCAGAATCAACCGGTGGGCGAGTACCGGCTTGGCGACGTTCTTGACATCATCCGGTGTGACGAAACCGCGCCCTGCCATCGCGGCGAGCGCCTGACCGGTACGGACGAGCGCGATGCTGCCGCGTGGGCTGGCACCGAACCGCACGGCCACGTGGTCGCGGGTGGCCGCAGTGAGCCTGGCGGCGTATTCCACGACAGCCTGGTCGATGTGAGACTGGCGAACGTCCTCAATGGCCCCGCGCAGCGTCGCGATGTCCACCACGGCAGGAAGGTCGTCGGCGGTGACCCCGGCGCAGTCGCTCATGATCACCAGAACCTCCGAGGCGACGTCCGGATAGCCAACGGACAGTCGCATCAGGAACCGGTCGAGCTGCGCTTCGGGGAGGCGGTAGGTGCCCTCCATTTCGATCGGGTTCTGCGTGGCGACGACGAGAAACGGGCGTGGTGCCTCGTGGGTGACGCCGTCGACGGTCACCCGCCGTTCCGACATCACCTCCAGCAGTGCCGACTGTGTCTTGGGTGTGCCACGGTTGACCTCATCGGCCACCACGATGTTCGCGAACACGCTCCCGCGGTGGAACGTGAACTCCTCGTCCTTCTGGTGGTAGACGGTGACGCCGGTGATGTCGCCAGGTAACAGGTCAGGGGTGAACTGGATGCGGCTCCACTCGCCCCCGATGCTGCGTGCGATGCACCGCGCCAGCGTCGTCTTGCCCAGGCCCGGCACGTCCTCGATCAGCAGGTGTCCCTCGGCCAGCAGAGCGGCCACCGCGAAGCGCACCAGCTCGGGCTTACCGCGGATGACCTGCTGCACATTGTTCGAGATCAGCCTGCCGACCTCGCTCGCCCGCGTGCTCATTCGTCCGGCCAGAGGTAGCGGTTGGACACCAGGCCGGTCCCTTCGATCTCGACCCAGACCTCGTAGCCGGGTTCGCCGAAGTCGATGTTCTCGAAGTCCACGTTGCCGTCCTCGTCGGTTTCCCAGCCGGAGCCTGGGTTTCCCCAGCCTGGGGCGTTGGAATAGGGGTTGAAGTCGTACCTGGTGTTGGGTTCGAGCCCGGTCGCCACGATGCGGATCTTGTGACACGGAGGGCCACAGCCGTTGTATTCACTCGGCTCGCCGCGCGAGATCGTGATGGTCTGCGCCGGGATCACGACCGTTGTGCTCGCCACGGCGCCGCGCCCAGCACGGTTCTCTGCGACGACCGTGACGGTGTAGGTGACGCCCTTCTGTAGTCCGGAAAGGACAGTCGTGCGTGCGTTGCCCGCTAGTGTCTCGCTTCCTGCGCCGGTGACCGGCTGCCACGCAACGTGGTACGCCGTCACGGGTGCGCCGTTGGGATCGGCGGCACCCCACGTGACCCGTACCGTGTCGCCGCCAGTCTGGTGGGTGGCAGAGATGTTGGCGGCGACCCCGGGCGGGCTCGCCGGCAGGGGCGGCGGCGGTGGTGGGGGCGCGGGAGGTGGCTGCGGGCTCGGCTGCCGGGGCTCGGGTTGCGCAGGCGGTGGCTGCTCGGGTTCCGGTTGCGCGGTCGGCTCGTCCGCGATCACCTGCCGGTCGGGCGGGGAGGGAGGCGGTGAAGCGGGGGGCGGGTTCTCTTCCCGCGTGTCCTCGGGTCGCTCGGGCGGCGGCGCCTGCGGCGGGTTCTGGCTCTCGGGGTTCTCGTCGCCGACAAGGGGAATCTGACTTGTCTCGCCCCCCTCATCGACCACCATCACGTGCCGTCCCTTGTCGCCGTCGACGTACACGCGCGCGTCCTCACCGCGCGTGAGCCTCGGCTCCCCGGTCTCGGGTGGGACCGGCGTGACGCCCTGTTGCCTGCCGTCGCTGGTGTACGTGCGCACGGAGTTGCTCTCGAGATCGAGCAGCACGACAGAGTCGCCGCTGGTCTCGGGTTTCGCGTACTCGCCGTCGGGCAGGTCGATCGTCAGCGGGGTGGCCGGCGGGGCGGGTGTGGCAATGCCCCGGCCGTCGACGAGGTGCAGTTCCTGCTTGCCGGGATCGAGAATGGGGATGCGTCCGCCCGCGTCGGTGGTGCCGATCGCCGCGGTGCCAGGCACGTCGAGGCCGATGTTGACGGGATCGCCGAGCTCCTCGTCGAGCACCGCACGCACAGTGTCCTCGGTGGTGTCGACAAACGCCGCCTGCCCGTCCACAACGGTCAGCTCGCCGCTGTGCCCTCGCGGGGTGACGGCGGGGCACGACACCTGGTCCGTACCCTTGGCCAGTTTGCACAGCACGCCCGAGGCACGCCGATGCAGCCAGAGGGTGCCGTCGGTTGTGACGACCGGGTTTCCGAGTCCCTGGCCCGCGCTGATCCTCGTCGGCTGCTCGCCGAGCCGGATCACGGTTCCGGCCTCGCGATAGACGAGATACGGGCCGCCGTCGGCCTCGACGCCCACCGGCCGTTCGCCGGTCGGCGGGATGATGGTGCGCTCGACTTCCAAGGTGGACTTGCCGAACTCCCTGATCCGGGAGTCACCCACGACGTACGCGCTGGTGTCACCTTGGTAGACCAAATCGCCCGGGTCGATCATCATCGGCGCCTGCGCATCCACTGTCTTGGCGGCGCCGTTGACGTGGAAGACGATGTCGAGATCCGGATTCGCGACCCAGTGCCCTGACTGGGCGAAATCCAGCCCTCGCACGGGTTCGGTGGCGCCCGACACCGCGAGCATCACCGTGGCCGCGGTGGCGGCCACGAGCAGTGCCACCGGAAGGCGATGCCGCAGCTTGCTCCCCGTCACGGAGTCAGCATAGGAGATCCCGGTACATCTCGGGTCCAGATTGGGTACACGAACACCGGGAGGACTGGACCTAGGGGATCGGCGGGAAGGTCAGCTCGAAGATGGCGCCGCCGTGTTGTGCGTTGTAGACGCGCAGGAATCCACCGTGTGCCTGCGCGGTCCAGCGCACGATCGACAGGCCGAGACCACTGGAGCCGCCGCCGCTGCTGAACCGGTCGAAGCTCTCCTCCGCGACCGACGGATCGATGCCCGGGCCGTGGTCGGCCACCGTCACTCGCCCGCCTGCCACGGTGATGTGCACGATCGCGGGGGCGCCAGGCTGGCGACCGTACCGGATCGCGTTGTTGAGGAGGTTGCCGACCGCACGCTGGACCAGACCGGGGTCGGCGTTCACCTTCGTCGGCGTCGCGATGACCGTGACCTGCGCGCCGTCGGCGGGGGTCTCCTCGACCACGGCCGTGACGATCTGGTCGAGCCAGACCGGTTGCATCGCGAGCACCTCGACGCCGGCAGCGAGGCGTGCCCGCACGAGCAGGTCGTCGATGATCGTGCCCATCCTGGCCGCGAGCCGCACCGTGCGTGGCAGCAGGTCCGGCCGCGCAGCGGGGTTGCGCCACGCCGTCTCGGCCAGCGCCCGCAGCGCCGCGACCGGTGTCCGAAGGTCGTGCGCGGTCTCGGCGAGCAGCACCTCCTGCTGTTCCAGCGCTGCCGCCGCGGGCCGGATCGCCCGGCCGGAGAGCAGATGTCCGGTCACGGCCAGCGCACTCACCAGGAGCAGGCAGCCGCCGATCACCCACAGCACCACGTTCCGGTGCTGGGCCAGCGACGCACTCGGGTCGCTCGTCGCGACGACCGCCCCCGCGTACTGGCCGGACGCGTTGAGGAAGGGCTGGGCGACGACCCGCACGAGGTCGCCGTCGCGGCCGGGCACGTAGCCTTCGATGAACCTGCCGCTGGCGGCTGCGTCCCTGGCGAGTCCGTACAGATACGCCCGGTCCTCGGAGACACAGTCACGCTTGCTGAAATGCGGGTCGAACTCGCCGGCACCGGCCGGCAGTACGGCGAACTCGGGGCAGCTGGTGTCGATCTGGTCGCTGCCGATGTACCCCGTGGTGATCCCCGTGTCGCCGGTGCGCTGCACGAGCCGCAGCACCGCCGCGGTCACCTGCTTGAGCTCCGCGTCCATCCGCAGCTCACCCGCCTCGCGGTCCTGCTCTATGAACAGCCACGCGAGCACAACCAGCCCGGCTGCGTTGAGGGCTGTGAACAGCACCGTCAGCAGCCAGCGCAGCCGCCGCAACCGGACGGCGGCCGACGTGGTCACGAGCTGCTCCGCGCGTCACCGAAGCGGTAGCCGACACCGCGCACCGTGTGGATCAGCTCGGGCTCCCGCAGCTTCGCGCGCAACCGGCGGACGACCACGTCGACCACATTGGACATCGGATCGTTGCTGGTGTCCCAGCAGTGGTCGATCAGCTCGCTGCGGGTGACAGCCTGCTCCGGGCGGGCCATCAGGTACTCGAGGATGGCGAACTCCTTGTCGCTCAACGTGAGCAGCACACCGCCGCGCCGGACCTGTCGTCGCGCGCTGTCCACTTCGAGGTCGGAGTGGCGCAGCACCGGCGACCGACGCTCGCCCTGGCGGCGGCACAACGCGGTGACCCTGGCCGTCATCTCGGGGACGGCGAACGGCTTCACGAGATAGTCGTCGCCGCCGTGCTCGAAACCCGTGACCCGGTCGGCGACGGTGTCACGGGCCGTGAGGAAGAGGACGGGCACCGTCCAGCCATCCTGTCTGCGCCGTCCCACGTAGGCGACCGCGTCGCCGTCAGGCAGCATGCGATCGAACACCGCGCAGTCGGGGTCTCCTCTGGTGAGCGCGGCCTCGGCCGCTGCCAGGTCTGCGGCCTCGTCGACCTGAAACCCCTGCGCCCGAAGCTCCGCCGCCACCGCCACGCGCATGTCCTCGTTGTCCTCGACCACCAGCACTCGCGTTGTCGCTGTCATCGGAACCTCATGTTCGTGCCGCGATCGTCGGTCGCATGTTCTTCCATGTTCTGGGGCCGTTGGAGGTGCACGGCCGTGACGGGGACGTCCACCGGCTCGGCCGTGGCAAGGCCACGACCGTGCTGGCGACGCTGTTGCAGCACCCTAACGCGTGGGTCACGAGTGCCACGCTGATAGACGCAACATGGCACGAAGCGGTCGCGCCCGCCTCCGCCGAAGCCAACCTGAAGACCTACGTGTGGCAGCTGCGGCGTCTGCTGTCCGCGGACGGCGGCCGGCCGCGCATCGAGAGCGCGCCTGGCCGCTACCGGCTGCGGGTGCTGCCAGGGGAGCTCGACGCGAGCCGCGTCGCCGAGCATGCCGCGCGGGCGCGCGCGGCGGCGGACGAGGGCGAGTTCGCCACCGCGATCGACGAGCTCGGCGCGGCGCTGGAGTTGTGGCGTGGTCGCCCGTACGAAGGTGTGCCGAGTGCCGAGGACGAGTCGGGCAGGCTCATTGAGCTGCACGGCCGGTTGCGGGAGGACCTCGGGGCGGCGCAGCTCGCGCTTGGCCGCACCGACGAGGCGATACGCACCTTGACCGCGCTCATCGACGACGATCCGCTGCGTGAGGGGGCGTGGGCCGGCGTGGTGTGCGCGCTGCACGCGCAGGGCAGGCGCACGGAGGCGTTGCGTGCCTATTCCCGCGCCAGGCACGTACTGGCGACGGAGCTCGGCGTCTGCCCGGGCCGCGAGCTCGCCGCGGCGTACCGCGAGGTACTCGGTGAGGCCGGCGTAGCCACCGCGATCACCGAGCCGCGACGCGAGCTGCCGCGTGGCGCAGGCCGGTTCGTGGCACGCACCATGGAGCTCGCGGCCGTCCGGCGAGTCCGCGGGGGAGTGGTGCTCGTGGACGGTATGCCCGGCGTGGGCAAGACCGCGCTCGCGGTGCATGCCGCCCACGGGCTCGCCGACGCGTTCCCTGACGGTCAGTTCTTCCTCGACCTGCACGGCCTCGCCCCCGCGGACCTCCTTGCCCGCCTGCTGCACCGCGTCGGCGTCGCCGACCCATTCGTCCCGGACACGCTGGCCGAGCGCGCCGCACTGTGGCGGTCCCAGCTCGCACGCCGGCGCGTGCTGCTGGTGCTGGATGACGCCGACGGGCTCGGCCAGGTCGCGCCGCTGTTGCCCGCGGGCTCCGGCAGCCTGACGCTCGTCACCACCCGTCACCGCGACTGGCACGTCGACGGCGCGGTGCGGATCGCGCTCGGCCCGCTCGCGCAGGCCGACGCGATGACGATGTTCCGCGCGGCCGTGGAGGAGCGGACGGTCGCGGGCGCCGTAGAAGTGGAGGGCGGACCGATCGAGACGCTCGTGCGGTGCTTCGGCGGGATTCCCGCGGTGATCCGGGATGTCGCGGACCGGCTCGCCACGCGTCCGTTGTGGTCGGTGCGGTCGCTGGCCGAGGAACTCGGCGGTGGCCCGTGCCAGGTACTCGCGTGCGCGAGCGGCTACCGGCGGGCCTTGGCCGTGACTGTCCAGGGCCTGCCCGGCGAGCAGCGGTCGGCGCTGACCGCGCTCGGCGGCCTGCCCGCCGAGTTCGACCTCGCCGCCGCCGCCCGAGTGCTCGGTCGTGCGCCTGGGGCCGCGCGGCTCGTGCTGGAGGCGCTCGTCGATGTGAGCCTGCTCGACGCGCGCGCGGTTGGTCGATATGGCCGCCACCGGCTCGTGAGCCACTCCGCCGCGCGATGCCGGACGTGCGCGCCGGCGAGCCTGCCCGAACCCACTGCGCGAGTGGCGTGAAGGGACCGGCGATGACCGTGCGGGAACAACAGGACCTCGCCGCGGCGGGCGGTCAGACGAGACCGGAGCCCGTCGCGACGGGTAAGACGCGCGCCGTGGAGCGACCGGTCGCCACTGTCGCCGCCGCGGTCCATGCCACCGCGCAGCGACGACCGGTCGCGCGGCCGGCCGCGGCAGTTCAGGACCGTCCGGAAGCCGCCACGGCGCCCTTCCCGGTGCAACATGCCCAGCAGGCAGGGCAGGCGCTGCCCGTATCGCCACCGGGCGAGCGGCCGCCGCGCCGGGAACCGCTCGACCTTCCGGTGCTCCGCATCGTCTGCTGGCAGCTCGCCCTCGTGCTCGTGTTCCTCGCGGTCGGCAGGCCGTGGCCGGTGGTCACCGTCCTCGTGCCGGCGGCGGTGGCGCTGCTGGCGTGCACGGCGGTGCGCGTGCGCGGACAGTGGCTGTCCGACGAGCTCGCGCAGCGGGTGCTACTGGTGCTGCGCCGTCGCGAGCGTGACCTGCCCGGCGCCGACGGCGCGCGCATGCTGCTCCGGATTCTGGCCCGAGGGGCAAGTGCGCGCACCGCGGTACTCGCCGGAACGCCCTCGGGTGTCGTCAGCCGCGCCGAGGAGCTCGTCGCCGTGCTGAGGCCCGCCGATGTGGGTGCCGCCGCGCTCGCCGAGTTCGCGTTGTCGGGCGTCGCGCTCGCTGACACCACCGGCGCGACTGAGCCGGGACAGCCTGCCCTCCGGTTCCAGCTCGTGGTGCACCGCGGTCCACAACAGACAGACCAGGCCCGCGCGTGGCTGGTCGTCAGGGCGTTGCGCGAACCGGGTTTCGCGGATGACGCGGAGCTGCTCGTCGCCGTGAGCAACGCCGTGCGCAAACTGCACCGCAGGATCAGAGGCACGGGCATCGCGGTCGGGACACTGACCGCGTTGACCGAGCGCGAGGTGCTCGCGACCCTCGCGGCGCTGACCCACACTGGGCCGGGCAGGGGAGCGATCCGCGAGGACAGGCGGTACTGGCGCGCAGGGCCGATCGCGCAGGCCGGCATTCGCCTTTCCGGCCTCGGACCGCGCTCACCAATGGCCCGCGTGCACCTGCTGCACCGCGTGCTCGCGGCCGTCCCCGGGACTGCCTGCACCGTTTCGGTCACCGTGCCCGAGTACGCCGCGGTGGTTCGCGTGGCCGCGACAACCGACGCGGCCGTCGACGTGGCGACCGGGTGGCTGCTGCGGACGCCGCCACCCGGGATCCGCCTCGAGCGGATGGACAACCAACACGCCGCGGCGGTCGCCGCGTCGTTGCCGATCGGAGGAAACCCGTGATGACCCAGTCGCCGCCTGAACTGCGCGAGGCGCCACCGCGGCTCGCGGTCCTCCAGGGGCACGCGTCGTGCCAGCCGGTGTCACGGCATGCGCGGGTGACGGCGAAGCTGGCCGCCGCCCAGCGGGAGGTGCTCGTCGTCAGCTCGCTGTCCGGGGCACCCGGCGATCCGGTGGCGGCGTTCCGCCGGATTGACCACGCCAACCTGCGGCGCGGCGTCCGGTACCGGATGCTGCTCCCCGACCAGGCGCGGATCGCGGCCGGGGTCGCGCATCGCCTCGCGCAACTCGCGCAGGACGGCGCGGAGATCCGTACGATGCCCGCTGTTCCCGTCGAGGCGCTGGTCGTCGATCGCGCATTCGCCATCGTGCCCGTCGAACGGCAGGGCGGACACGACGACGTCGCCGTGTTCAGGCTGCCGAGCGTCGTCGGGACGATCACCGAGCTCGTCGAGTGCCTGTGGCCGTCGGCCGTGCCACTGGCCGCGAACCCGCGGCCACGGCCGGCCGGGCTGGACGGGCGGGACCGGGACCTGCTCTCGCTGCTGTCGACGGGCTGTACGGATGAGTCCGCGGCGGCCGCGCTCGGCGTTTCGGTGCGCACCGTGCGCCGCATGGTGTCGAGCCTGATGGACCGGCTCGGTGCGCGCAGCCGGTTCCAGGCAGGAGCCAAGGCCGCCGACCGCGGCTGGCTGGAAGGGGAGGCCGATGACTGAAACCGCGACGGGCAAGGCCCTGCCCACTGGGCGTACCATCCTGGTCGATCCCGGCGGGCACGGCGCCTACTCCACCGTCGGCGACGCGGTGCTCGGCGCGCCGGACGGCGCTTGTGTGTCCATCTCGGCGGGCACGTACGCCGAGACGCTCGAGCTGCTCGACCGCAGCCTCACCCTGCGCGCGGCCGCGGGCGCGGAGGTGGTCCTCGACGGCAGCGGCGCCGACGTGCCCGTGCTGCGTGCCCGTGGGGGCGTGCTGGCGTTGCACGGCCTCACGGTGCGCGCGGGCGACGCGGCGGCCATCCAGGTTGAGAACGCGGAGCTGATCCTGTCCAGCTGCACGGTGCGCGCCGAGCGCGGGCCGGGGGTGGCGGTCCGCGGGCCGGGACCGCTGTCCATTAAGGACGTCACCATCACGGGAGCCGAACACGGGCTGGTGCTGGAAGGCACTTCTGGGGTCGTCGAGAACGTCACGATCGGCGACATCGCCGCGGACGGCGTGATCGTCGGACTCGGCGCCGACCCCGTGATCCGGTCGTGCACGGTCGCCGGTTGCGGCCAGCGCGGTTTCTACATCTACCAGCACGCGCGCCCGGTTGTGGAGAACTGCCGGGTGTCCCGTACGAGCCAGTCCGGGATCGCGGTGGCGCATCGCGGAGCGCCCGTGCTGCGTCACCTGTCCGTCAGCGACGCGCTCGGCGTCGGCATCGATGTGGGGCCCCACTGTGGAGGCACGATCGAGGCATGCGACGTCACCGGCACCGCCGAGCCGGCCATCCGGCTCGCCGCCACGGCGACGGCGAAGGTCGTGGTCGGCCCCAGCGGCGCCGCCAACGGTTCCGGACCGCTCGAAGGCCTGCTCGCGGAGCTGACCGGCATGGTGGGGCTGCCCGGCGTGAAGACCGAGGTACGTGCGCTGGTCGACGAGATCCAGGTGAACTCGTGGCGCGCGCAAGCGGGGCTGGCGACCGGAACGCTCAGCCATCACCTGATCTTCGCCGGTGCGCCTGGCACAGGTAAGACGACGGTGGCACGCACCTACGGCAAGCTCCTGCGTGAGCTCGGTGTGCTGCCCCGCGGCGAGTTCCGCGAGGTGTCGCGACGCGACCTGGTCGGGCAGTACATCGGCCACACGGCCGAGAAGACCGCCGGGGTGTTCGAGCAGGCACTTGGCGGCGTTCTGTTCATCGACGAGGCGTACACGCTGGCCCGGCAGTCGGGCTCCGGCGGCGACTTCGGCCAGGAGGCCATCGACACGCTGGTGAAGCTGATGGAGGACCATCGCGAGGAGATCGCGGTGATCGTCGCGGGGTACACGGTGGAGATGCGCCAGTTCCTCGCGGCCAATCCTGGGCTGTCGTCACGGTTCGCGAAGACCGTCGAATTCGAGGACTACCGCCCGGACGAACTGGTCGGCATCATCGGCCGGATGGTGACGGCCGGCGACTACGAGCTGGCCCCGCGGTCCGAACCCGCACTCGCCGCCTACTTCGGCCGGATCTCCGGCGAACCGGGCTTCGGTAACGCCCGTGACGCGCGGCGGTTGTTCGAGTCGATCCGTAAGGAACAGTCCGGGCGGCTGCGCCGGCTCGGCCGGATACCGGACGCCGCCGAGCTGCGCAGGCTCACCGCCGACGACGTGCTCGCCGCTATCGAGAGCGGTCAGCGGTTCTGAGCGCGTGCCGCCGGATCCCCCAGGAGGTACCCGACGCCGCGCACGGTGTGCAGCACAGGCGGCGGGCCCAGTTTCCGTCGCAGCTGGGTGATCAGTACGTCCAGCACGTTCGACGCCGGCGGCACGAACTCGTCCCAGGCGGCGGCGATCAGCTCGGCCCTGCTCACCGCGCCGCCCGCCGCGGCGACGAGCCGTTCGAGGACGATGAACTCCTTTCGAGTCAGGCGTAGTCCGGTGCCGCCGCGCCGGGCCTCGTGCCGGCCGACGTCGAGCTCGAGATCCCGCCACCGCAGCAGCGGCGGGGCGGGCAGGCCACCTCGGCGGCACAGGCTGCGCACCCTGACGACGAGCTCCGGCACCGCGAATGGCTTGACCAGATAGTCGTCGGCCCACGCGAGCCCGGCTATGCGGTCGCGCACCGTGTCACGTGCGGTGAGGAAGAGAACCGGCACCGCCCAGCCCGCCTGCCTGCGGTGCTCGACGTAGGGCAGCGCGTCGCCGGCTGGCAGCATCCGGTCGAAGACCACGCAGTCGTAGGTGTTGACGCCGAGCGCCTCGTCGGCCTCCGGAAGATCGGCGGCCGTGTCGACGGCGAGCCCCGCGCCCCGCAGGGCCGCCTCTACCGCGACCCTCAGGTTCTCGTCGTCCTCCGCCACCAGTACGCGCACCCGGGCGAGGTTAGCGCAGCGCACGACCGCGACGTGTCATCAAAACCTCATCCGCCGCCCAGCATCGTGGAACCAACCGGACACACGAGCTGAAGGACTTGAGACATGGAACAGACCACACAGCGACCGCGGATGCCGTTCTCGTTGAAGATCTCGCTGGGAATCCTGACGCTTCAGGTGCTTTCCAACGTCGCCACCGGAGTCATGCTGGTGTACTTCGCGGCGGAGGCCGCCGAGCACGGACGCTCCGCGGCGCTGCTGCAGTACCTACTGGGTTACGGATCGCTGGCCATCGCTGTGGTCGTGATCGTGTCCGCGGTGCTGCTGGGCCGGCGTGTGCCAGGGGCGAGGGCTGTGGTGACGGTGCTCGAGGTGCTCACAGTGATCAGTGGCGTCGTGGCGCTTGTCCAGGGGTCCCCCCAAGGCATCGTCGGGATCTCCCTGGCGGTGCTCGTGATCGTTCACCTGTTCCGCCCCGACGTCAACGCCTGGCTGCGGCCGGCCGCACCGGCCCCCGGCAGCCACGTCGCTATGGGGTGACGGTCTCCGATGACGGCCTCCGCCCATGCGGCGGAGGCCGTCACGCGTACTGGGTGAGTCCCAGGCAGATCAGGAAGACCGGCAGCGCGAACAACACCAGCTGATAGAACGGCCGCGGACGACGCCAGCCGACCAGGTAGGTCAGCGGAGTGCCGAACAGGGCGACGATGACAAGCGCGGGGCCAAACGAGTAGTAGAGCCCATCCGGGTCAGGAGGACCGGCGGCCACGAGGACGACCAGCGTGAGCACGGCCTCCCAGAGGAGGATCGAGGCCAGCGAGAACAGCCATCCCCGGGCGCGCGCCTGCTCCCGCCGCCTGGCGCCGTTCTGAGACGTAGTCATGCTCACAGTATCGACCGGATGGGCGAGCTTACGGTCGGGCTGGCAGCAACCGGACAGGGCAGGCCGACTATTTGTCCTAATAGGATACTTCTGGAAGCCGCGCGGCGATGTGCCATAATCGGACCCAGGTACCTCCGTAGAGGAACCCCGGACGAGGATGTGCCGTACCCGGTCAGCGACAAGACGGCGCTTGAGGTGCACATCATGTCGTGGGCAGTTCTTGTCGTGTCGGGTGTTCTGGAAGCCGTATGGGCCACTGCACTGGGCAAGTCCGCGGGGCTTTCCCGGTTGGTTCCATCGCTGGTGTTCGGTGTCGCGCTCATCGCCAGCATGCTGGGTCTGGCCTACGCGATGCGGGAGCTGCCAACCGGCACCGCATACGCGGTGTGGGTGGGGATTGGGGCCTGCCTGACCGTCGCCTATGGCATGTGGTCAGGAGCGGAAGCCGTATCGGTAGCCAAGATCCTGCTCCTCGGCGGGATCGTGGCCTGTGTGGTGGGGCTGAAACTCCTGCACTGAACCGCGTCGGCTGGCATCCGGCGCGGCGGAAACTGACGGAAAGGCACATTGTTGCCCCCAGTCGATCTCTCTAGCGTCGGTGTGTGGCCGGGCTGACCAGGGAGGACGCTGATGACCACAGTGCGCCGCGACGACGGGCCCGTCGTCGACATCCACTGTCACCGCGAGTGCGGGCCTGCCGCCGAGCTGATGCGGGACGCTGCGCGTGCCGCAGGCAAGGTGGCGCTCGGGCACGGTGACGCCGTCACGCGGGCGGTGAACGAGCGACAGCTCGCGACGATCAGACCCAAGATGGACCTGCTGGATGTGCGGCTCGCGGACATGGACCGGATGGGGGTGGACATCCAGGCGGTCGCCGTCGCGGTGTACCAGTTCTACTACTGGGCCGATCCGGAGCTGGGCGCCAAGGTCGCGCGGATCGTGAACGAGGAGCTGGTCGAGGCGACCTCCGCCCACCCGGACCGGTTCCTCCCGCTCGGCACGGTCCCGTTGCAGGACACCGAGGCCGCCGTGACGGAGTTGCGTTATCTCGTCACCGAACTGGGCATGCGGGGCATCGAGATCGGTACCCACGTGGAGGGGGAGGAGATCTCGGCCGAGCGGCTCGACCCGTTCTGGGCGGAGGTGGCGCGGCTCGGCGCCGTCGTCGTCATCCACACCCAGGGCCACACACACCCGCAACGGTTGCAGGGCCACAACTTCGTCAACATCATCGGGCACGCGTTCGAGGCGACGCTCGCCACCGCGCACCTGATCTTCGACGGTGTCCTCGAACGGCATCCCGACCTGAAGCTGGTCGTCGTGCACGGCGGCGGTTACCTGCCTGCCTACGCGGGCCGGATCGACCACGGCTGGCGCGCCAGGGACGACGTCCGGCAAGGGGTGCCCGAGCTGCCGAGCAGCTACCTGCGCAAGTTCTACTTCGACACCATGGTGTTCGAGCCCGACCAGCTGAGGTACCTGGTCGACAAGTACGGCGCGGACCACGTCCTGCTCGGTACCGACTACCCGTACGACATGGGCGAGGGCGATCCGCTGGCGCTGATCGGCGCCATGCCGGGGTTGGACCAGCGGCAGGTCGACCTGATCACCGGCGGCAACGCCGCCCGGCTCCTCGGGGTGGTGCGGTGATGGGCATCGGGCTCGCGATCATCGGCTGCGGCACCGTCGGCCGCATCCGTGCCGCGCTCGCGCGCGAGTATCCGGCGGTCACCTGGCTCGGTCTGTGCGACGTCCACGAGCCGACGCTGAAGCAGCTCGCCGCCGACACTCGCGCTGACTTCGCCACCACCGGCACGGCCGAGCTGTTGCGGCACCCCGAGGTGACGGCAGTGATCGTCGCGACCGACGAGAGCCAGCACGTCGACCCGATCCTGCGCGCGGTCGAGCATGGTCACCCGCTGTTCATCGAGAAGCCCCTCGCCACCGACCCGGTCGAGTCGGCGCACGTGCTCGCCGCGATCGAGTCTGCCGGCGTCGACGCGGTCGTCGGCTACACGCAGCGGTTCCGGCGTCGCTTCCTCGCGGTCAAGCAGCGCCTGCGGGATGGGCAGATCGGTGCGGTGACCTCGGTGACCACACGGGCGTTCATGAACCGGATGGTGCCAGAGGCGACGCTGCGCAAGGTGAAGGACACCGCGAACCTCACCCCGATGGTCGTCTCCGGCACCCACAGCCTTGACATGAGCATGTGGCTGCTGGAGGGCAGGACCCCGGTCGAGGTCTACGCCCGCTCGATCGACCGCGTGCTCGGCGAGCTGGGCACGAAGGACGGCACGTTCGGCATCTTCACGATGGACGACGGCACGTTGTTCAGCATGAACATCAACTGGGCCCTGCCGTCGGTCTGGCCCGGTGCGGTCTATGGGCTGGAGATCGGCATCGTCGGCACCGCAGGGGCGATCGACATCGAGGACACCCACCGCGACGTGATCGTCGCCTCCGAGTACCCGCAGCCGGCCGGGTACCGCAGCCGGGGGTTCGAGGCGCCTGCGCCGCGGCATGTCGACTTCGTCGGCAGTTATCCACCGGGCGACCTGTCCGACGGCCTGCTGTGGGGGCCGATGCGGGAGGAGACCATGTCCTGGTTCTCCCGGCTCTCCACGGGTGTTCGTACTCCACATGCGACTGTCCGGGACGGACATTCGAACCTCCTGCTTACCATGGCGATGGATTACTCCGCCCGCATCGGCAAACCCGTCACGCTGCCGGTCGCCCCGGAAGAACTGCGAGGGAACCCATGACCGGTCCACTCTGCGTCGGCGTCATCGGCACCGGGTGGTGTGGCGGGATCCGCGCGGTGGCGTCCGCACGCAGCCCGCTGGTGGGCGAGCTGCACCTCGCCGATATCCGCCAGGAGCGGCTGGCCGAGGTGGCCGAGCTGGCTGGGCCCGCGAAGTCCACTGAGGACTGGACGGAGCTGGTCGCGAACCCGGCGATCGACGCGATCATGGTGTCGGCCACGCCGGAGACGCTGCACTACCCGATGGCGAAGGCCGCGCTCGAGGCAGGCAAGCACGTGCTGCTGGAGAAACCGATCGCGCTCACACTGGCCGAGGCCGACGAGCTGATCGCGCTCGCCGAGTCGCAGCGCCTCAAGTTCACCATCGGCTACTCGCAGCGGTTCAACAGCAAGCAGGCGATGATCAAGCGGGCGATCGACGACGGCACGCTGGGCACCGTCACCAGCATTCTGCTGAGCAGGCACATCACCCGCTCGCTCGGCGCCAAGATCAGTGCGCGGACCCCGCTGTCGCCCGCCGCGATGGAAGCCACCCACGACCTGGACTTCGCGTTCTGGTGTCTGGGCGACCGGCGGCCGGTACGGGTCTACTCCCAGAACGCGTGGGGCGTGCGCCGGGAAACCCTCGGTTCGCCCGACACCCAGTACCTCGTCGTGACGATGGATGACGGAGTGGTGGTCACCGTCGGCGCGGGTATGTCGCTGCCGCCTGGGTATCCGAACCAGTCCACGACCTGGATCGAGGTGCTCGGCACCGACGGCGCGATCCTCGCCGACGCGAGCCACCGCGACATCGTGCTCAACACGGTCGCCGACGGGGTGCGGTTCCCGCTGTCGACGATGCCCGGGGAGTACGTCGACCACGTGTACGCCGGCCCCATGGAACGGGAGACCACCCACTTCCTGGAGGCGGTCGCCTACGACCGGCCGGTCATGGTCGACCCGCGGCTCGCGCGGGTGACCATGGAGGTGTACCTCGCCGCCGACGAGTCGGCGGCGAGGGGTGAGGCCGTGGCGATCAGAGCCTGAGCAGCCGTTCGGCGTTACCGCCCAGCACCTGCCGCGCCTCGTCCTCGCCGAGTCCGGCCCGTGCCAGGAAGCCGAGCGGGTCGGTGGTGCCCATGTCGAACGGGTAGTCGGTGCCCAGCAGCACATGGTCGGCGCCGAACTCGGAGACGAGGTGGCGCACCATGCCGGGCTCGAAGACGTTCGTGTCGAAGTACAGCTCGCGCAGGTAGTCGCTCGGCGGGCGGCTGATGTGCTTGCGCAGCTCGGGACGCACCGTGAACGCGTGGTCGGTGCGGGCGAAGTAGAACGGGAGGTAGCCGCCGCCGTGAACGACGATCATCTTCAGGCCGGGGTGTCGCTCCCACACGCCGCCGAGGATCATGCGCGTGGTGGCCAATGTGGACGCCAACGGCATGCACATGACGTTGACCAGGTAGTAGTCCGTCATCCGTTGCCCATGCGTGAAGCCCTGCGGGTGCATGATCGCGACCATCCCCAGCTCGGCT
Source organism: Saccharomonospora sp. NPDC046836 (assembly GCF_040645195.1). Lineage (NCBI taxonomy): Bacteria > Bacillati > Actinomycetota > Actinomycetes > Pseudonocardiales > Pseudonocardiaceae > Saccharomonospora > Saccharomonospora sp. NPDC046836. The sequence goes on from NZ_JBEYXW010000005.1 coordinate 247,779, forward strand.
GCCGCCTCCCACACCACGTCGAACCGCGGGTGGTCCAGGTCGAGCCCGACGACGTCGGCGCTCAGCTCGAATCCGGTGAAACCGAAGTCCCGCCGTGCTTCCCGCATGACCTCGACGGCCAGCTCCGGGTGGTTCATCGGCACGTTCGCCACCGCGGCGAACCGGTCCGGGTACCGCGCGACCACCTCGGCGAACCGCTCGTGCTGCACCCGGCACGCCCGCAGGGCGTGCTCCTCGTCGAGCCAGTAGAAGTACTCCGTCGGCGGCACGGAGAGCACTTGCGTGTCGACGCCCTGTCTGTCCATGTCGGACAGCCGGACCTCGGCGTCCTCGAACTGCCCGGTCTGCCGGTCGCTCGCGCGGTACTCCCGGTTGTAGCGCAGGGTCTCCGGCGACGAGTAGAGCGTGCGCGGTTCCAGTTCGGGCCGGAAGAACGGCGCGGCGATGGCGCCTGCCGCAGGTACCGACAGGTGCGTGTGGACGTCGACGACCCGAAACGGTGGTTTCGTGGCAGCGGTGGGCGTTATTGCCGGCGCCAGTTCCGGCCACCATTCCGCAGGCGATTCCGCATCAGTCATGACCTCCATTCTGCATATTACTCCCGGCCACCACCAGGTGTGTTAGAGACAATTTCCGAAACTGATGGAAGGGCATTCTGATGCGCTTTTCCAGCGACCAGCTTGTGTCTTTTTGCGCTGCATTGTTCCGAGCCGCGGACGTGCCGGCCCGCCACGCTGAGACCACGGCACGGCGGCTCGTCGAAGCGGATCAGCGCGGGCGCACGGGGCACGGACTGATCCGTGCCGCGCCCTACCTGCAACGTCTGCGGGCCGGTGGTATCGACCCGCGCGCCGAGCCCGCGGTCCGGCGGGAGACGCCGGTCTCCGCGCAGGTCGACGGCGCCAACGGGCTCGGGCAGGTCGCCATGACGCTGGCCACCGAGGTGGCCGTTGCCAAGGCGGCCGCGAACGGTGTCGCGGTCGTGGGCACGGTCAACTCCAACCACGCCGGCGCGGCGGGGCTGTACCCGGCGATGGTCGCCGGGCACGGTCTCGTCGGGCTGTACCTGGCGGTGGCCAACGCGAACGGGATGCCGCCGTGGGGCGGGACCACGCCACTGCTCGGTCCCAATCCGCTCGCCATCGCGATCCCCACCGAGTGGGGGCCGCCGTTCGTGCTGGACATCGCCACGACCGCCGCGTCGCACGGGACGATCAAGGTTGCGCGGCAGGCCGGGACACCGTTGCCGCCCGGGTGGGTGGTGGATGCCGACGGTCAGCCCATCACCGACCCGGACCGGGCCGACGACGGCTTCCTCGTGCCCATCGGCGGTTACAAGGGTTCCGGGCTCACGATCGCCATCGGCCTGCTCGCCGGGGTGCTGGGCGGCGCCGCGTTCGCCCACGAGGTCCTCGACCACCGCCTCGACCCGCGCACGCCGACCAACACCGGCCAGCTACTCATCGCGTTCCGCGCGGACCTGTTCCGCCCGATGGGCGACGTGCTCGCCGAGCTGACCCGGCACCTGGAGTTGCTGCGGTCCTCCGGCAGCCGTGACGGCAGCCCGCTGCGGCTGCCCGGTGACGAGGCGGCACGCCAGGTTGCCGAAAGCGCCCGCGCCGGAGTAGACGTTCCCACCGCCGTACTGGACGCCCTCAACACCGAGGCAGAGCGGGCCGGAATTCCGCCGCTCGGAAAGGACGAGAAATGAAGCTGGTGACCTTCCGGCACGACAATCGCACGGGAATCGGCGCACTGCGCCCGGACGGGGCTGTCATCGATTTCGCCGCCGATCCGGGGCTGCCGGAAACAATGGTGGAATTCGTCGGACAGGGCAAGGCGGCGCTGGCACGGGCCGTCGAGGTGACCGCGGCGCTGCACGCCGCCGAGGTGACCCTGCTGGCGCCGATCCGCCCGAGGAACAATGTCATGTGCGTCGGCAAGAACTATGTCGACCACGCCACGGAGTTCTCCGGCAGCGGCTTCGACGCCTCCCAGCGGCAGGCGCTACCCGACCAGCCGATCATCTTCACCAAGGCGCTGTCCTCGGTCATCGGACCGGGCGAGGACATCGACGTCTCCGCCGACCGGACAGCTACCAGCGACTACGAGGGTGAGCTCGCGGTCGTCATCGGCGCGGGTGGGACCCGGATCGCCGCCGAGGACGCCGAGGACCACGTGTACGGCTACACGATCGTCAACGACATGACGATCCGCGAGTTGCAGAAGCGGCATGTGCAGTTCTTCGTCGGCAAGAGCGCGGCGACGTACTGCCCGATCGGCCCGTGCGTGGTCACCAGGGACGAGATCGAGGACGTCACCGCGCTGTGGGTCCGTACCACCGTGAACGGCGAGCAGCGCCAGGCCGCACCGGTCGCCGACCTGATCTTCGACATCCCCACGCTGATCGAGACGATCTCGGCGGCGGTCGCGCTCGAACCAGGTGACGTGATCGCCACCGGAACCCCCGCCGGTGTGGGCATCGGCTTCGACCCACCGCGCTACGTGCGGCCGGGCGACCGCATCGAGATCACCGTCGACGGGATCGGCACCCTGGCCAACCGCGCGGTCTGACCGGTGGGGCGCGGTCGGGCCGAGACCCGGTCGCGCCCACCACCGTCAGGCCGGGTTCAGTGCGCCGATCCGTTCGAAGGTGCGGAACACGTCGGCCTTCGCGAGCGCGACGTCGGAGTCGGAGACGTCCCGCGGGAACGGCAGATCGACCGGGACGTCCTCGGCGAGCCGACCGCCCTTGGCGAACACCAGGATCCGGTTGGACAGCTCGACCGCCTCGCCCACGTCGTGCGTCACGAACACCACCGTCTTGCCCGTGGCCTGCCACATGGCGTGCAGCTCCGCGCGCAGCACCCTGGCGGTGATCGCGTCGAGGTGGCTGAACGGTTCGTCCATGAACAGCACGTCCGGCTCGGTCGAGAAGGCACGCGCGATGCCGACGCGCTGCTGCATGCCGCCGGACAGCTCGCCGGGGAACTTCTTCGCCTTGTCACCGAGCTGCACCATCTCCAGGTACCGCTGGCAGCGCTCACGGGTCTGGGCCGACCGGTCGTCCTGGACGAACAGCAGGTTGTCCAGCACGGTCCGCCACGGCAGCAGCCGCGCCGCCTGGAACACGTAGCCCGCCCGTGCAGGCCTGCCGTCCTGGGTGATGGAGACCGTCCCGTTGGTCGGCGTCTCGATACCGGACAGGATGTTCAGCAGTGTCGACTTGCCGCACCCGGACGCGCCGACGACCGACACGAAGACGTGCCCGCCGAAGTCCAGGCTCACGTCGTCGAGTGCGACGACCTTGTCGGCGCCCGCGCCGAACTCCTTGTGCAGGTTCTGAACCAGGATGTCAGCCACGACGGGACTCCTCCACGGTGTCGGCGGCGGTGAACTGCTCCTCGACGACCTCGCCGGACGTGGCGGGCCGCCACCGGAAGAACCGGTCGGACAGCTTGTCGAACAGGAGCTTCTCGAAGATCAGGGCGAAGATGACGAACAGCAGTGCGTAGCCGACCACACCGTAGGCGCGATGCGCGTCGTACCAGAACTTGATGGTCCAGCCCGCGCCGTCCTGTCCGCCGAACACCTCGGCGACCACCAGGCCCTTCCAGCCGAGCGCGAACGCGTATCGGCCGGCGGCGAACAGGAACGGCATGAGCGACGGGATGAGCACGTGCCGGATGGTCCGCTCGCGGGGCACTCCGAATGCGTCGGCCATGTCGTAGAGCTCGCTCGGGGTGTTCCGCACGCCCTCCCGGACGTTGATGATCACGTATGGCACTGCGGTCAGAACGACGGTCACTATCGGGCCGATGTCGCCGAAGCCGAAGGCGAGGCTGCAGAACAGTGCCCACGCCAGGTTCGGCATTGCGAGGATCGCGACCACCCAGTCGTTGAAGAACGCGTTGACCGATGTGGACAGACCCATGCCGAGGCCGATCACGCTGCCGATCACCATCGCGATCAGCATGCCGATCCCCAGGCGCTGCAAGGAGATCCAGAACGTCTCGTACACGTTGTGTGGAGCGAGTGTCTCGCCGGTCAGCTCGTTCCACATGAACTCGCCGACCTGCAACGGCGTCGGCAGGACGTCCACCGCGAACGGCCAGACCGCCGTGACCAGCTCGACGGTCAGCAGCCACACCGCGAGGCACACCAACGGAAAGGCGAGCCGGCCGGACAGCGGGCCGGTCAGGAACCGCCGCGCCCTCATGACCGGATCGTCTTCCGCCACGCGAAGAAGCGCCGCTCGATGACCTCGAGGACGACCTTCTCCAGGAACAGGGCCAGCACGTAGAACGCGAGTATCCAGGTCAGGAACTCGGGTAGCCGGAACAGCTGGGTCGCCGTCCGCATCTCGAACCCGATGCCGCTGGATGAGGAGAACACCTCTGTCAGCACGGTCACCTTCCATGCCATGGAGAACCCGAACCGGACGCCGGTGAAGACGAACGGCGCCAGGTGCGGGATCACGATGTGGCGGTTGCGTTTGAGCACACCGACGCCGAACGAGCGGGCCATGTCGATCAGGTCGGTCGGCAGGGTCTTGATGCCCTCGGACACGTTGACGGTGATGATCGCGAATGTGGTCAGCACGATCGCGATCAGCGGCCCGGCTTCACGGTTGCCGAAGATGATCGCGGTGATCAGCGCCCAGATCAGGCCGGGGGTGGTGACGCCGATGGTGACCGCGTCCCGGAAGAACCCGGCGAGAAACCTGTTCTGCATCAGCATGCCGACGAGCACACCGACCACGAACGCCAGTGCGAACCCGATCGCGATCCTGGTGAGCGTGGTGGCGAACGCGTCGGGTACCTTCCCGGTCGCCCACAGGTCGCCGAAGGTGGCGAACACAGCGGACGGGCCGGGCAGGAGGGTCTCGGGCATGAACCGGCCGGACGCGAACTCCCACAGGCCGAGGAAGAACGCGTAGCCTGCCAGTCGCCAGAACCAGGTCTTGAACCGTTGTCGTCTGCGCGCCCTCCTGGCCAGCTCCTCTTCGCTGACCCGGCGCGGCCCGTCAGTGGACACGGGGGCTACTGCGGTCGTCACGGTCTCTCCTTCGGGTCCGGACGATGGGGTCGTTCGGCTCGGTCAGTCGCTGGTCGGCTCGAGTGCGACGAATCGCGGCTGTGGAGCGTCGGCTGCCAGGTAGTTGTGGTTGTCGGGGTTCAGGTCCTTCATCAGCTCCCAGATCGCGGTTTCCGAGGCGATCCAGTCCTCGTCGAGGAACACGTTGTCCACGAACCAGTCCTTGTCGCCGCTGACGAACTCGGTGATGTACTCGATGTCCTCATCGGACTCGACGGAGAAGTGCTGCGGGAACCGGGCGACAGTCTGCGCCTTCTGTTCCTTCCACATGTCGATGCCCGTCTGCCACAGCTCCAGGAACGCCACGGCGAGGTCGGTGTTCTCGTTGAACCACTTCTCGGTTGCGACGAAGTTGTTGCCCAGTACGTGTTTCTCTCCGTCGCTGTCGGGCGCGAACTCCTGGTAGAGCTGGAAGGGCAGCTTCCCGTCGTACATGATCTCCAGCTCGCCCTTGCGCAGCTGCGGCACCGCGGCCTCGGGGATGATCGCCGCCGCCTCACAGTCACCGCGGAGCAGATTGGTCGGGTTGACGAAGTGGTCGTTGACGATGAGCTGGAAGTCGCCGCCGCCGACGCGGTAGTCGAGGTCGTGCATCTCCTTGGCGGCCAGCGTCCAGAACGCCGTGTTCGAGGTGGGACCGGACACGCAGATCTTCGATCCCTTCGGGATGTCGGCGAGCGTCTCGTAGGGGTCGCCCGCGCGGCGGAACAACGGCACCCGCTGGTAGTTGTACTTGCCGAACGTGACCGTTTTGATCTTCGTCTCGGTCTCGAGGACCGGGGTCTCCTGAGTGGACATCGACACGATGTCCCCGTGCCCGCCCGCGAAGTAGGTGAACTCGTCCCACGTCGTGCTGGTCTCGATGCGCACGCCGTGCTCCGCCTCCCACTTCTGGATCGTTCCGGACTGCTTCAGCAGGTCCCACACCGGATCCGGGGCGAACGCGAAACGGATGACCTCGCCACCGGCGTTGGCCGCAGGCCCGGTTCCGCAGCCGGTCGCGATCAGTCCGATCGCGACGGTGGCCGCGATGAGCCGCAGTCCGTTGGTGACTCTCACGGGATTGCCTCCCTTTCTTGCGAGCCATCGAGGCTTCATTGCCTGCGCTACGGAGGGTGACTCGTGTCACTTATTAGAGATAGAGGGCCGTGGTGACGCACTGTCGGGTGGCGTGATTTTTGGTCGTGAACGGTGCCGCAGACCGTAACGCCCGAGCCCGGGAAGGCAGGCTGTGCCTGCGGAACTGTTGCCTCGCGTCACCTCGCGCCCGCGGATTTCACAGGCGTCGTCACTGCGTGCGGGGGTGGGGTCACGAAAACTTGGTGCCACCGATTCCCCGCACGATACAGGGAGATGCCATGCGCCTCGGCTACTTCTCGATGCCGCTGCACCCGCTGGGCCGCCCGTGGCGGGAGACGCTGGGAGAGGACCGCGAGGCGGTCGTGCTCGCCGACCGGCTGGGCTTCCACGACGCGTTCATCGGCGAGCACCTCACCGACCGGCACGAGAACATCACCAACAGCCTGCTGTTCCTGGCCACGCTGATCTCCGACACCGAGCGGATTCGCCTCGCCACGGGCACGACGAACCTCTCGCACCAGCATCCGGTGCTGGTCGCCGCACACGCCGCGATGTTCGACCACCTCGCTGACGGCCGCTTCATCCTGGGGGTCAGCCCCGGCGCGCTGCCGTCGGACGCCGAGGTGCTCGGCATCCTCGACGAGGACCGCGACCAGCTGTTCGCCGAGGCGATCGACATCATCACCGCGGTGTGGGAGTCCGACCCTCCCTACAAGCTGGACCTGCCTGGCAACCGCTTCGCGGTCACCACCGAGTCGACGATCGACCTGGACCTCGGCGTCGGCGTGCTGCCCAAGCCGCTCCAGTCACCGCGCCCCGAGATCGTCGGCACCGTCGTGGCGCCGTTTTCGAAGGGGGTCGTCGCAATGGGACAGCGGGACTTCCACCCGCTCTCGGCGAACTTCCTGCTGCCCCAGTGGGTGGCAACCCACTGGCCGAACTACGTGCAGGGCAAGGAGTCCGCAGGCGCGCCGGTGTCCACCGCCGACTGGCGGGTCGCCCGCACCATTTTCGTCGCCGACGACCCGGCGGTCGCCGAGGACTACGGCCGTGACGCCGAGAACAGCCCGTACCGGTACTACTACGGCAAGGTGCTGGCGAAGATGCGCAAGATCGGCAGGCTGGGCCTGTTCAAGACGCACCGCGAGCAGCCGGACGACGAGATCACCCTCGACCACGTGCTGTCCGAACTGGTCATCACCGGGACGCCGGAGCAGGTGGCCGAGCAGATCGTGGCGTTGCGTGAGGTGACCGGTGACTTCGGCGAACTCGTCTACGCCGGACTGGACTGGGTGGACCCGCACCTGGCCCGGCGCTCGATGGAGCTGATGGCCGAGCGGGTCATGCCTGCCGTGAACGCCGCGATCGGCGCCGCGTGAGTACCGAACGACTACCGCCACCCGAATACTTGACCGACGCGCAGCAGACAGCGGCGGACCGGCTCATCGCCGGACCGCGCGGCGAGCTGACCGGGCCGTTCGGCCCGCTGCTGCGCAGCCCGGAGCTGCTGACCCGGCTGCAACTCGTCGGCGAGTACCTGCGGTTCGACTCGCTTGTGGACGACGACCTGGTGGAGCTGGTGATACTGACCGTGGCCAGGGCGTGGGACCAGCAGTTCGAGTGGGGTTTCCACCACCCGATCGCGCTCGCCACGGGGCTGCCGCCGGACGTCGTCGACAGCGTCGGTCGGGGTCGCAGGCCACAGGGCAGGACGGCCGTCGGTGTGGTCTGGGACCTGGTCGACGAGCTGCAACGGACCGGCGGGGTGTCCGACGACGTATACGACGCCGCGGTCGCGGAACTGGGGGAGGAGCAGGTCGTGGAGGTCGTGGGCACGGCAGGCTACTACACGACATTGGCCATGATCATGAACGTCGCACGCACACCGCCGCCGGCAGGCGCACCGGAGCTGCCGTCATGAGCCGCACGGTGTTGCTGCACCCGCTGGGCACCGACAGCCGCTGCTGGGACGATGTTCGCCTCGGCGCCGGGTCCTTCGCGATCGACCTGCCAGGACACGGCGGCGCCCCGGCACTGCCGCGCGGTGCGGACGTCGCCGACTTCGCCGCCGTGGTGGCCGACGCGCTCGACGGCGAACGCGTCCACGTCGTGGGTGCATCGCTGGGCGGCCTGGTCGCGCAGCACCTCGCGGCCGAGTACCCCGGCCTGGTCGACCGGCTCGTGCTCGTGGACACCGTCACCGTCTATCCCGGCCAGATGCGGCGGATGTGGCGCGAGCGCGCGGCGATGGCCCGGGACCGGGGCCTTGCCGAGCTGGCAGACCCCATGGCCGCGATGTGGTTCACGGCGCCCTTCGCGGCAGGTCCGGTCGCGGCGCGTATCCGCGAGTGGTTCCTCGCGATGGACCCGGAGAGCTACGCGCGCGCCTGCGAGGCGCTCGCGACCGCCGACACCACCGGGGCTGTGATCGCCGCGCCGACGCTGGTCGTCTGCGGGTCGGCGGACCTTCCTCCGTTCACCGACGGCGCCCGCCTGCTGCACGAGCGCATTGCCGGCGCGGAACTGGCCTGGCTCGACGGGAAGCACGCCGCGTTCCTCGAGCGCGCCGCCGCCTTCGGCGCCGAGCTGCGTCGGTTCCTGGCTCTGGACTCCTAACTCCCGAGCAGGCGGACAAGACGGATCGCGACCTGCACCTCGGTGCGCCGCTCCTGCAGGGAGTGGCCGAGTACCTGTTCGGCTTTCTGCAGCCTATTGCGGACGGTGTGCTCGTGTAGCTGCAGGTGCTCGGCTGTGGCCACGTGACTGCCGAGCCGGAACGAGGTCTCCAGTGTCTCGCGCAGCCTCGTCGCCTCCGCCGTGTCGGTGGCGAGCGAACCCAGCTCCGCGTGGACGAAACCGCGCGCCAGTTCGGTGTTCTGCAGCAGCAGGATCTCCAGGCCTGCGTCGGAGTACCTGATCACCCGGGGCGCGTTGTGCACGCCCCACGCGGCCCGGACCCGTTCCGTCTCGCTGGTTTGCCGCAGCGTGGCACGGAACCCCTCGATGCCGATGTTCGGGTCGCTGATCGAGGCGGTTGCGCCGACCTTGTCGAGTACATTGTGGACAGCGTCGAGATTGGACGGATGCCATGGCTCCAGCCGGCACAGCCACACGACCGTGCTGGTCAGTGCCAGCGGGTACGGCAGGGTCTCGTAGGCCTTGGTGGCCGACCGCAGCCCGTCGGCGAGCTGGGTGGCCGCGCCCTCGGCCATGTCGGGCAGGAGGACGGCGACGTGGTGGCCGTCGAGGTGGTAGGCCAGGATCGCGAGGTCGGACGCGGTCAGCCCCGCCTCGTCACCGCGCAGGATGTCGCGGACGAGGTTCTGCCGCACGTGCGCCCTGGTTCGGGACAGCGCCTCGTAGTCACGGGTGTAGGTCTCGGCGACCTTCGAGGCGACGTGGTCCTGGTAGGTCAGGATGACCCTGGTCAGCTGCGCCAGCGCGGCGAGGGCGTCGTTGCGGCCGAGGTCATCGCGTTCGATCCGGGCACGCAGGTGCGCGGTCCACAGCTCCCACTGGGTGTAGAAGCTGACCCGGTACGACCGCTGCATCGACTTCTGGGGGATGCGCAGTTGCGCTTGGACGGTCGCGAACGCGAGTACCCGGTCGAGCCGCACGTCCTCGAGGTCGACGCGCCCGGCGAGCACGTCCTGCAGGGCATAGGCGTTCTGCGTCACGCTCGCCCGCAGCCGCGCCATGAACGCCTCGTCGTCGCGGTGGTTGGTGAACACCGCTGTGCTGCACCGCTCCACCACGGCATCCACCATGGCGGGAACGTCGAAGTCGTCGGCGGCGTCGCGCACCGACTCGGGCAGCGGGCGGCCGTCGAACCAGGTGTCCGGCGGCCCGGAGGGGCACTCGTGTGCCGCGAGGACGTCACCGACAGTCGTTGTCATGTCGTCTCCCATCGGCCACACCTTACGGTGGATCCGGCCATCCTCCGAGGGTTCAGCCGACCCGCTCGACCTGCCCAGACCTGGCCGATCGGGTGATGGCCTCGAAGGTCTCGACGTTCGCCAGCATCTCGTCGAGCGTCACCGGGTAGGTCAGCTCGCCCGCCGCGGCGCGGGCGAACTGCTCGATGTTCTCCCGCACCGACGGGTGCGGCGGCTGGAAGGTGGTGACCGGCTCCGCGCCGCGGTGCACGGTCGTCACATCCCAGCCCTGGGGTTGCTCAGGGTGGTTGCGGTCGCGGATCTCCACCCAGCCCCGCGAGCCCAGCAGCGCGATCCGGCCCGCGAACGGCGTCGTGAGTACCGCGGTGATCAACGCCGTCTCGCCGCGGGGGAAGGCCAGCGTGATGGTGAGCGTGTCGCCGTTCGCGAACCCGGTGGCGAGGGTCGCGAGCCGGGCCCACACCGACACCGGGCGCCCGAACAGTGCGATGGCGAGGTCGACGAGGTGAATGCCGGTCGCCGAGAGGGGGCCGACCGGCGCCTCGGTGTCGGACAGCCGCCAGTTGTCGGCGGGCAGGTCGAGGAACTTGTCCTGGCTGAAGTTGCCTTCGAACACCAGCGGGGTGCCGAACTCGCCCGCCGCGCACCTGCTCAGCAGCGCCACGACCGCTGGTTCGAACCGTTTCTCGTGCCCGATGCCGAGCTGCACGCCTGCCGAGGTGACCGCGTCGATGGCCTTCCTGGCGTGCGCGCCGGTGGTCGTCAGCGGTTTCTCGCAGAACACGTTTTTGCCCGCCTGCGCGGCCGCGACGATCTGGTCGGCGTGGAACTTGTGCGGGGTGCAGAGAATGACGGCATCCACCTTCTCGTCCGCGAGCGCGTGCTCGAAGTCGGTGGCAGCCGCGACACCCAGCGCGTCGGCCGCGGCACGGCCGTCAGGACTGGGATCCACGCCAAGACAGACTCGGATGTGCGGGCTGTCCCGTAGGTCGCCGACGACCTTCCGGCCCCACCAGCCGAGTCCGATGACCGCTGCGTTCATCATCTGTCCGAGTCAACGGCATGTGCCCGTTTCCTGGCCCGGTCGGCGGACGTGAAACTTCCCGCCGCGGCTTGGCTGATTCCGTCATTCCCCTGGCCTGTAACGCCCTCCGCCACCACGAATGCGCGAAGTTCACGGTGACCGTCACTGCGGGTGCGTGCCGGGGTTTGTTCAATGGCAATCATGACGCGCGGGCAGAGAACAGAACTCAACGGCGCGGGACCGGTCGACCCGGAACGGTTCCGGCACGTCGTCGGGCATCTCGCGAGCGGCGTGACGGTGCTGACCACCGCACACGGCGACCAGCGGTTCGGCATGACGGCCAGCTCCGTGACCTCGCTGTCGCTCGATCCGCCGATGATGCTCGCGTGCGTCAACAACGCGGTGCCGACGGCTGCGGCGGTGGCGGGCGCGGGGACGTTCGTCGTCAACGTGCTCGGTGAGAACCAGAGCGAGCTGGCGCGCCAGTTCGCCGTGCCGAGCAGCGACAAGTTCCGCGACGTCAGGGTCCACACCGGAAAGCTGGGCGTGCCGGTGCTGACCGATGCCTTGGCGCACCTCGAATGCGACGTCGTCGAGCAGTTCGGCGGCGGGACGCACACCGTCTTCATCGGCCGCGTGCTGTCCGCGACCGCGGGCGCGGGCCAACCGCTGACCTACTTTCGCGGGGACTTCGGCCGCTTCGAGTTCGCCCGCGACGACAGCGCCTACCGCAAGGCGCGGCAGCAGGTGCTCAGCCGGGTCTATCCGGCGGACGAGGTGATCGTGCTCGAGGACCTGGCGCAGCGGCTGGCGGTGGACCGGGCGGGCGCGTTCTACGCGCTGACCCGGCTCGCCGCCGACGGGCTGGTGCGCCGCGACCCGGACCGGGGATATGTCGTCACCCAGTTCGACGTCAGGACCTCGGACGAGACGTTCGACGCCCGCCTCGCGATCGAGCTGGGAGTGATCGAGCTGTGCATCGGCCGGTCGACGCCGGCCGAGCTGGCCGAGCTGCGTGCCCGGTTCGAGAGGATGGCGGCGTTGCTCGTGGGAGACAGGTTCGTGGACTTCGACGGCTACCTGGACGCGAACTACGCGTTCCACGAGTACCTGGTGAGCCTGGCGCACAACCGCCTGCTGACGACGACCTTCGGCGGTCTGAGCATCAAGAGTGTGATGACCCGCAGTTTCGGCTCGACGCCTGTCACCTCGCAGAGGTTCATCAACGTGCAACGGGGCCTGACGGAGGCGTTCGAACGCGCCGACCGCCCCGCCGCCCGCGAATCGGCCCGCGCCTACTGCGAACTGGCCAAACAACGGGTTCGCGAAATCCTCGCCCACACCGGCGGCCGACTCTGACGGGCCACGTCCAATGTGGACTTGACCAGCGACCCGACCCTCCTTCGTCACGCGGATGCGCGGTTGCGTTAATCGAAACCAACGTGCTCTACTGGATGACGGTAGCAATGTAAAGCTTTACATTCACGAGGAGCCGGTCATGGGCGGTCGAACGCGCCGCAGCCCGGTCGGGGTTGTCGATCTGGCCCGTGATCTCGGGGTGTCGACGGCGACGGTGTCGCGGGCACTCAACAACAGCGCATCGGTCCGTCCAGAGCTGGCGGAACGGATCCGGGCGTACGCCGAGTCGCGAGGTTATGTGCCGAACCGGCTCGCGCGGGGGCTGTCGGCCTCGACGACCCGGGCGTTCGTGGGGTTCGTGATCCCGTATGTCGACACGCCGGCGTACTCGGCGGTCGCGGCGGAGTGCGCGCGTCTGCTGTCCAGGGACGGCACGCACATGATCCTCACGATCACGGGAAATGATCCCGAGCGCGAGTTGCAGCAGCTTCGCGAGCTGGTGGCCAGCAGGATCGCCGGCCTGATCATCTCGCCGAGCACCGGGATACTGGCCGAGTCGCGGCAGATCCTCAGTGGACTGCCGGTCGTCGAGTTGCACCGCGCCTGCGGGATCCGCGCGCCGGGGGTGTTCAGCGATGACGAGCAGGTGATGACCGACGGCGTCCTGCATCTCGCGGGGCTGGGTCACACGGACATCGCCTACCTCGGCACGCCCCGTGAGCTGTCGAATGGTGCCACCCGGTGGCGTGGGATCTGCCGGGGGATGGAGCGGGCGGGCCTGGATCCCGGGCGGATGCCGGTGCGGCTGCTCGAGCCCACGCGCGAGAACGCCCGGATCGGTGCGGAGGAGCTGCTCGCGACACCGGGGCGTCCCTCGGCTCTGCTGGTGAGTGGTGGTGCCCTGTCCGTCGGAGCCGCGGAGGCAGTGCACGGGAGCGGACGCCGGATTCCCGACGATCTGTCCCTCGTCGTCTACGGCGACCCGGCGTGGTTCGTCCTCAGCGATCCGCCGCTGACCACCATCCAGGTGTCCTACTCCGGGCTCGCCCGCAAGGCCGCGGAGCTGCTATCCCGCGTGCTCGACGCCGACCCCGACCTGAGCCAGGGGCCGCACCTGGTCGCGCCCGAGCTGCGGCTCGCCGGATCGACGGGTCCACCCGGTACCGCACGGCCCTGACCGACATCGGCGGGCAGCGTCCGCCACCGGTTCGACGAAGGAGTCGCACATGAACGATGGGCCGCTGGCAGGCATCCGGGTGATCGACGCCGCCACCCTCGCGGCCGGTCCGCTGGTGGCGACCTGGCTCGGCGAGCACGGTGCCGAGGTGATCAAGGTCGAGCAACCGGAGGGCGGGGATCCGTTGCGCCAGTGGGGTGTGCAGCGGGACGGCGTCGGGCTGATGTGGAAAAGCCTGGGGCGCAACAAGAAATGTGCAACGCTGAACCTACGCCACGAGGCCGGACGGGACCTGCTGCGCGATCTCGCCCGTGCGGCGGACGTCGTGATCATGAACCTGCGGCCCTCGACCCTCCGGAAATGGGGCCTGGACTACGCAAGCTTCGCCGTTGTGAACCCGAAGCTCGTGATGGCGCACATCACCGGCTACGGTGCCGGCGGGCCGAAGTCCGACCGGCCCGGGTTCGGCACGCTCGGCGAGGCGATGAGCGGGTTCGCGCACCTGACGGGCAGCCCGGATAGACCCCCGACGCTGCCATCGTTCATGCTCGCCGACGGCGTGGCGGCCCTCAACGCGACCTATGCCGTGATGATGGCTCTCTACCACCGCGACGTGCACGGCGCGGCGGGGCAGCTCATCGACATCAACCTGATCGAGCCATTGGCCCGGCTGCTGGAGCAGCCGGTGCTGACCTACGACCAGCTGGGCACGATCCCGGGCCGGACCGGCAACCGCTGGGATATTTCGGCGCCACGCAACACTTATCTCACCAAGGACGGGCATTGGCTGGCGATGTCGGGCAGCGCGCCGACCATCGCGATGCGCGCGCTGCGGGCGGTCGGGCGGCCCGATCTCACCACCGATCCGAAGTTCGCCGAGACGCAGCAGCGGCTCGAGAACGCCGCCGAGATCGACGCGATCATGGCCGAGTGGATCGGCGAGCACACGCTCGACGACGCAATGGCGGTCTTCGAGGAAGCCGAGGTCGCAGCCGCACCCGTCTACAACGCCGAGCAGCTGCTTGCCGATCCACAGTTGCAGGCGCGTGGCGTTTTCCCGTCCGTGCCCGACTCGCAGTTGGGCTCGATGCGGGTGCAGGGCCCGGTCCCGCAGTTCTCGGCCACACCTGGCCGGGTCCGCCATCTGGGCCCGCGGATCGGTGAGCACAACGAGGAAATCTACGGCGGTCTGCTCGGCCTGTCCGCTGACCGCCGTCGGCAACTGCACGAGCAGGGAGTGATCTGACGTGGCGCGACCGGTGCGTCTCCGCCGAAGTGAGCTGGCCACCCCGGCCAGCAACGACTGGATGTTCGCCAAGTCGGCCGCCTCCGCCGCGGATCTGGTGTTCCTGGACCTCGAGGACGCTTGCGCGCCCGCCGAGCGAGGGGCGGCCAGGAGCAAGGCGGCGAAAGCGTTGCGCGAGCTGGACTGGGGGGCCACGACGCGCGCGATCCGGATGAACGGGGTGGACACCCGGTGGGCCTACGGGGATGTGATCGAGGTGGTCACCGAGGCCCGGTCCGCGCTCGACGTGATCATCGTGCCGAAGGTGCGCCGGGCCAGGGACGTGTGGTGGGTGGACGTATTGCTCACGCAGCTCGAGGAAACCCTTGGCCTGCCGTCTAAACAAATCGGGCTGGAGGTGTTGATCGAGGAGACCGAGGGCCTGGAGAACGTGGGGGAGATCGCCCGCGCCAGCGACCGGCTGGAGGCGATCATCTTCGGTGCCGGGGATTTCTCGGCGTCGCAGGGCGCGCGGGTGGACACCAACTTCGAGCCGTTCGTCGAGTATCCGGGTGACATCTGGCACTACGCGCGGGCCCGGGTGGTCGTCGCCGCGAGGTCGGCAGGGATCGATGCGATCGACGCGCCATTCCCGAACTACCGGGACGCCGGCGCCTACCGGACGGCCTGCGACCGCGCTGCTGCCATGGGGTACATGGGAAAGTGGGCCATCCACCCGTCTCAGATCGAGCCGGCGAACACCGCGTTCGCCCCCACCGCGGACGAAATCGACCACGCACGCCGTGTGGTCGCGGCCTACCGCGAGGCCGAGGCCACCGGCCGGGGAGCCACCGGCCTCGACGGGATGCTTGTCGATGCCGCCCACCTGCGCCACGCCGCGACAGTGGCACGCACCGCCGAGCTACTCGGCCGCTGACCTATCGACCACAAAGGAGAACACCGATGTCCCGGAAAATGACCCTGGTCGGCTTCATGCAGGCCGGCAACGTGACTGTCTACTCCGGATCGTGGCGCTACCCGTCCGCCGATCTCGGGTTCCTGACCATGGGGTACTACCAGCACATCGCACGCACTCTCGAAGCTGGCAAGTTCGACTGCGTGTTCTTCGACGACCGGCTCGCGATGCCCGGCGTCTACGGCAACTCGGTCGCCGACGCCGTCCGCTACGGCGCCCGGCCGGTCAAGCTCGACCTGACAGCCGTACTCGGCGGGATCATCGGCGCCACCGAGCGGATCGGCGTCGGTGCCACCTACTCCACGACCTACTACGACCCGTTCCACGTTGCCCGTACCTTCGCCACTGTGGACCACCTGTCCGGCGGGCGCGCCGCGTGGAACGTGGTGACCTCCGTGAACGACTCCGAAGCGCAGAACTTCGGGCTCGAGTCCCATCTGGACCATGACGAGCGCTATGACCGCGCGCACGAGTTTCTCGAGGCCGTGTCTGCGCTGTGGGACTCCTGGGAGGATGACGCACTGATCCTGGACAAGGCGAGCGGAGAGTTCGCCGACGCTGCGAAGGTCCACGAGGTCAACCACACCGGAAAGTACTTCTCGGTGCGCGGCCCGCTCACCGTCCCGCGGACCCCGCAGGGACGCCCGGTCATCCTGCAGGCAGGCTCGTCCGGTCGCGGGCGCCAGTTCGCCGCGGACTGGGCCGACATGATCTTCACCGGGGACCCGTGCCTGCCGGTGGCGCAACAGCACTACAAGGACCAGAAGGAACGCATCGCCGCCTCCGGCCGGGACCCGGAGTCGGTCAAGCAGTTGCCGATGGCCTACGCCGTGGTCGGCGAGACGCAGGAAATCGCCGAGGAGAAGGAAAAGCTGTTCCTCAACGCCTACGTCCATCCTCGTGCGTCGCTGGCCCTGTTGTCCGAGGTGCTCAACTACGACTTCGCCAAGCACGACCTCGACGACCCGGTCACGGATGAGATGATGGGTGCCAGCTCCGGGATTCGCGGGCTCGCCGAGGGCGTGCGCAGGCATCTGAACCGTGAGGTCACCGTGCGCGACCTCGCCGCGCACCGCGCCACGCTGCTGCAGGGGCCGCGCTTCGTCGGGACGCCGGAGGGGGTCGCCGACCAGATGCAGGAGTGGTTCGAGTCGGGGGCCTGCGACGGATTCGTGCTCGCCGCCACCCACCTGCCCGGAGCGTTCGAAGAGTTCGTCCGGATGGTCGTGCCGGTTCTGCAGGATCGCGGCCTGTTTCGCCGCGACTACACCGGATCGACCCTGCGCGACCACCTCGGCATCGAGCGCCCGGCGCGAGACCATGATTCAGCTCGAGCCGTGTGACCAGGACCCGAAGCGCTTGAGGTGTGCCTTCGACTGTCCAGTGAGGTCGGTGACCGTTTCGCCTTGCGTGTGGGACTAGCGGGGCGGGACGAGGGTGGTCACGAGTCCCCAGTGGTCGGACTGGTGACTGACGAACTTCATCGTGTCCACGGTCGGCAGGTCGCGGGTGAGGATGTAGTCGATCCGAAGCGTGCCCTCCAGTTGCGCGGCGGGACCCTTCTCGTTGCTGGTCGTCCCCAGGTCGCTGCCCACGTCGGTGAACCCCTGCCGGGTCGTGAACTCGTTGAGGGCACGGATAACCGACTCAGTCGGCCCGCCGCCGGGGACGTCCATGCTCTCGTTGAAGTCACCTGTGAGGACCACGGGCACAGTCCGCTTCGCCAGGAATTCCTGGAGCTGGCGGATATCGGCAACCCGTTTGACGCTTTCGGCGTCCTTGTCCCTGGCGAGGTGCGTGACGTACACCTCCAGCGTCCGCCCGTCGGCCGTGGTCAGCGCGACGCCGCAGTAGGAGCGCCCCGTGGGCGGCTCCTTGGGATCGTCCGGTTGCTGCATGGATGGCTCCAGCATCGTGCCGGCGTCCCCCGTCGTCGACGACTGTGTTTGGACGCCGTATCCGATGCGGATCAACTGGGCGTTGCCGGCCAGCGCGTTGGCGTAGCCATCCGGTGGGCCCTCACCGGCTGACTTGCCCTCGTAGTAGGTCGCCTTGCCGGATGTGGCCCAGTTCAGCGCCCAGCGCTGCCCGGTGCGGTCGGCCAGTAGCTGTTGCACGTGCTCGGCCGCGGGCTTCGCCATCTCCTGCAGGTTGGCGATGTCGGCGTTCTGGCGCAGGAGGTCGTCGGCCAGGTCGGCGAAGTCCGCCGCGGTGGCGTCCGTCCCGGCGGGGTCACCCGCGCCCATGTGGTATCCCATGGCGGCGTTCAGGTTCACCACCGTGACGGACGTCGCGGCGGGTGCGACCGTGACGGGCGGTGTCCAGACCTCCTCGACGTCATCGGCCACGCCGAAGTTCTTGTCGCCGCGAACAGTGCGCAGTGTACCCTCCCGGGACAACACGAGTCCCCAGCCGCCGTCGATGTCCCGCGTCTCCGCGATGTCAGCGCTCGTTGTCCTGGAGGAGTGGGTGTCGGAGATCCGTTCCGACGTCCGCAGCCACGTGGTCCCGTCGTGACGCCAGGACGCCAACGGGGCGACCTCGCCGCCATCGGGTGTCCACACCTGGGCGGTGACGTGCGGCGTGCCGTCCCGGCCCCACCACAGGTGCTCGAACGTCGTGTTCGCGTCTTTGCCGGCGCCGGTCACCGCGCGCAGCGCGGTGTCGTCGACCACGTGCTGACCGCCCCTGGCCGGGTCGAACCAGACCAGGGACGCCTTGCTGGAGTCCGCGCCAGCCGACGCGTTGGTCACGTAGGCGACCATCGGGTGCCCGAGCCAGCCCTGCGGCGTGTAGGCGACGGCGCCGGGTGGTCCGATTTGGTCGGTCTTGCCGACGGTGCGGCTGTTTCCGGACGCGGGATCGACCACCAGCACGTCGGTCATCGGGCGGGCGCCGTCCGCGGTGATGGCGAACGCGATGAGCCGGTCGCCCGCGCCGGCGATCTGCAGCATCCCGCGTTCACCGACCTTGTCGGGGCGCAGCGTGCCCACGGGTTTCAGGTCGTCGATGTCGTAGACGGTCAGTTCCCGGGCGCCGTAGCCGCGCTGCGCGTACACGCGATCGGCCGCGACGGCCACCCTCCAACAGGGACAGTCGGCGGTCGCCACGGCGCCGGACGTGGTGTCGATCGACAGGAGCCGGTTCGTGGTCAACGCCACGAACCGGGTGGTGTCCGCCGACCAGCCGGTGTCGATGACGGTCTCCCCGTCGCCAAGATCGATCTTGGCCACGGAGTCGCCGGACTTCCGTACCGTCAGCTCACCCTCGCGGGCGTAGGCGAACGGCACGGGGTGGTCCGGCGCGAACGCGGCGGGCGCGATGTTCGTGCCGGGTGTCACCGGCGTTGGCGTCGGTGACGCCGGTGGTGCCGGAGTCCCGGTGTCCGGGTCGCAGCCGGCCACCACCGCCGCCAGCGCCGCGACCAGCACGATCGTCCTACCCGCAACCCCCATGTTGCCCCCTTGCCCTGCGTCAGGTTCGTCCACATTGTCGCAGGAACAGGGGCTGATGGGGACTACGGGTGGGAAGTCCCGCCATGAGCAGGCCGACGAAGTGCTTCATGTCGGCCTTCAGGCAGGCGGGCTGCGCATGCTTGCCGGTGCAACCTTCCGCCCACGTGCTGCCGTCGCCGTAGTCGACGAACGTGTGTGGAATACCGGCCGCGGCGAGGTTGTCCCGTGTGACCAGATTGGTCTCGCGCGCCACACTCTCGATCACGGCCTGCGGGAGGTTGTCCGCCAGGCTCCCGCCGTCGCCGGTGTACATCGCCACGCCCATTCCGCGCAGCGACTCCACATGCTGTGCGGGGCTTTCCGCGTTCCACACTCTGTCCAATGGCCACACTGGCACTCCGAAGATCGCGTCCGGCGGAACCGTCGGCGTGCCACTGCCGGGCAGTTGGGTGCTGCCGACCACCGCCAGTCGCTGGCCCTGGTTCAGCAGGTCGAGTCCGCCGGAGAAGCTGCCGACGTAACCGAACAGCTCCGGCCTGCTCTCGGCGTAGCGGAACGCCCCGAAGCCGCCCATCGAGTGCCCGGAGATCGCCCTGCTGTCGCGCGTCGCGATCGTCCGCAGGTTCGCGTCGATGAACGGGATCACCTGGTCGAGGTGGAAGTTCTCCCAGTTCTGCTGACCGAGCTCGGTGGGCGGGTTGACCCAGTTCGTGTACCAGCCGCGGCCGGAACCGTTGGGCGCCACCGTGATCAGCGGGACCCCACCGGCCGTGGACTCCTCGAACATCTGCTGGTTCAGCTGGGTGTCCGGACGGTCGGGGTGGCCGTGGAGGTGGTACTGCACCGGATAGCGGGTGACGCCGGAGGAGTCGTAACCCTCCGGCAACGTCACCATGATCACGTGCTCGCCGGAGACCTGACCCGCCATCGCCGAGTAGCGGGGCACCTCGTTCGTCGTCATGACGAACGTGAACGTGCGCTCGTTCGCGTCCACCCACGACGGTTGTTCGAGGACAGTCAGTCCGTGGCTGTCGGTGAAGACCGGCGGCGCCGTCAAGGTCTGCGCTGCCTGCGCCGCCTGCGCTTCCGGCGCCGCACGGGTGACCCCGAGCACGCCCACCAGTGCGAAGGCGACACCCAGCGCCGCCAGCCTCATCCGTCGCGTCATCATGCTTCGCACAGACCGGCGTTGACAACGTCGACGGCAGCCGGGTTCTGCGCGCCGATGTTGGCGTTGGTCACTACCGGCGCGAACCGGCCGTCGTCGGTGACCATCGTGATCGACGCGTGTCCTGTCGGCAACATGCCGTCGTGCCCCCACGCCACGACGCCACACGACAGGGGAAGTTTGAACACGCCGAGCCCGTCACGTGTTCGAGTCATGTCTGGTCCTTCGTGACCGGCGTCCACTCACCGTCCAGTGGGTTCGTGAGTTCTCCAGGCTCGTCGTCCGGGCGCGTGTTTTCGTCCACGGCGCCGCTCGCTACTGGCACGGAGGAATCGCTGGCTTCCGTAGAGGGCGAACCCGACGAGTCGCCGCCTGCCAGGTCACCGATGACGGTGAGCCCTTCCTTGACGATGTCGAGTACGCCGATCGCGCCCTCGATCAGTTTCATCAGGTTCTCGCCGCTGGCGAGCAGCGCGCCCAGCTTTTCCGCGATCTGCCCGCCGTAGTCGACGGCGATCGCCACGCACTGCGGGATCGCCTGTGCGATGCTCGCCCCGAACGTCGCCGGCGCCGCGGCGATGGCCTCGGTCATGATCGGCACGATCTTACCGACGGCCTCGGTGATCAGCCGGGTGACGATGTCGACGACCTGCGCGACCACTTCGCCAGCGGCGATCATCGCCTTCGCATTGGTTGCGGCTGTCTCCGCAATCGACTGGATGCCGTCGAGCAGCTTGGTGGCCGTTTCGGTGTAGTCGTCCTTGGCACTACCAGACCACTCGCTGGTCTCGCTCTCCACTGTGGAGCGATAGTCGTCGGCAACAGAGTTGGCGCCCTGCGCCGCACCGTCGTGCTCACCGGCGGGTCCCGACACCGAGTCCGGGTCGCCACGCAACTGGCCGAGCGGCTCCTCGAGGAACGAGATCATCGGGGTGAGGAACTCGCACCCCGCACTGGCCAAGGCGGACAGTGGGCTCGCCGTCGAACCCAGCATGCCGAGCGAGACGACGGGCTCTCCCGCGAGCTCGGCCGACAGCCATTGCTTGTCGCCGACGGAGTCTCCGGCAAGCCGCAGGTTCGCCAGCGCTGTGTTGATCTCCACCACGGACGGCTCGGATTCACGAGCATCGGGATCGGCTTGCGGCGTGGTCGTGTTCATCGGATGCCCTCCCCGATGCGGGCGAGGGCGGCGGCGTGGTCGTCGTCGGAGTTCTGGTACTGATCGGCAGCTCGCCGCATCCCGTCGCTCACTTTGTCCACTGTGGATGCGGCGTGCTCGAATGCGGCCATGGTCTCGGTCATCGCGTTTTCGAGACCTACTGTGATGAACTGTGCGAACGAGCCAAGCGATGATGTCCCCATCTCGCCCGGCAATGCCATGCCGATCGAGGACAGCTGGTCGGCGTGCGCGGCCAGCCTGCCGGCATGCCCGCGCAACTGCTCGGGCTCGACGTTGTACGACGGTTGGGTGGTCATCGCACGACCTCCGCGGGCAGATGCTGCGTGATCTGCGTCAGTGCCGCGTTGTCGCCGAGATAGCCGGCCATGATCTCGGCCATCTGCGCAGCTGCCAGTCGCTGGGCTTCGCGTGCGGTGGTGACGATGAGTGCGGCGAGCGCGTCGGCTTCGAACTTGCGCGCCATCGGCGTCAGACCGACGCCTTCGAGCACACCGGCGGCGTTCACCGACACGGTGACCTCACCTCGCGGCGATCTCGCGGTCACACCGGCTTGCTGCAGGCTCTCGCGTGCTTGGCGCGCGCCGTGCGCCGCCCGTTCGAGCCGGTCGCGGTAGTCGGCCAACCATTGTGCTGGATCCATGGTTCGTCCCTTCTCTCTGTCTAGCTGCGGGTCTAGCTGCGGGCGAGCGTTGCGGCTTCGCCCAGCACCCGGACCAGTTCGCTGTGCCGCAACGGGTTGATGCTCACCCAGCCGCGGGCGTCGTCGTCGACCCTGACTCTCCCTTGAGGACTGTCCAGCCAGGACAGTTCCAGGGGGCGTTCGACGGCGCCGGCCGTCGACCGGAGCGCGGCACCGAGCTGCCCGCGCCCGGTCACGGACGGCAACAAGTTGACGAGTGCGTCGACGGCGGCCTCGTCGCCGCCGCGTTCCCGGACGAGGGTGCGCACCCGCTTACGAGGCGCGGCGGTACCTGCCGTGTTCTCGAGCAGCCGCGTCGCGTCACCGACAACTCTGGGAGGCAACGTGATCGGCATTGCCGGCGCGGCCGCGGCCTGCGGGATCTGGTTCGCGAACTCGTCGGTCAGGTCGGCGGCCGCGACCCGCGTAACGGTGACCGGACCCGGTGTGCCACCAATCTTTTGGCGACATACCACCGCTCGGGGCCCGTGGACCATGGCCACGACGCCGATCACCGTGTCAGGGCCGACCACCACGAGGTCGACCGTGTTCCGGTGCTCGCGCAGCGCGGTGACCAGGTCCGCCGCGACGCCGAGCGGTCCGTGGTCCGTGGCGAGCCCCCGCTCGGACAACGCCTGGCCCGCGGCGGCGAGCAACGCGTTGCGCTCGCCCTCGATCCGGCCGAACGAGGGCACCCGTAGCGGAAACGGGAAGCTCGTCCCCGCGTATGCCCCGAGGAGATCGAGTTCTGCCAAGCCGAACTCGACAGTCATGAGGATCGCCCTGACACCTCGGCGGAGTCTTCTTTGCCACGCAGGTCCTCGCCGGACTGGGTCTCGTGATCCTGGTACCTCCTCTTGGCCTCGGCGAGCAGCTGCTGGAACTCCCGCACCTCCCGCTCCGTGGCCTTGACCTCGCCTGCGAGGCCGGAGCTGCCCGCCGCCTCACGCAACCGCATCGCCAGGTGCACGGCTGGTGGCGCGGTGCCGAGCATCGGCAGCCGCTCGGCCAGCCGGCTCGCGGTGGCCACGAGCTCGCCGGTCAGGTCGCCGAGATCGGCCAGCGTCGTGATCCGCGTGTCGAGCAGATCCAGTTGAATCTCGATTCCGCGCCCCTTGCTCATCGGTGGTCCTCCAGCGGAAGGCCGATGACCGCCTCGCTGTCCGGTTCCTCGGCCGGAAAGAGCTCGTGGTCGATCGTCGGCATGTTGTTTTCGTGCTCCTCGTCGTCCGATCCGCTGCGTGCGCCGGTGGCGGGCGGCACCATCCCGCCGGGCGCACCCGCGCGCGTCGCAGCAGACTCGGCTGCGAGCTGCGCTGCCATCGCGCCAGGCGCACCCTGCATCGGCATCGCCCCGAACCGCATGCCTTGTGCCAGCTGGTTGACGGGGGAGGGGCCGAGCCCGGCGCCCGGGCTCATCCCGGCGGTGACGGCCCCGCCGACGAGCGCGCCAACGGCAGCGCCCGCTGCCAGGCCGTTGGTCGCGCGGCCACCGTCGCTGGAACCGACGAGGCTCTGCCACGACTGGTCTCGGCGCGCGGTCTTGCCGGTCGCGCTGGTAGAGCGGGTAGCGCTGCTCGGCATGGTCGCGGCCGCGGGGATCGTGCCCTGCGCTTGGCCGATCAACTGGCTCGAGTTGGTCAGGCTGGATTCGTAGGTCTGCATCGCGCGGATCGCCTGCTGCTTCTGCATGTCCGTCGAGTCGGCACCGACGTAGAAGCTGAACCCGGCGCCGCCCACCGCTCCGAACGCGTTGCTCGTGTCCGAGGTGGACGTACTCGGCGTCGTGCGGTTCGCGGTTGGTTGCGGCGACGCAGGCTGGCTCGACCAGGACGGCGCACTCGCCAGCGGCGCCATGACGTTCGCCCAGTTCGTCACCGCGTCGGTCATCGGCGCGGCAGGGTCCCCTGGCGGTGGCGGCATCATGCCCCGTGCCCTCGCCAGCGCATCAGCCGCCTGTTCCGCGGCTTGCTCGCCCGCGTGGGCCAGCTCGGATATCTTCTCCACCCGGTCGGCGAGCACGTCGAGCCGGCGCGCGGCCTCCTCGGCCCCCGTTCCCTGCCAGCTCTCCAGCAACGCGGCCCGCTGCTCGCGCAGGACCTCGGCGTGGTTGAACAACGCGGCCCGGTGCTCGGACCACTCCGCGGCGATGGTGCTGACGTCGGCGACGTCGGCGTCCTGCCACAACATCTGGTACAGCTCTTCGTGGCTGTACGCCTCCCAGTTCACGCCGCCTGCCGGCGGCGCAGGCTGACCGAAGTACACGTCCCACATGCCGGCCGATGCCTCGGCCATGGACACCGGCTCCGGCTGTGCCCCTGGCTGTGCCCCTGCCGTCTCGCTCGCCACCCCGGATTCCCCTTTCCGCCTCGCCGGCCTTCGTCGGCCTCGCCAATGTTCGTGGCGCTCGGCGACAGCTGGGAAGGGCACGCGGCGGCCATTCGTGGCCGGTGGTGTTGACCAGGGAAAAGGCCTCAGTGGCCGGCGCGGTGAGCCTTCGCGAGGTGTTCTTGGAGGCGTGCGTGGCGGAACTGGTAGACGGCGCCGGACTGGCGTAGCACGCCCCGCCGGTAGGCGTCGTCGAGGAGTGTGCTGACGGCCCAGGGCAGCCTGCCGAGTAGCGGGAGGCGGAAGCGGGTGAAGACAAGCCACTGCCCCCACGCGGTGAAGGTCACGAGGTAGGCCAGGCCGGCGCTCAGCCCACACATCAGGCCGATCAGCAGGCCGGACCCCAGGCTCCAGTGCAGCTCCCAGGGCAGCGGCCCCACGATGGCCTGTAGCGCGCCGATGGCGACCAGGCCGCCGAAGGCGATCGCGAGCGCGAGGGCCAGCGCGAGCACACCGGTGAGGCGCAGTGCGGTTGCGCGGTTCGCCGCGAGCAGATCCGCAGGGCTGGTGGCGGTGGTGAGGTTGGCAGGCGCCTCCAGCGTGGCTGCGAGTCCCAGTACCAAGCCGGCGGCCAGGCCGAACACGACGGCAAGGATGCCGGCGTCGACGATGGTCGCCAGCACGAACAGGTCGGAGTCGACGGCGGAGGTCCAGTTCGGGGTCAGCGCCCTGATCAAGGCGCGCGCGAACGCGTAGCCGATGCCTGCGGCGGCGCCTCCCAGCGCTCCGGCTGCGAACCGGGTGACGACCTTCCGCCGGAAGCCGGGCTGCCGACTTGATCGGTCGAGCAGCCGCACCCGGACTCGCGTCGGTTCGAGGACCCTGCCCTTGCGGGCCACCATCAGCAGGTACAGCAGGCCAAAGGGAACGCCGATGACCGGGCCGAGGAGAAGCCCGTCCAGTACGACGAGCTGCCAGTGCAGCGGTGCCCCGAAAACAAGCGCGAACATGGGGGTGAAGACCAGCCAGTCGACGAGTGCCGTCGTCAACCACACGAAGGCTGTCACCAGTAGGACACGTGAAGAACGGCGGAGCGAACCGCCCATCCGCCACCATTCGAGGTCGCCGGTACCTCGCTGGTCGAGGTCGTTGGCGAGGAAGCCGAGCCACCGTCGCACGCGGTCGGCGTCCCACTTCCAGCGGCCGGTTGCTGACTGTCCGTTGTAGACGGTAGGTACGAAGGTGTCGAGCAGGTGCTCCTCAATGGACTGCGGCGTCGGGAACCGGGTGGTGTCCAGCAGGTCTGTCGGGTCTCGGTCGCGTGAGTCGCTGTAGACGGTGCGGGCGAGGCCGACCATGAGCGGTGTCGCGAGCACGGCGGCAAGGTTCGCGGCCGGGCTCGCCTCGGCGTTGTCGTGGTCGCGCAATGCGCTGATGACGGTGTCCCACGCGGTGCCGCTGCCGTCGTCGGAGGTGACGCGGCGGGCGGTGCGAGGCAGGTAGCCCGCGAGGTCGTCAGGCGTGAGGTCGGTCAGCTCGACCACGGCAGCCGACGTCAGCACGTCGACCGCGGTCACGGCCCGCTCGTACTCGTCGAAGCGGCCGGTCAGCAGCAGCGGCATGGACAGGGAGTTGAGCGTTTCCAGCGCGGAACGGTGCAGGCCCTCGGCGATCTCGTCGAAGCCGTCGAGCACGGGCAGGATGCGCCCGGTGTCGACCAGCACGGCCGCCAGCGTCGCCCCGCCGGGCGCGGCGGCGGCGAGACCGGGATGGTCGCGCTTCAACATCTTGACCAGCCAGGTGCGCAACGGCGTCGCGACCGGGTTCCACGAGCCGATGTTGAAGATCACCGGAACCGGTTCGCCCAGCGTCCGCGTTGCCATCGTGTCCAGGACGAACCGCAGGGTCAGCACGGTCTTGCCCGAGCCCGCGCGGCCCAGCACCACCAGCCGCCGCGATGGCACGCGCCGGTAGGCGCTCGCGATGTCGCCGACCTCGCCGGAGAGGTCGAGCGGGGTGGCGGTCACGCCGACCGGGACACGGCAGATGTTGTCCCAGTGGTCGGCAAGGTGCTCGGACGCCTGCCGCCACCGCACGGGCAGCGGGAACGGGTCGTGCACGCGGCGCAGTTCCTCTTCGCGCTGGAGCCGGGCGGCGATGACCCTGGCCAGGTGGTCAGCCGCCTCCGACACCTCCGCCGGGACGGCGGGCAGGCTGCCGGGCGCCGGGACAGTCGGCGCTTCGACTGGCCGGGGCGGCCGCGCGGTCGTGACGGACGGCGCGGGCTCCGGTGACTCCAACTGCGGCGCCTGTTGCCTGCCATCGGCTGCGGCAAGGAGGTCGCGGCGTTCACCAGGGGTGACGTCGAGCGCGTCGGCGAGCAACGTCACCGTGCCGATGCGCGGATCGGTGCCGCTGCCGGTCTCGAGCCGGCGAATGGTCCGCACACCAACACCGGACCGTGCGGCCAGCTCGTCCTGGGTCATGCCGGCTCGCCGCCGCGCATCGCGCAGGAGGACACCGAAACGGTTGGCCACGTAGGGGTTCCTCCATGCAGGGGGTAGAACCCGGATGATCTTAGTGATCCGTGACCGGCCACGAATGGCCGGTGGGCTACCTGGTCGATGACCGGCGACAACGGCAAGACTTTGCTGGCAACGAGAGGATCACGATGCCGGCGAAGTTCAGGTACTGGTGCGGCGAGTGCGGCTACAAGACGCCGTGGCTCGGCGAAGGTGAGGGCGCCGAGCGGCTCGGGCGCCACTACCTGCGGCGGCACCCCGGCATCGAGCCGGGCGGCGACTTCGAGATCCGGCGCAGCAACGGGCAGGGCAGCGGCTGCCTCGGCGTGGTGGCTGTCCTGTTCGCTGCCCTTGTGCCGGGACCTGGTCGTCGCTCAGCTCACTGAACGACGACGATCTCACAGCGATTCGTTTGCTCAGGCCAGCAGTTCGCGCGCGAGCGCCTCGCACCACCACGCAATGCGCCGGCTTATTCACCCGCGGTTTGGCGGGGCGGCGAGGGGTTCCCTGCCACGCGAGCCGATAGCACAATGGCCTGTGGAAGGCACCGGCTGTCGTTGATGGGAGCCGAGATGACTGACCAGAAGACGCGGCGGACCGGGTGGCCACGACTGCGGGTCGCGGACTGGGTCGAGACGCGGGACACGTTGCATATGTGGACCCAGATCGTCGGCAAGGTACGGCTGGTCAACGCGCCACTGCTCAATCACTGGTGGCAGGTCACCTTGTATGTCACCCCGCGGGGGTTGACCACGTCGACGATTCCCTACGCGGACAAGGCATTCGACATCGAGTTCGACTTCATCGATCATCGGCTGCACATCCGCACCAGCGATGGCGATGCGCGAGAGCTGGCCCTGGCGGCGAAACCGGTGGCGAGGTTCTACACCGAGGTCATGGAAACGCTGAGCGAGCTCGGCGTTCGGACCACGATATGGCCCAGCCCCAACGAGGTCCCCGGGGCCATCCCGTTCGCCGAGGACCAGCGGCACACGAGCTACGACCCGAACGCGGCGCAGTTGTTCTGGCGGCAGCTTCTGCAGGCGAACCGCGTGCTGGTCCAGTTCCGGTCCCGGTTCGCCGGCAAGGTCAGCCCGGTGCACTTCTTCTGGGGCGCGATGGACCTCGCCTGTTCCCGGTTCTCCGGGCGCAAGGCCCCATCACACCCCGGTGGCGCCCCGAACTGCCCACCGTTCGTGAATCTCGAGGGCTACTCGCACGAGGTGGCCAGCTGCGGGTTCTGGCCCGGCGGAGGCGAGGAGGGCGCCTTTTACGCCTATGCCTACCCCGAACCCACCGGCTACGCCGAGCGTCCCGTCGGCCCGTCCGAGGTGTTCTACAGCCGGGACTTCAACCAGTTCCTGCTGCCATACGAGACGGTCGCGGACGCGGCGAACCCGGACCAGGTGCTGACCGAATTCCTGGAAACGACCTATGTAGCCGCCGCGAACCTTGGCGGCTGGGACCGCGCCGCATTGGAGGTCGATCCACACCGCTGGGACGATCAGCGGCTCGCGGCCACACGATCGTAAGGAGGCACGAGTGACGGACCATGACGACTTTCCAGCACCACAGGAGGGGCTGGTTGTGACGCACTTCCTGACCGTGCGCGACGTTGCGGTCTCGCGAGAGTTCTACGCCAGCATCTTCGGCGGCCAGGTGGTGCTGGCCGAGAACCCCGCCGTCGTCCGGGTCGCCAACAGCTGGATCATCATGAACCCGGGCGGTGGGCCGACACCAGACAAACCAGACGTTGTCCTCACCCCGCCCCGGCCCGAGGACCCGGTCTCGGCGTTCATCAACATCCGGGTGGCCGATATCGCCGCGTTCTATGCCGACGCTCGCGCGAAAGGCGCGGAGTTTCTCACGGAGCCCATCGACCGCAAGGCCGAGTTGCGATGCTACATCCGTGACCCGGACGGATATCTCATCGAGATCGGACAGGCCACTGGGATGCTGCACGGTGTCTACGCCGATCGCCCGGCTGCATCGAGCTGATCCCTAGAGTTGGTTACCGCCTGTTGACCGGGGCGATCTCGCCCAAGTTTTTCGTGGCGCTCGTCACACGCTGTGGGATACACTCGATGTGAAACGTTCCAATCGAGGAGGCCCCCGTGACGGCAGCGCTGCCGGTCCGAACCCATGCCCATCGAACCAGGCGGGCCGGGTTGGCCGCCGTCTTGTCGTTGGTTCTGCTGGCGACCGGCTCGCCCGCGGTGGCCGAGGATCCCGGTGCGAGGGGAGTCCGGTTGGGCAGCCTCCTTGTCGAGAAGAAGGCCCAGCCGATCGGCATCGACGTCGAGCGACCGCGGTTCTCGTGGACCATCGAGTCGGGTGGACGAGGAGTCGAGCAGGTGTCGTACCGGCTCCGGGTCACCGACGCCGGCCGGCAGGTGTGGGACAGCGGCGTCGTCAGGTCCAGCGAGTCGGCCAATGTGGACTATGAAGGTCCGGCGCTGGAAGCAATCACCGACTACACCTGGCGGGTGGACGTGGTGACGACGCACGGTTCGAGTGCGGCGAGTTCCACGTTCCGGACCGGGTTGTACGAGGAGCAGGACTGGGCCGGCAGCAGGTGGATCGGCAACGAGCGACTGCCGGACGAGCTTACGGATCTGACCTTTGCCGGTGCGTCGTGGATCTGGACGTCGGACGCGACGACGTCGGGCGCGCCGGCAGGGGAGCGCGCGTTCCGGACCACCCGGGTCAGCCCGGACGGGAAAACCGCGGCCACAGCGGAGATCCTGATTACCGCCGATGACTCGTATCAGCTCTGGGTCAACGGCACGAAGGCCGGGGAGACCGACGCCGTGAACAACGGCTGGCAGCAGTCGCGTTACCACGAGGTCGAGCTGGAGCCTGCTCGCAACGTGTTCGCGGTGCGGTCGACCAACGACGCCGGCAGCCCGGCCGGTCTGATCGCGGTGGTACGTATGACCTATGTGGACGGAACGACCTCGACGTTCACCACCGGAGCCGACTGGAAGGCGGCGATGACCGTTCCCGCCGAGTTCGCACAGCCGGCGTTCGACGACTCCGCCTGGGCGGAGGCCACGGCGCTGGCACAGTACGGCAGCGGTCCGTGGGGGCAAGGGGTTCGGCGTCCGACGCGGGAGCCGCGTCCCGCGCCGCTGCTGCGGCGTGTGTTCGAAGTGGACTCACGGGTCAAGGACGCCACCCTCTACGTCGCCGCGGGCGGTTATGCGAATGTCTCACTCAACGGCAAACCGGCCAGCGACGAGGTGCTGTCTCCCGGGTTCACCGACTACGACGACACCGTCCAGTACACCGCCCTCGACCTCACGCGGGCGTTGCGGCCGGGAACGAACGCACTGGGGATGGAACTGGGACGTGGCTTCTACGGCATGACCGGTGGCAACGTGTGGCGTTGGGAATCGCCGCCGTGGCACGACGATCCGGTCGTGCGTGCGCTGCTGCACATCGAGTACGCCAACGGCCGCGTCGAGCGGCTCGTGACCGACGACTCCTGGCGGATAGACGACGGTCCGACGGTGTCCGACGATCTCTACGCGGGTGAGACGTACGACGCGCGACTTGCCCAGCAGGGCTATGACACCGTGCGTTTCGATGACAGCTCATGGGCGAAGGCGAGCGTGGTGCCAGGGCCTCGTGGTGTCCTGGTCAATCAGCGCCAGCAGCCCATTCGTGTCACCGAGTCTCTGCCCGCCATAGAAATGACCGAGCCCGTCCCCGGAACCTATGTGGTGAAGTTCCCCCGCGTGATCGCCGGTTGGGTGCGGTTCACCGCGACCGGACCCGCCGGGACGACGATTCGCGCGAGTTACGGCGAGAAGCTCACGGCCGACGGCCGGGTGGACACGAGCAACAACGGCGGGTTCCAGGCAGGTTTCCAGACCGACCGGTTCATCCTGGCCGGTGTGGCCGGGGGCGAATCGTGGGAGTCCCGGTTCTCCTACAAGGGATTCCAGTACATCGAGGTCACTGAGTGGCCGGGGGATCGGCGACCTCCGCTGCGCGCGTTCACTGCCAGAGTTGTGCACACCGACGCCGCGGAGATCGGCTCGTTCGAGAGTTCCAGTGACATCATGAACCGTACCCATCGTGCGGTGGTGGACACATTGAAGAACAACATCCACGGGATTCCCACCGATACGCCGATGTTCGAGAAGAACGGCTGGACCGGCGATGCCGCCGTGGGTACCGAGATGTTCCTGACGAACCTTGATGTGAGCGAGCTTTTCGCGAAGTGGATGCGCGATGTGCACGAGACCCGCGACGTCGAGGGCAGGCCGATGGTGATCGCCCCGAGTTCCGGCGATTGGGGCCGGTGGGGCGTGGCGCCGCCGTGGCACTCCGCGTACGTGATGATCCCGTGGTGGCTGTACCAGTACGGCGGGGACAGCCGGGTGTTGCGCGAGAACTACGACGGCATGAAGTCCTATGTGGAGCTGGAGTTCACCCGGTCCGCCGCGGGGATCGTGCCCGATTCGCGGCTCGGCGACTGGGTGAGCCCTGAGGCGAGCCCGGCCGGCGGCAACGCTCCCGAGGATCTGCGTGTCTCGGGTACCGCTTACCTGTACGCGATGCTCACCTCGATGCGGCGCAGCGCCGACTTCCTCGGCAAGGATGCGGACGCGGCCCGGTTCGCCGAACAGGCTGCCGTGGTCAAGGAGGCGTTCAACAACGCTTTCCTCGACCACACCGCGGGGTACTACCGCGGCGACGGTGACAGAGGCTACCGGCAGACGCACAACGTGCTCGCACTCGCATTCGGCCTGGCGCCGGACGAGGAGACCGCGGACCGGGTCGCCGCGAGCATCGTGACCGACGTCCGTGCCAAGGGCACGACGCTCAACACCGGCGTGCTCGGCACGAAGTACCTGCTGCCGGTGCTGACGGACTACGGTTACCCCGATGTGGCCTACGAACTCGCCGTGCAGACGGCGTATCCGAGCTGGGGCTACATGATCGACAACGGCGCCACGTCGATGTGGGAACACTGGGCACTGGAGGCGCGCTCGCGCGGGCACTACTTCCTCGGCACCGTCGACGACTGGTTCTACCAGCACGTCGCCGGTATTCAGGCGTCCGAGCAGACCGGGTACCGCGACATCACGATCGCGCCCGCGGTCACCGAACAGCTTCGCTGGGCCAAGGCGACGACGCGGACGCCGTACGGGGTGGTCGGCAGCGACTGGCGACGTACCGGCAACACACTCACCCTCAACGTCACCATTCCCGTCGGATCCACGGCGACGGTCCACATCCCCGCACGCGATCGACACGCCGTCACCGAACGCGGCCTGTCGCTCGAGCGGGCCGACGGCATCGGCCGTATCTCCGAAGTGGACGGTGTCGTGCGGGTCGAGGTCGGCTCCGGGCAGTACACGTTCCGCGCGTATCAGGGAGAACGCCAGACCGGTCCAGGCGCGGCCGACACCGTTTCGGACGGCTAGACACCGACGGCACGCCACCCCGTTCGCCCCTGAATGATCTGCGGATAAGCACGCGGGCGGCTTAAATCGTTTCAAGCGGTGCGCAGCGCCGCGCTCTGCGCTCAACCACTTCCCGGAGGAACGATGAACGGCAACAGTGACCACGGTGGGATCCACATCGTGACGACAGGCGGGGATCTCGGACTCTCCCGGCGGAGTGTGCTCGCCCTCGTAGGCGCCGCCGCGCTTGCCGCGGGGGTGTCGGTCGCTGCCGGGCCTGGGACGGCCGGTGCGACACCGGCGCGGCCCGAGGGGTTCGTGGCCGACTGGTTCGCCGAACCGCGCCCGGACAGCAGACCCACTGTGCTGTGGTTCTGGAACGGCACGGTGACGGAGGAGCTGATCCGCACCCAGCTTGCCGACATGCGCGACAAGGGCGTGCACGAGGTGCTGGTGTTCCCCTTCGAAACGGCGGCGCTGCGGCCGGAGTTCTTCAGCGAAGGCTGGTTCACACTCATCGAGTTCACCCTGCGCGAGGCCCAGCGCGAGGGCATGCACGTGTGGTTGTTCAACGACAGCCACTTTCCCAGCGGCCGGGCCGGTGGATTCGTCGTTGCCGGCGGACGCGTCGGCGACCGGGTCTACCCGCCGCGGCCGGAGCTGGGTGTGAAGGGCGTCGGCCATCAGCACCTCGAGGTCGTGGGCGGCAGCTCGGTGAGGTTGGCAGCACGCGCACTCTCGGTGTCGCAGGGACGGCTAATCGTGGATGCGGCTGCCTTCGACGGCATCCGCCTGCTTCGTGCGGGTGCCGAGTGGCGTGACTACGACGTGCGGGCGAAGGTTCGGGTGGAACGGGCGACCGCGGGGTTGATGGTGCGCAGCCCCGACGCGGCCAACGGCCTGCTCGTCGACCTGCTCAGCAACGGCGAAGTGGACGTGTGGCGGCAGCAGGGCGGCGGGTTCAGCCTGCTGCGCAAGGGCCGGCCGGTCGACGGGTTCGACCCGGCGGCCGACCATCTGCTGACGGTCTCGGTCCGTGGCCCACGCATCGACGTGTCGGTGGACGAGGTAGCGCTGCCGCCGATCGAGGACGGCGTCTTCGTCGCGGGAAGGGTCGGTGTGCGCGGCACGGCGTCCCAGCGCTCGTCCTGGGACAGCCTGACCGTGCATGGCGCCGACGGCGCCGTGCTCTACGCCGAGGAGTTCGGCACTGACGCGGCGCTGGACGGATTCGACCTCGCTGAACCATCGCCGCTGATCGCCGCTGCGGCCCGGCCGCAAGGCTCGTCCGACCTCGCCTCCCTGGTGGACCTGACCGAGATCGCCCGCGCCGGTGGCATGTGGACCGTCCCTGATGGACAGTGGCGAGTGGACCTGTTTCCGCTCCGCGAGCTGGCCCAGGGCGGAGGCTTCGGGCGCAACTATCTGGATCTGCTCGACGACGAGGCGGTCCGCCAGTTCCTCGACATCGTGCCGGGTGAGTACCTTCGCCGGTTTCCGTGGGCCGTCGGCAGTGTGCTGCGCGGTTTCGCCGATGACGAGCCGTTCATCGCCTCGGCCAGAGCTCACTTCAACACCGTGCCATGGTCGCCGTCGCTCGACGACGAACTGGACCGGCTCCGGACACGGCCGGGAATCGCGCTCACCGCGGTACACGAGGACCTCGGAGCGGACGGGCTGCGGCTGCGGGGAGTATTCTGGCGCGCGGTGTCCGACCGCTTCGCCGCCGCATACCACCGCCGCCAGGGCGAATGGGTGGCCCAGCGAGGGCTGAAGTTCATCTCCAACCCGCTGTGGGACGAGTACGGCCCGGGTGAGCAGGTGCGCAGCGCCGGCAACCTGAACACGACCAACCAGTGGTCGCAGGTGCCGGGGACCGACCTGATCTTCGACCATTACCAGCGCGGGTACCACCGCACACTGCCCCGATGGCCGGCGAGCACGGCACACCAGCTCGGACTCGAGCGGGTGTATCTGGAGGCGATGGGCGGTACGGGGTGGCAGGTCACCCCGGCGCTGACCCGTGAGGTGGTCGGCGCGTTCGCGGTGCGCGGGGCGAACCACACGTTGCTGCACGCGAGCTTCACCGACGAGAAGCAAATCGTGTATCCACCGCCATTCCAGCCGGTGAACCCGTGGTGGGAGGTCTCAGCGCCGCTGAACGAGTGGATTGGGCGGCTCATGGAGGCATGCCGGGCGACCGCCAAGGCCCGCACCGTGCTCGTCCAACCGCAGCGGGCTGCCGAGACCTATCAGGACACCGAGGTGATCGCCGAGATCGACGACGCTTTCCGGGGCGCCGCGCATTCTCTCGAAGACGTTCAGGTCGATTTCGACTTCCTCGACGAAGGTGCGCTCGACGCGGACCCGGCACTGGTGGCCTCGGCCAGGCCGAGCGGACCGAGGCTGGTGGTGGGGCGACAGGCATACCGGATCGTGGTGCTGCCGCAGACTCCCATCCTGGCGCTCGGTGCGGTCGAGACGCTGAGCCGGTTCGTCCGTGGAGGTGGCACGTTGGTGGCCATCGGCGAGTTGCCGACCCAGGAGGCCGGTGGTGATCACGCCGGTCTTCGTCGCGCGCTTGCCGAGCTGTTCGGCGGCCGGGGGTCCGCGCATCGGGCGCCCGATCCGGCGGCTGCCGCCGCCGCGGTCGTGACGGCGGGAGGCGCTGCGGCGATGCTGACTCCGCGGATGGCCGACGTGCGGGTACTTCGACTGGAGCGCGGCGGCGACGATGCGTTCGTCCTGATGAACGAACGTTCGGAGGCCGTCGAGGTCACGGCCACGTTGCCCGGGACGGGTGTTCCGGAGATCTGGGACCCGGACACCGGCGCCGTGGCGCCGGCCGGGGTGTGGCGGTCAGCGGCGTTTCCAGGGCGGCGTGAGGGCGGCACCGCCGTGTCGCTGCGCATTGAACCGAAGGCCACGCAGCTGGTCGTCTTGCGCGCGGCCCGGGAACCGGTGCATGCGGTGTCGGCCTCGGCGCCGGTGGAACGGGTGCGGACCGAGGGCCGCCAGGTGGTCGCGACGGTGCGAGTAGACGCACCCGGCCCTGTCACCGTCATCGCGACGGACGGCCGCCGCCGGTACCGGGGGAGCGTGGAGGTGAGCGACCCGCTCGACCCGATTCCGCTCGACGGAGAATGGACGTTCGGCTTCGACCGCGCAGGAGCGCCGGTGACGGCGCGCCCGCTGGGTTCCTGGACCGAAGTGGACAGCAATCACTCGGGATCGGCCAGGTATGAGAAGGAGATCGCGCTCGATCCGGAGGACTTGGCAGGAAGGGGCTGGGATCTCGATCTCGGCGAGGTGCACGAGGTGGCCGAGATCGTCATCAACGGCGTGGAAGCCGGGTCCCGGCTGTGGTCGCCCTACCGGGCCGATGTGACGCAGGCTCTGCGTGCCGGCCACAACGTGGTCCGGATCCGGGTGACCAACACCGGCGCCAACGCACGCGGCCAGGCGCTCGAGTCCGGGCTGATCGGCCCGGTGTTCCTGCGGCCCCGGCGTCTCGTGGACGTGGTGCTGACACCGGCCCCCGGCTAGAGATCCCGGCGGGGAGCCAATGCGGTCACAGCAGAGGATTGAGGTCGGGCGGCGTTCCGTTCTGTCCACTGTGGCGCGCGGGGAACCAGAGCACGAACGTGCTGCCCGTACCCAGCTCGGAGAACAGGGCCACCTTGCCGTTGTGCGACTCTACAATCTGCCGCACGATCGCCAGCCCCAGGCCACTGTGCCGGTCCTGCTCACGTACGCCACTCGGCTCGCCGCGCCAGAACCGGTCGAAGACCCGTGGCCGGTCGGCTTCGGCGATGCCGGGCCCAGCGTCGGCCACGGCCAGCCAGAGCCAGGTACCCGAGCGTCCGCAGCCGATCGTGATGTCGGTGCCCGGACCCGAGAGCCGCACCGCATTGGACAGCAGGTTGCCCACCGCACGGCGCAGCGCGTCGTGGTCGCCGATCACCGTCAGCCCGCCGCGCAGCGCGAAGGTCAGCCGCAGCCCGCGCTCACTCGCCAGCACCGCCAAGTCCTCACCGGCTTCGCGTGCCACGGTCGCGAGGTCGACGTCGGTGTCGGCGAGTGACTCTGTGTCCCGACGTGCGGTCGCGAGCAGATCCTCGACCAGCCGCGACATCCGGTCCGTCGCCCTGTCGATCACCACCACCGCCCTCGCCCGCTCGTCGTCGGTGGCTTGCGGCGACTTCAGCGAAGCGTCCAGATGCGCGCG
The DNA here is from genome assembly GCF_040645195.1 of Saccharomonospora sp. NPDC046836. Taxonomy (NCBI): domain Bacteria; kingdom Bacillati; phylum Actinomycetota; class Actinomycetes; order Pseudonocardiales; family Pseudonocardiaceae; genus Saccharomonospora; species Saccharomonospora sp. NPDC046836. The sequence goes on from NZ_JBEYXW010000005.1 coordinate 284,590, forward strand.
GATGATCGCGAGCGGGCTGCGCAGCTCGTGCGAGGCGTCGTCGATCAGCTGCCGCTGCGCGCCGAACGCCTTGTCGAGCCGGTCCAGCATCGAGTCGATGGTGTCGGACAGCTCCCGCAGTTCGTCCTTCGCGCCGTCGAGCCGGATCCGGCGGGACAGGTCGGTTGCCTGGATTTCCCTTGCGGCATGCGCGATCGAGCGCGCCGGGCGCAGGGCGCGGCCGGACAGCACCCAGCCGATACCGAGGCTGAGGACGAACAATCCGCCGACCGCGGCCGCCGAGTAGCTGCGCATGGCCTCCAGCGTGCGCAGGTTCACCTCCGACTCGATCTGCTCGATAGCCGCGACCTCCATCGTGCCGACCAGCACCTCGCTGCCATCGGCCTTGCGCTTGACCAGTTCCGCCTCGTACCGCTCGGTGACCGGCTTGGGGTTGGTGCTGCGCTCCACCGCCACGTAGGTCGCCGCGAGCCCTGCCCCGGCGAGCACGAACAGCAGTGTCGAGTACAGCACGGTCAGCCGGAACCGGATCGAGTGCATGAACGACGGAAGGCGCATGCGCCTCACTCCTCCCGTAACCGGTATCCCCGGCCGACGACGGTCTGGATGATCGCGTGCTCGTCACCGTTGCCGATCTTGCGGCGCAGGGTGCCCATGGTCACGCGCACGGTGTGGGTGAACGGGTCGACGTTCTCGTCCCACACATGCTCCAGCAGCTCCTCGGTCGACACGACGTGCCCTGGCCTGGTCATCAGGTACTCAAGCACGCCGAACTCCTTGGGGGACAACGGCAGCGCCCGTTCGCCGCGCCACGCCCGGTGCCGTGCGGTATCGAGCGTCAGCTCGCCGACCCGCAGCACCGCCGTCGCGCCGCTGGTCTCCCTGCGCAGCAGCGCGCGCACCCGCGCCAGCAGCTCGTCCAGCGCGAACGGCTTCACCACGTAGTCATCGGCGCCGTCGTCGAGACCACGGACCCGGTCGGGCAGCGCCCCGCGTGCCGTCAGCATGAGCACACGCAGGTCCGTGCCGCCGGCGACAGCGACGTTACCGCTGCGGATTGCCCGGCACAGCGTGAAACCGTCACCGTCCGGCAGCGCGAGGTCCAGCAGCAGCAGGTCGTAGGCGTTCACCGCGAGCCGCTCACCTGCCGCCGCCACTGTCGCCGCGTGGTCCACCGCGTACCCCGCCCGCTGCAGTCCTAACTGGACGGCTTCGGCCAGATCCTCTTCGTCTTCCACCAGCAGTAGCCGCATCCCAATCACCCGCCGGCGATGAGGCGCTCTGCCACGTCGGCGGCGCGGTCGACCGGGATCGCGAACCCGATGCCGATCGAGCCGCCGCCCTCGTACGTGGCGATCGCGGTGTTGACCCCGATCACCTCGCCGCGCGCATTGACCAGTGGTCCACCCGAGTTGCCGGGGTTGATGGAGGCGTCGGTCTGCACGGCGGTCTGTGTGCTCCCGCCGAGACGGACCTGTCGCTCGACGGCACTCACGATGCCGGAGGTGACCGTTCCGGAAAGGCCCAGCGGCGAGCCTGCGGCGAGCACCTGTTCGCCGACCCGGACGTTGCCGGACCGGCCCAGCGGCAGCGGCGTCAGCGCGCCGCTCGGATCCACGCGCAGGACGGCGATGTCGTTGCGCGGGTCGCGGCCGACGACCTCCGCGCGCCGCCTGCTGCCGTCGGAGCCGGTCACCGTGACCGACCTGGCGCCGGACACGATGTGGTCGTTGGTGAGAATGTGCGCGCGGTCGTCGAGCACGAACCCCGATCCGCCGGCGACACCGCCCCTGCCGGGCGCGGCAATGGACACCACCCCGGTCCTGATCTGCTCGGCGATACCGACCAGGCCCTCGCCGCTGCCGGGATCGAGCGCGGCGCGCGGGAAGCTGACGGGCTCGCCGTCCGGGGCGGCCGCCCGCCCCGCGACCGCACCGGTGCCCGCCGAGACGGCGACGACCAGCAGCCCGGCGCCGAGGAGCCGGGGCCACCGCCGCTGCCGGCCGCCGCCGGGCGGGGGAGGGACGAACGGATAGTCAGGGGAGTCGTCGGCCGGTGGAGGCGGGGCCGGTGTGGGCAGGAACCCCGGCCCGCTGGGCCGGCCGAGTCCCGTGGGGTGCGTGGTCATCAAGCCTCCTATGAGCGCGTCTGAGGACTATCGCGTACCGGCTGCGCGGTGCCCAGATGGCGCCTCGCTGCGTTGTCGTCGGTCACCATGACTCCGTCATGCCTCCCTCCTCCGCCTTGCGATGCATCCATCTGGATCACCGCTCGCACGGAGGACAATCCTCAGACGCGCTCTACGGGATCCGGGAGAACCAGAGCATCGAGCTGCCTGCCGTGGCGAGGGCGAGCACGAGCCCGAAGCCGATGAACCGGCTGGACACGTCGCGCTGCTCGGAGCGGTAGCCGACCGAGCTGCCGATGTCGGCGTACACGTCGCGCAGCTCCGTGGCGGTGCCCGCCTCGTGGTAGGCGCCACCGGTGAGCTCGGCGACGGCGCGCAGCGTCTCGCCGTTGACGGGAACGCCCTGCCACTGGCCGCCGATGGCGACCTCGCCGTCCTCGGTGCCGACCGAGATCGTGTCCACCGGAATCTCTGCGGCGGCCGCTTCCGCGGCCATCGTGTCGGGTGCGCGCCCTGCCGTGTTGGCGCCATCGGAGAGCAGCACGATCCGGGCGGGTGGCGGCTCGGCGGCGGCCTGCGCGTCCAGGGTCCGCACCGCCTCCAGCGAGGCCGCGATCGCCTCGCCGATCGCGGTTCCGGCCAGACCCGTGCTGTCGATGTCGAGCCGGTCCAGCCCGGCGCGCAACGCGTCCCGGTCGGTCACGGGCGGCACCACGACGGTGGCGTTGCCCGCGAACGCGATCAGCCCGATGTTGAACTCGCGGGGCAGCGAGCCGACGAACTCGGCGGCGGCCGCGCGGGCCGCGGCGAGCCGGTCCGGCTGGACGTCGGTGGCGTGCATCGACAGCGACACGTCGACGGCCACGAGCACCGTCGCGCGCTCTCGCGGCACCTGGACCTCGTCGGTCGGCTGTGCGAAGCCGACGACGAGCAGCGCGAGCATGGACAGGAACAGCCCAGCGGGAACGTGCCTGCGCCAGCCTGGCGTCGCCGCGGCGACCCGTTCCAGCAACGGCAGGTTCGTGAACCGCATCGCGTAGCGGCTGCGCCGCCGTTGCAGCAGCAGGTAGGCCCCCAGCAGGGCGGCGACACCCAGCAGCAGCCACAACCGGCCGGGAGCGAGGAAGCTCATGCCCGTCTCCGGTGTGCGTTGGCGAGTCGCCGTTGCCGGTGGACGTGCCTGGCCAGATCGGCGACCCAGTCCCGGTCGGTACGCAGCGCCACGTGCGCCACTCCCGCACCGCGCAGCCGGTCGCGCACGGTGCGGCGCTGCTCGGCGGCCGCCGCGGCGAACCGTTCCCGCACCGCGCGACTGCCCGTCGCGATCTCGCGGCGCCGCCCCGTTTCCGGGTCGAGCACGGTGAGCAGCCCGACGTCGGGCAGTTCCAGCTCCCGCGGGTCGGTGATCTCCACACCGATCACCTGATGCCGCGCGGCGAGCCTGCGCAAGGGCGTCGCCCAGTCGCCGTCGTCGAGGAAGTCGGAGACCACGACGACGAGCCCGCGCCTGCGCAGTCCGCGATGCAGCCCGTGCAGAGCAGGGGCGAGGGGAGTGGTTCCGCTGCCGTCGGCGGCCCGCGGTGCCGCGAGCATCGTGTGCAGCAGCCACAGCAGATGGACACGGCCGCCCCTGGCCGGGAAGCGCCGGATGCCGTACGGACCGAGCAGGTCGGCGCCGATCCGGTTACCGGGTCCCGCGGTGATGAGCCCGACGGCCGCGACCGCGGCCACGGCCAGCTCCCGCTTCTCCAGTTCCACCGTGCCGAAGTCCATGCTGGCGCTGCCGTCGACGAGGACGTGGACCGCCAGCTCCCGCTCGGCGATCGTGTCCCGCACATGCGCGGTGCCGGTGCGGGCCGTGACCGCCCAGTCGATCCTGCGCACCTCGTCCTCGCCGGGGCGGTACTCCCTGCTGCCCGCCGGTTCGGTACCCGCGCCAGGCAGGAGCCCCGCGTACTCGCCGCGCAACAGGCCGGCGAGCCTGCGCGTGATGGTCAGCTCGAGGCGCCGCAGCCGGTGGCCGGGCACCAGCCCGGCGACGGTACTCACGCCACCTCCGCCTGCGCAGGGGCGACCTGCGGCACGGGCACCGCGGTGACGATCCTGCGCACCACGTCCTCGGCCCGTACACCGTCGGCCAGCGCGTCGAACGACAGCACGAGCCGGTGGGCCAGCACGTCCACCGCCAGCTCGTGGACGTCACCGGGCAACACGTAGTCGCGCCCACGCAGCAGCGCGAGCGCCCGCGCGGCGGCGACCAGCCCGAGGGTGCCGCGCGGGCTCGCGCCGAACGCCACCTGCCCGGCCACGTCGGCCAGCCCTGCCTGCTCGGGTTTGCGGGTGGTGAGCACGAGCCGCACCACGTACTCGGCGATCGCGTGGTGCACGTAGACGTCCTTCGCCCGCTCCTGCAGGGCGAGCAGTCGCTGCGGGTCGAGCACCCGCCGGGCGGCCGGGCGCCGCACGCCCATCCGGTAGAGGATGCCGAGTTCGTCGGACTCGCTCGGGTAGTCGACGAACACCTTCATGAGGAACCGGTCGCGCTGCGCTTCCGGCAGTGCGTACACGCCCTCCGATTCCACCGGGTTCTGCGTGGCGAGCACAAGGAAGGGCTCCGGCACGGGAAACGAGCGATCGCCGATGGAGACCTGCCGGTCGGCCATCGCCTCCAGCAGAGCCGACTGCACGCGCGCCGGCGCCCTGTTGATCTCGTCGGCGACGACCACGTTGGCCATCACCGGGCCGAGCTCGACGTCGAAGGTCTCGCTGGAGGCCCGGTAGATCCTCGTTCCCACGATGTCGGAGGGCACCAGGTCCGGCGTGAACTGGATGCGTGCGAAGCTGCCGCCTGCCGCCGTCGCCAGCGTCTGCGCGGCCAGCGTCTTCGCCACACCCGGCATCCCTTCGAGCAGGCAGTGCCCGTCGGCGAGCAGGGCGATGACGAGCCGTTCGACCAGCCGGTCCTGCCCGACGATCATGCGCTTGACCTCGAACAGCGTTTGTTCCAGCTCGTTGGTCTCGGCGGTCACAGCCCGTCCTCCGGCGCCGGCGTCGCACCGCCGCCGGGGCCCGCAAGAACAGCCAGCGTCCTGATCCGCATGGTTCGTCCCCTTCCGCTGTCGTTCGTCCCAATACGCACCCATGGGAACAGAACCGGGCGAAAGGCGCCGTAAGCAAAGAACGTGTGAAATGCGTGCAGCGGCCGACAGTCACGACCTGGTCAATGTGGACTCCGACCGCGGACCGGTGTCATGGATGTGCTTGCTCAGCGCCGTTTTCAGGCCGTCGGCGTCGCGTGCTTCGAGCAGGTCGATGAGGTGATCGTGTTCGTCGGTGAGGCCGAGCATGTGCTCGGTTCCGGTGGGAACGCCGATCCGTGCGAGCCGGACGAACGCGCCGAGGTGGCCCAGCAACGTCGACAGTGTCGGCATCCGGGCCACCGCGGCGAGCTCGCGATGGAACTCCTCGTCCAGGTTGAGAAAGACCTCGGTGTCCTCGGCCTTGGCAGCGCGGCGCTGCTTCAGCACCGCGAGTCGCAGGTTGTCCAGATCTTCCGGTAGCCACTGGGAACAGGCTTCCACGGCGGCGCTTCCCTCAAGTGCTTCGCGCAGGATCGCCACCTCTCGGCGATGCCGGTCGGAGAGGTCCACCACGAACAACTGCCGCCGGGGCCCGGAGACCAGCAGCCCCTCGCTCTGCAGCAGTCGCAGGGCTTCCCGCACCGGGGTCCGGGACACACCGAAGGACCCGGCCAGTGCGGCCTCGTCCAGTGCGGCACCCTGTTCGGCACGTCCGCCGAGGATGTCGTCGCGGAGTGCGCGATAGACGTGGTCGACCTTGGTGCCCACAGCGGCCTCCTCGTGCTTTCCCTTGCGCTACTTGGCGAAGAGCTGCGCTTCGTCCTGGAAGGCCTTGATCTCTATGGCGTTGCCCGCGGGGTCCAGGAAGAACATCGTCCATTGTTCGCCGGGCTCACCGGCGAACCGCACGTAGGGCTCGATCACGAAAGCAATGTCCGCGGCGCGCACCTTGTCCGCGAGCGCGTGGAAGTCGGGGACGGTCAGCACCACACCGAAGTGGGGGACCGGTACGTCGTGACCGTCGACCGGGTTGTGCGCTTCGGGACCGCCGGCCGCGCGCGGTGCCACGTGGGTCACGACCTGGTGCCCGTAGAAGTTCCAGTCGATCCACTTGTCCGCGGAGCGCCCCTCGTCCAGGCCGAGGACGTCCCCGTAGAACTGCCTGGCCTTGGTCAGGTCGTCCACGGGGATGGCGAGATGGAAGCTGGGCTTGGTTGCCACGGGGTGCGCCCTTCTACTCGTATTGCATGCCTTTCTGGTGCGAGTATACGCAGACCAGTTATGTATACAAACGGTTCACAGTTCGAGAATAGCCCGCCCGACCACCCGCCCACGCCGGAGGTCGTCGACCGCCTCGTTGATCTGCTCGAGCCGGTATCGCCTGCTGACCAGCTTGGACAGGTCGAGCTGGCCACTGCGGTGCCATCGCACGAGGCGGCTGAAGTCCTCCTCGGGAACGGAGTCGCCCGCGCGGCATCCGATCAGCCGCTTCTCCTTGGCGACCAGGTCGAGGCCGTCGAATTGCAACGGTTCCGTCGGCACGCCGACCAGGATCACGGTGCCGCCCGGCCGTTTGGCCAGGTGAGCGGCCCGGACGGCGGCCAGGCTGTCGCGCACGGTGTCCGGCTTCGCGATGCAGTCGAGCACGTAGTCCGCCCCGGAACCGGTCGCGGTCCTCGTGAGCTGGTGGATCTTCTCGACGGGGTCTTCCCGTACCACGTTGACGGTGTCGTGCGCGCCGAAAAGCCTCGCCTGGTCGAGCTTCTCGTCGGCGACGTCGACGGCGATCACCGGCGCGGCACCGGCGATGCGCGCGGCGGCGACCGCCGACAGCCCGACACCACCGGCACCCCAGACGACCACGCTGTGCCCGGGCTCCACCGCCGCCGTGTTCAGTACCGCCCCCGCGCCTGTCATCACGGCACAGCCGACGATTGCTCCGACGTCGCGCGGTGTGCCCTCCGGCGCCGGGCACACGAACAACTCGTCGACGACCGTGTGCGTGCCCCAGGCGAACACGTTGTGCGTCACCGCGCATTCACCGTTGTCCAGGGCCACTGTGGACGGTTGGGGGAGACGGTCGAGGCGTCGGGTACGGGGAACCCACGTCACCAGGACCTCGTCACCGATTGCGAACTCGTGGACCTCGGTGCCGATGTCCACAATGGTTCCCACCGACTCGTGTCCCATCACCACGGGCTGGGACTTCGCCGGCGCGCCGAACCGTGTCGGGTTGTCGATCTGGTCCAGCTGGCTGTGGCACACGCCCGCGGCGGTCTGCCTGACCACCACTTCGAACGGCCCCGGCTCGAGAGTCACGTTCCGCAGCTCCAACAGACGCTTTCCGTGCGGGAGGACCGCCACCGTCGCGGGTGTCGCCATAACGTGAGTTCCTTTCTTCTCAACGTGTTGCGGAGTCAGGGCGAACGCTCACGCCGGTAGTTCCTTGCCCTTGCCTTCCGGTGCCATGAACGCGGCGACGATGCCGAGCACACTCGTTCCGAGGACGATCAGCGGTATGTAGGTGACCCGGCCCGGATCTCCGGCCAGGATGGCAGTCGCGACGAGCGGAGCCAGTCCACTGATGGCGCCACCGATCTGGTACCCCATCGATGCGCCGGTGTACCGGGTACGGGTGCTGAACAGTTCCGCGAGAAATGCGCTGAACGGTCCGTAGATCATCGAGTGGCCGGCCATGGCGAGGATCAGGAACAGGAACACCATGGACATGTTCTTTTCCTGCATGAAGTGATAGAGAAAGAACAAGCAGGGAACGATCCAGGTACAGCCGATGACAATCAGCGGACGTCGCCCGATGTAGTCCGAAAGAAAGCCGAAGATCGGTACGAGGATGAACCCCAGCACCCCCATGACGAACTCGTAGTCGAGCAGGGTGTCGACGGGTACGTCGACCAGTTTGGCGTATCCGTTGGTGAACGTGACGAAGATCTGATAGGCGACCGTGTGCGAGGCGCCGAGGAAGACGGCGAGCAGGACGTTCTTGCGATGGAACTTCAGCACGTCGATCACCGGCAGCGCCGTCCGCCGCTTTTCGGCGGAGGACTTCATGGCAGCCTTGAACGCCGGGGTTTCCGAGACACCCACCCGAATCCAGAGTCCAACAGCGACCAGCAGGATCGACGCGATGAACGGGACGCGCCACAACCATTCCTGTTGTGCTTCCGGGGCGCGCGACACGAGCGCGAAGACCAGGGTCGCGAGGACCCCGCCCGCGGATACCCCCATCACGCCGACGCTTCCCCAGAGTCCCCTTCTGCGCTTTCCGAAGCTCTCGACGAGCATCAACATCCCGCCGCCCCACTCCGCGCCTGCTCCCAGGCCCTGGATGAGCCGGATGGTGATGAGTGCGAGCGGTGCCCAGAAGCCGATAGCCGAGTACGGCGGAATGACGCCGACCAGAGCGGTGGCGATGCCCATGGCCATCATGCTGACGATGAGTACCTTTTTCCGGCCGTACTTGTCGCCGAAATGCCCGCCGATGATGCCGCCGAGCGGCCGAGCCAGGAAGCCGCCGGCGAGGGTTCCGAAGGACGAGACGGTCGCCATCGCCGGGGACATGTTCTCGAAGAAGATCGCCGGAAAGTACAGCGCGGCCGCGATCCCGTAGATGTAGAAGTCGAACCACTCGGTGACCGTGCCGATGAACGTCGAGCTGACGACACGGACGCGTTGGGATTTCGGTACATTGTGGTCAGTTGCGATGGTGGTCTCGGTCATCCTTCGATCTTTCTTATCGGGACCAGGCGTCCTCTGATTACAGAGTCGACGACGCGCGGAAGCGCACTGCCTGGCAAAGGTCTTTCGGCGACACAAGGACTTCGCGTCACGATGTTTGACGCCGGAGGTCCGTGAGATTCTGCGGTGGCCCAGAACTCGGACAGGGCTCGCTACCCGACGGGGACTACCAATCGCTGTCCCGTCGGTCGGGTCGGCCAAGCGTGTTCATGCCTTGGTTGACGTGTCTCGATCGGATGCCTCCTTTGGCACTTGGAGCGAGCTCAACGACTGCCTGCATTGGTCGACGCGACGCAAACGATGACAGCCGCACGCGAGTCTGTCAAGACACAGACAATCAACGGCAAGACAATACGTGGGGTGGCGGCTGCTGAGGGGGTGGTCAGGACTGGGTGCCTGGCCGGGGGAGGGGTGTTGTTGTCGTTCGTCTCAGCGCCAAGGTGCGATGATTGTGACTGTGGCGAGGATGAACGGGAGGCAGGTCTGAAACGTTGGAGGATCCATGATGCGCGTAGTCGAGAGAAGCATATTAACGGCGAACTCCGAAATAATTGATCTTCGGACCTTGGTTCCATTGTTATCTGGTAACCGTTGGGTGTGGCGAGTTCTGTGGATGGATGCTGTCGGAGAGCCTTTTCGAGGTGTGCCGCTTCAGCAACTTGGCAATGAGATTGCCGGAATGAAACTGGGTTTGGAGATGACATTCGCGGAATTAGTTGATTTGTCCTGCGTCATCGGGCAGTCCATTGATCTCGTGGTGGTCGCTGCGGCAAACGGCGAAGATTTCAATCAGCGCGATTTACGTGATGAGAATTTCGACAACTGCTTGGTTTATGCGGATATCTTTGACAGTTCTACGGTTTCGCTAGGGATCAGTAATCGGGTTCCTGGTAACGAGGAGATACTCCGACGTTTCGAATCATTTTAGGCGAAGCCAGCCGACGTGACCCCCACAGTGGATAAGGCGCGGCGGTGGTAACGTGCTGCGTTACGGTGCCCACACCATCGTCTGCTGGTGGACACGCTTGCCGGCGTGGCGGAGGCCGGGAATCGCCGGCGTGGGGCCGTGCGGGACGAAGCCCATTCGCGTGAAGAACCGTACCGCGCGGGTGTTTTCGCTGGCGGTCTGTAGATGACAGCCGGGGGAGCCGAGTTCGCGCAGCCGGTCGAGCCACGCTGTCATCAGCGCGTCGGCCGCGCCGGTTCCCCTGGCTCGCAGCTCCACGTTGATGTGCAGATGCGCGGGCCAGCGCGGGTCGTCGAGTTCGCCCGCGGTCGGTTCCCGCCGGATCGCCGCCCTCATGGAGTCGAGCATGGCGCGGCCGAAGAACCTCGCCGGCCCCGGTCGCACGACGAGGCGGTGGCGACTGATGGCGCGCGACATGCGCTCGTTCTCGCTCGGCAGGAGCGAGCCGTCTGGGCAGCCCGTCAGGTACCCGGCCATGCTTCCGTCGATGACGGCGACGAACAGCGAGTCAGGCAGCAGCTCGAAGTATGGGTCGAGGTAAATCGCCGCCTCGGATTCCGGGTGGCCCCACAGGCTTTCGGTCGGTGAGCCCTCGCCCGCTCTGGTGAACAGTGCGCGCAGCTCATCGCGGTCTTGCTCCGTGACCGTGCGGATCTCCATATCGTCCTAACGCCGTCGGTTCCGGTCAGTATGCCAGGGCCATAGTGGACGCATTCAGAAACCCCTGGCAGGGCACGCTTACTGCTTCGTTTCTCTGGGCAGCACCCGGAATACGGGAAACTGTGGTGACACGCGCTCGAACTCGGCCAGCGGCGCGTCCTTGTCCACCGGCATGTGCGCGCGGGCGTTGGGCGCTCGCTTCAGGTAGGCCTTGAGAACGGGGGCTCGACGATCCGGCAGCACCTCTTCCAGGTGCACTTCCTCGCGACGGCCATGGCGGATCGTGACGTCGCCCTCCGCCGCTCTCACGTTACGCACCCAGTTCGTGTTCTCCCCGAGCATGGAAACGAGATAGCGCTCGTCCCCGGCCAGGGTCATGACGACCGGCAGCGTGATCGTCTTGCCGGAGCGTCGTCCCGGCACCTCGAGGTTGATGAGGTAGTTCGGAGCTACCCCGAGGGCGTAGAGCGCGGCTGTACCTCGGTCGAGGATGCGTGCCACCCCGTTCGGACGGCCACCCCGGTAAAACCACCTTTTCAGGTTCATCGCGTCCATCCGATCTCTCGTGCCTGTACGACGTACATGTACGTTGTACATCTATCCTGTACGGTGTATGGTCGTCAAGTGATGGGTCAGAATTCGCGTCGAGGGGTGGCCGCCGATCAGCGGCCGCCCCTCACGCGCCGTGCGGTGGTCGAGGGGGCGCTGTCGCTCGCGGACTCGGCAGGGCTCGGGGCTGTCACCATCCGAAGACTGGCCAACGATCTCGGCGTGACGCCCATGGCTCTCTACTGGCACTTTCGCAGCAAAGACGAGCTGCTGGACGGCATGGTCGACAGGATCTACGAGCAGCTCGACCTGACGGTCGACGCGTCCGCCCCGTGGTCCGAGCAGTTGAGGACGTTCCTGGGTTCGATGGTCGACGTGCTGCGCTCGCATCCCTCGACCGCGCTTCTGCTTTCGACTCGCAGCACAACCTCCGAAAGTGGCCTTCGCGCGACCGAGGTCGCGCTCGACATCCTGTGGCGCGGAGGGTTCTCGCCGATGGAGGCGACCCAGATCGTCCGTCACGTGCTGAGCACTCTCACCAATCTCGTCAGCGGAGTGCCCGGATCGGAACCACAAGGGGAATCCGGAGAGCTGCTGGCCGCCCAGCGCCGCGCGCGGAGCTTTCTCGGATCGTTGCCGCCTGAGCGTTACCCACGGCTTGTGGAGGCTGCGGGCCCCTTGAGCGAGTGCGAGGACGAGGACGCCTATTTCGCGTTCGGCCTCGACCTGCTCCTCGCGGGGATTGAAACAATGGCGGAGCGCGAGCGTTAGCAGTGCCGGTCGTCCGTAGCTGGAATATGTGCCCGACTTTTGGATCGGGGCCGGTTGGAGTAGTGCGGCTGATCCGCACGGGTCCATAGTGGACAGTCGATCGACCGGGGATGCGCCGGCTGTCATCCGTTTGGAGCAGAAGAGTTTTCCCTGCTGATTGACTCAGTCAAAGAGGTGTACTTAAGCTCCTGCCGTCATCTCGATCATCGGGGTGAGGAAGGACAACAGAAGAATGCGCCGTACCTTGGTTGTCACAGCGCTGTCCGCATTACTCGCTTTCGGCAGTGTGCTCCCGGCGACAGTCGCCGGAGCCGCACCATCCCACACACCCGGTGGGCCGTGCCTTCAGGAACAGCAACACGTCAGCCTCGCCAGCGTCGCCAACTACGCCGACGTCGTGCGCGAGCTGAACCGGATCGAACGAACCTCCGGTGGGTTGGTGACCGTCGCCAGCGCAGGCACCTCCGGCGAAGGGCGTGATCTGCTGTACGCCACCGTCGGCCATGGGCCACGAACCTTCTGGCTGCAAGCACGCATCCACGGCAACGAGCTGCACAGCACAGAGGCGGTGTTGCAGATCCTGGATCGGCTCGCCGGCGGCAGTCCGTGGGCGAAACAAGTGCGCGAACAGCTGACAGTGGTCGTGATCCCCATGTTCAACCCCGATGGGTCCGAGGCCAACATCCGGCAGAGCACCACCCCGACCCGCACCGACCTGAACCGCGACTGGGAGAACTTCGCACAGCCCGAGTCGGTGGCGTTCTGGCGACTGTGGCGCGACATCGCGCCCGTCTACGCACTCGACCTGCACCACATGAGCGAGGCACCGGTCGTCGCCGGAACCAATGACCTCAACCAGTTCCAGATCGGTGCCCGGTCCATCGCGCCGTCCCGGATGACGGAGCAGCAGTGGCGGACCAACCGCGCCATGGCCATGGTGAGTGTGGACGCGCTCGCCGGCTACGGGCCGGTGAACACCGCCAAGTATCCCGATATCGACATCACCAACGCCGTGCTGTCCCGCATGTTGCTCGGCGGCACCGCACCCGCCGGTGAACAGCCGGTCGCCGGAACCCCGACAGAGGGCGCGATCTTCTTCGAGGTGCGCTCGGTGGGGCAGAAGAGCAACGGCCAGCTCGAGAACCTGTTCCGCATCCCGACGATGGCGGTGCTCGAAGCGGCTGCACAGGACCGGCTCGGCTCCTACGACGTGTCGGGTTACGAGGCGATTCCGTACGCCGAAGCCGGCCGCTGCGGCGTGTGACGGTGGACCGAAAGGAGATGACGTTGTTGCGTAAGACACGATGGCGCGTACCGATGGCGCTGGCGGCAGCCTGCTCACTCGTACTCACCGGGCTGGCCACGGGGTACTCCACCGCGGCCACACCGGCGGGGCCGGGCAACGGTGCCTGCAAGACGTTTGACGATCCACAGTGGAACGGATGGACCGACCACGCGGAGCTCGGCCGGGAGCTGCACAGCATCGAACGCAGCTCGGCAGGCCGCGTCGAGGTGGAGCAGATCGGAACCAGCACGCTGGGCAGGGAGCTGTGGTCGGCCCGTGTCGGCACCGGGGACCGGGTACTGCTGGTGCAAAGCGCCATCCACGGCAACGAGCGCACCGGTACCGAGGCGTTGCTCGGGATTCTGCGGAAGCTGGCCACGGGCCAGGACGCGGCGACGAAACAGCTGCTGTCGTCGGTCACGTTCGTGGCGCTGCCGATGGTGAACCCCGACGGCGGTGAGCTGAACCGGCGGATGAACGTCGTCGCCTGGGATGACGTCGTTGCCCAGTACCCGCAACTGGCCGGTGTGCCACGAGCGTGGTACCACAGCCTGCGCGGGGATGGGATCGAGCTGCCGGGATTCGACCTCAACCGGGACTTCAACCCCGACCTCGACTACGTACCGCAGGCTGCCGACCTGCCGGGGCGGCAGGTGGATGCCGGGTTCTTCCTTTCCCCGGAGTCGCGGGCAATCCGGGACGCCTACGTCGGCCTGCGCGACGAGTTCGGTGCGGTGGACGCCGTCGTGGACCTGCACCACATGGGTCCCTGTGCGCGGACAACCGGCGGACCACAGGACGGCAAGCTGATCTCGGTCACTCTCGACTACCCGCCACTGGGCGTCGATGACGGTGCCGCGTACCAGGCGGAGTGGCCGCTGCTCGACCAGGACAAGTCGCGGCGCTACGCACTCGCCGTCGCGCGCGGCATCCAGCAGGCTTACGGTCCACAGTCACCGGTGGCCGGGGTGGGCCGCTACTTCCACCCCGACGACCGGGAGTACGCGGGGCAGGGCCGGTCGGCGTTCGCGCTGAACGGATCCGCCACGGTGTTGTTCGAGGTCCGTGGCCAGCAGGATGACCTCGGGCAGAAGCAGCAGGGCATGCTCACCCAGTCCGTCCGCACCGGCGTCGAGTCGCTGCTGGGCTCGATGGCCTCCGGCGAGGTGGACCGGCTCAACGGTGAGGAGTTCTTCGCGCTGCCGGACTACGGCTGGGACACCAGCGCGGATTGACGCGTGTGCCGGCGTGTGGCGGAGCTTCGGCCCCGCCACACGCCGGCGTGGCACCGCCTCTTCTGAGATAGTCCACTAAGGAGCGCGGCGCTGCACCGTCGCCAGCCAGCGTTGCACGGTCACCACCACGAGCAGGATCGTCCCGCTGATCACCGCCTGCCAGTTGGAGTTCAGCGAACCGACCTGGTTGATCACGTTCTTGATCACCTGCAGCAGTAGCACGCCAACGAGCGAGCCGAGCACGGTCCCCGCACCGCCGGTCAGCAATGTGCCGCCGAGCACGACCGCCGAGATCACCTCCAGCTCCATGCCGACCCCGAGCACGGTCACGCCCGACGACGTGTAGGACGCCATCAGTACCCCGCCGAGCCCGGCGAGCAGGCCCGACACCGTGTAGGCGATCATCTTGGTGCGCACCACCGGCAGGCCCATGAGATCGGCGGCCTCCTCCTGCCCGCCGATGGCGAGCACCGTCGCGCCGTAGGACGTGCGGTGCAGCACCAGCCCGCCGATGCCGAACGCGACGAGCACGAGCCACACCGGGTAGCCGATGCCGAGGAACTCACCCTGCGCCAGCTGCCGGAACGCCGAGTCCGGCGGCACCTTGTACGTCGTGGAGCCCTCGTCGCTGATGAACAGCAGCAGGCCGCGCGCGAACAGCAGACCAGCGAGCGTGACGATGAACGCGGGCAGCCCGCCGCGCGCGATCACCAAGCCCTGCACCAACCCGATCAGCCCGCAGACGCCCAGTGGCAGCAGGATGGCTGCCCACGTGCCGTGCCCGGCGCCCCACGCGGCGAGGACGCCGCCGAGCGCGAACACCGAACCCACCGAGAGGTCGATGCCGCCGGACATGATCACGAACGTCATCCCGAGTGCCACGACCGCGAGGAACGACGCCTGCAGCGCGATGTTCGAGAGGTTACCCGCAGTGCCGAACGACTCGAAGGAGAACGTCGCGGCCAGGACCGCGACCACGAGAATCACCAGCGCGCCTTGCCGTTGCGCGAGCCGGGCGAGCCTGGCGCGCGAGCTCGCCGAGGCGGACTCCTGGCGCCGGACGGTCGTCGTCATCGTCGTGTCCTCCTGCGACCCAGCTGCACGTACACCGCGGCGACCACGATCACCGCCTGCGCGATCTGCGCCGTGGAATCGGGAATATCGTGGAAGATCAGCGTCGCCGTGATCAGCTGCATCAGCAGTGCGCCCGCGATGGTGCCCGCGATCCGCACCTGCCCACCCGACAGTGGCGTGCCACCGATCACCACCGCCGTGATCGCCGAGAGCTCCACCAGCAGCCCCACCTTGGTCGGGTCGCTCGCCTGCGAACGTGCCGCCAGCAGCACTCCGGCCAGCGCGGCCAGGAGTCCACACAGGACATACGTGGTCACGAGAACCCGGCGCACCGGAAGGCCGGCCAGCTCGGCGGCCCGCTTGTTCCCGCCGATCGCCACGAGCTGGCGGCCGTAGGTCGAGCGGCGCACGAGGAACCACGCGAGTGCCGCCACCGCCGCCGCGATGAGCACCACGTACGGCACGCCGAGCACGCTCTGCGAGCCGAGTGCGACGATCCCGGGATCGCGGATGCTCTTGATCTCGCCGCCGAAGAGGTTCGCCAGGCCGCGCCCGGCCACCATGATGCCGAGTGTGGCGATGATGGGCTGCACCCCGACGCGGCCCACGAGTATTCCCGCGAGCGCTCCACTGGCGACACCGGCCAGCAGGGCGATGCCGATCGCGACTCCCGTGCCGTAGCCGATGTAGAGCGGGATGAGCGCTGCCGCAATCGCCATCACCGCGCCGACGGACAGGTCGATGCCCTCGGTGCCGATCACCAGTGCCATCCCGAGTGCCACGATCAGCACGGGCGCGACCTGGATCAGCTGCAGCCGCAGCGTGTCCTCGCTGACGAAGTTGTCGGTGACGGCGACGTTGACGGCGAGCAGCAGTGCCAGCGCCACGTATACGCCGTTGCGGCGAATCCAGTCGGCGTCGCGACGCGGACCCCGGCGGGTGCCGGATTCTGCCCGCGTGAGCGTGCTATCGGTCATCGCCGTCCTCCGGGCCGATCTCAGTGCCGGCACCGCCCGCGAGTGCGGCGAGCAGCGCCGAGGTGGTCTTCCGCTCGCCGGCGAGCTCCCGCGCCACCGCGCCGTCGCGCAGCACGAGAATCCGGTCGGCGCCTTCCACCAGCTCGTCGAGCTCGCTGGAGATGAGCACGACGGCGAGCCCGTGCCCGGCCAGTTCGTCGATGAGTGCCTGCACCTCGGCCTTGGCGCCGACGTCGATGCCGCGCGTCGGCTCGTCGAGCAGGAACACCTTCGGCTCGGTACACAGCCACCGTGCCATGAGGACCTTCTGCTGGTTGCCGCCCGAGAGCTCACGCACCTTCTGCGCGGGGCCGGCCGCCTTGATGCGCAGGCGGCGCATGAACGTGCCGACGAGCGCGTCGATCCGCTTCTCCGACACGAGCCCTGCGCGCGAGAAACTCGGTAGCACCGCCAGCGCGATGTTGTCCCGCACCGACAGCTCCGGCACGATCCCCTCCGCCTTGCGGTCCTCGGACAGCAGGGCGATACCGGCGCGCAGCGCGTGCCGGACCGAGTTGGCCCGCACGCGCCGCCCGTCGACCTCCACCGAGCCCGACCGCACGGGCAGCGCGCCGTACACGGCCTTGACGGTCTCGCTGCGGCCGGAGCCGAGCAGGCCGCCGAGCCCGACGACCTCGCCGGGCCGGACGTGCAGGCCGACGCCGTGCAGCCGGTTCCGGACGTCGAGGCCACTCGCCGTCAGCACCGGCTCGCCGGACTGCCGGTGGGTGTCGCCGAACTCGGTGGCTCCCTCACGTGCCACGTCTGTGACGTCGCGGCCCAGCATGGTCGCCACGAGGCTCACGCGGTCCAGCCCCGCCAGCTGTCCCGTGTGGACGTGCTGCCCGTCGCGCAGCACGGTGACCCGGTCGCACAACTCCCACAGCTCGTCGAGCCGGTGAGACACGAACACGATCCCGACGCCGCGGGAACGCAACGTGCGGGCCACCTCGAAGAGCGTGGCCACCTCGCGAGCCTCCAGCGATGACGTCGGCTCGTCCATGATCACCACACGGGACTCGACCGACATGGCCCTGGCGAGTGCCACCATCTGCTGCACGCCGAGACCGAGCCTGCCGAGATCGGCCGTGACGTCGACGTCCACGCCCAGTGAACCCACCAGCTCCGCGGCCGCCCGGTTCATGGCTCCGGCATCGATCAGGCCGAGGCGCGTGCGCGGCTCGCGACCGAGGAACACGTTGCGCGCCACCGAGAGCAGCGGCACCAGGTTGACCTCCTGGTACACCGTCGAGATCCCGGCGCGCTGGGCGTCGGCGGGCCTGCCGAAGGTCACCTCGGCACCTTCGAACCGGATCAAGCCCGCGTCCGGCCGGTGCACACCGGTCAGCAACTTGATCAGCGTCGACTTCCCGGCGCCGTTCTCACCGACCAGCGCGTGGATCTCGCCAGAACGCAGGGCGAAGTCCACCTCCCGCAAAGCGCGCACGGGACCGAAGGACTTCGTCAGTCCCTCGGTCTCGAGCACGGCTGCGGCGCCGATTGGGGAGGGCGGTACGGTGCCGGCAGGACTCACCGTCACGTCAGCCCCTAGAAGGCGTTGCCGAGGTTGCCCTCGGCGTTGTCCCGGTTGTACTCGTCATCGGAGATGATCACGTTCTCCTGGATGGCCTCCCCGGAGTAGAACTTCTCCGCCGTCTCGAAGGCGAGCGGACCGAACCGTGGGTTGGACTCGATCACGGCGTTGATGTGACCGTCCACAATGGCCTGGACTGCGTTGCGGGTGCCGTCGATGGAGACGATCTTGACGTCCTCACCGGGCTGTCTGCCGGCCGCCTGCACCGCGGTGACCGCGCCGAGCGCCATCTCGTCGTTGTGCGCGTAGATCGCCGTGATGTCCGGGTTGGACTGCAACAGCTGTTCCACGACCGCCTGGCCCTCGTCGCGGGCGAAGTTGGCCGTCTGCTCGGCCACGATCTCCAACCCAGGGTACTGCGCCTGGACCTGTTCCTTGAAGCCCGCGTTGCGGTCGTCGGTCACGTTGTTGCCCGACGAGCCGAGCAGGATCGCGACCTTCGCGGTGCCGCCGGTCGCCTCGTTGAGCGCGTCCGCGGCCCGCTTTCCCTGGTCCTCGAAGTCCGAGCCGAGGAACGCGAGGTAGTCATCGCAGTGCGTGTTGGTCACCTTGCGGTCGATGGTGAGCACCGGGACGCCCGCCTGCTTCGCGGCGGCCAATGCGGGGTCGAGCCCGTCGGAGTTCACCGGCGCGACGATGAGGAAGTCGGCGCCCTGGTTGAGCATGTTCTGGATGTCGGCTATCTGCTTGGGCAACTCGTTGTTGGCGTTGGTGACGAGCAGGTCCCTGACTCCGACCTCCGCGGCGGCATCGCGGATCGACTTCGTCTCGGCTGCCCGGAAGGCCGCGGTGTCGGGCTCCGACTGCGAGAAACCCACGACCGCGTTCGTCAGGTCCAGCTGCTCGGCGCCGTAGTCCTGCATCGTGCAGCCCTCGCCCGAGCTCTCCTTGACCACCTGATCGCCGCCACCGTCCGACGGCGGCGGGCCGGCGCTGGCCTGGTCATCGCCGGGGTTGGTGCAGCCGGCCAGTGCGGCGCCCAGTACCGCGGCGGAGGCGAGTACGCGCCACGAGCGCGGGAAAGTCGTGCGTGTCATGAGAAACTCCTTTGTTCTCCCGGCCCCCAACCGGACCAATCAATCAGAAACGAACAGGTTCGCGCAACAATCAATCTGGGCCTCCCGGCACCGTCAGTCGGTCGAGCCCCAGCTCCCCGCTGGTGAGCCGCAGCCCCACGGCCGGGGTCCAGGTGGCGGCCCGCTCCGGGGCGACCACTGTGCCGAAGGGGGCCGTCCGCAGGCGCCGCCACCGGCCGTCGTGTTCGGCCCAGCTCGTCATGGTGCCGCCGGAGAACACCACGGCGAACCGGTCGCCCTCGGTCCAGCGCACCGTCGTGCAACAGCCGCCCGTCGCGCCGTTGCCCTGGCCCGTACCGTCGACCCGAACGTCCACACCGGACGTTCCGCGGTGGTGGTTGTACCAGCCGAGTACGAAATCGCGAGCGCTGCCCGCGCGGCCGAGGCACACGCTGTCCTCAGGGCCACCGCCGGCGAAGGACCGGGGCTCCACGAGCACGGCGATGTCGTCGGCAGGCCCGGTGATGGGCGCGGCCAGCACCGCCGCGGAAGGCGAGTCCGTGCTCGCCACCAGTGCGCTGGGGTACAACGGCGGCACGGGCCCGGCGGCACGCGCTGTGCCGGGCGCGACCGTGGCGGGGGAGAGGCCGGCGAGCAGCGTCAGCAGCACGCCGAGGGTGGCCGCACGGCGAACGAGAGAGCGCATCCTCGGGCTCCAGTGGGGAAATGGGAAGAACCCGGGGCGGACCTGCGCGGGCCCGCCCCGGGAGAAGTCACTCGCCTGCAGCGGCGAGTTCAGCAACCTCCTCATCGGACAGTGCCCGGTCGAACACGCGCACGTCGTCGATGTCGCCACGCAGGCGGTCGACCAGGTTGCCGCCGTACTGGGCCCGCCCGATCACGGTGTTGCCGTTTGACGCCGGCGCGCCGCAGGCGCTGCGCTCGTCGACCTTCTCGCCGTCGACGAACAGCTCCACCGTGCCCGCCTTGGCGTCGCGCACACCGGTCAGGTGGTACCAGCGACCCGGTTCCGGCTTGGTGGGCGACAACGCCCGCAGGCCGATGAAGCTCATCGCCCAGCGCTGGTCCTGCCCTGAGTACTGCAGGAAGAAGGCGCTGTGGGTGCCGGTGTCCTGGCTGACGACCGTCTGGAACCCGCCGCCCGCCTCGTCGAGCTTCGCCCACGCCGACACCGTGTAGCTGCCCGCGGTGTCGATCAGAGACGCCCCGGTGTCGGCCTCGCCGGCGCCGTTGAACGACAGCCCCCCGTCGTGCACGCCGGTGGTCCACTCGGCTCCGGTCAGCGTGGCGTCGGCGTCCCCGACGGAGTCAGCCGCCGTGTTTCCGCTGCCCTCGTTGAACTTGTAGGCGTGTACCCCGGACAGCCCCGGCGTTCCCGGACCCGGGTCGGGACCGCCGTTACCGCTGCCGTCGGCCTCGCGGATGATGGTCTCGTTGATGGCCCGCACCTGGTCGAAGTCCATCTTCGCGACCTGCCGGTCGTAGGTGAAGAAGCCGTTCACCTCGTGCTCGACATCGGTGATCTGGGTGTAGATCGCCCCGCTGATCGCGCAGCTGCGGGCGCCGGCGAGCACCTCCCGTTGGTTGGCGACGTAGGCCTCGGTCAGGCTCTCCGAGTCGGGCCGCATCTCGTAGGCGTGGCCCTCGCCGAACCACATGTGCCCGTCGACCTCGAGCCCGTAACCACCGTGTTCGCCGTCGATCGAGACCCGGTTCGCATCCGGCATCGGCTTGGCGGGGCCAGGATAGGCATGCCAGTCGATGACGTCACCACGGCCGGAGTCGCCGAGCGAGTCGCAGCAGTTGACCCCGCTGTGCGCGTTGACGAGCCGGGTCGGGTCCTGTGCCTTGATCTCGTCCGCGATCCGTCCCGTGGCCTCGCGGGACCACTCGCCCCAGCCCTCGTTGAACGGCACCCAGCCGATGATCGAGGTCCAGTTCTTCTTCTGCTCCACCAGTTCGTCCAGCTCGGTCTCGAACTGCCGCTGCGCGTCTGCCGGCGGGCGGCCACCCGTGCGCATTGACGGCATGTCCTGCCACACCAGCAGGCCCAGCCGGTCCGCGTGGTAGTACCAGCGATCCGGTTCGGTCTTGATGTGCTTGCGGACCGTGTTGAACCCGAGCACCTTGTGCTGCTCGAGGTCGAACCGCAGTGCCTCATCGGTCGGGGCGGTGTAGATGCCGTCCGGCCAGTAACCCTGGTCCAGAGTGGACATCAGGAAGAGAACCTCGCCGTTGAGCGTGATCCGCTTCTTGCCGTCCGCGCCCTCGCGCATGCCGATCTCGCGCATGCCGAAGTAGGAGGAGACCCTGTCGATGACGCGGCCGCGGTCCTTGAGCACCACGTCCAGGTCGTACAGGAACGGTGAGTCCGGCGACCACAGCTTCGCCTTCGGCACGGGGATCTGTAACGGCGTGTCCGCGGAGCCCTTGGTGCGGCTGACCGGTCGCTTGCCGTCCCTGACGATGGCCTCCACGGTCAGTCTTCCCGCGTCGCCTCCGGTGTGGACGGTGAGCCCGAGCGTGCCGGTGTCGATGTCGGGGACCATGCCGAGCGTGTCTACATAGGACCTGGCTACAGGCTCCATCCAGACCGTCTGCCAGATCCCAGAGGCGCCCTCGTAGAAGATGCCGCGGTCGGGGACGAGGCGCTGCTTGCCGACCGGCTGCCAGGTCGCGTTGGTACGGTCCTCGACGCCGACCACGATCTCCTGCTCGCCGTACGGCTTCAGTGCGTCCGTGACGTCCGCGCTGAAGGCGCCGAAGCCGCCCTGGTGGCTGGCGACCTCCGTGCCGTTGACCCAGACCGTGGCCTTGTAGTCGACCGCACCGAAGTTGATCCGCAGCGCCTGGCTGCGGCCCACCTGCCAGTTGCGAGGCACCTCGAACGTGCGGCGGTACCACATGTAGTCCTCGTGCCGCTGGATGCCGGACAACGCCGACTCCGTCGGGTAGGGCACGAGAATCCGTTCGGGCAGCCGCTCGCCGAACGGTGGCGCCTCGCCAGCCGTGGCGCCTGCGAACTCCCAGACACCGTTGAGGTTGCGCCATTCCTTGCGGGTGAGCTGGGGTCTGGGGTGCTCCGGCAGCGCATTGACAGGTGAGACGTCCTCGGTCCACGGAGTGGCGAGCCTCGGCTCACCCATCTCCCAGCCGGGGGAGGTCTGGGCCTGTGCGGGCGGGGAGACGCTCGCGGTGATCAGGAGCGCGGACAGTGCCGCGGTCACGAGCGTCGGGCGGGCACCGCTTCCGCGTCTTCGAGTCAGTGGTGCGAGTGACAGCACGTCGAACACCCTTCTCGGGGGGACCTCGCCAGCACTTCGCTGGCGCCACAACGCCGGGGCTGCCGCGGCTTCACGCCAAGGTCACCCCGGTGTGAAGCAGTTCACACAACTTGTTCACCAATGTCAACAGCTACGACCAAACTCGCGCAAGGTTCAACACCAATCGCGCAATGGCGCCCGATGCTGGGCACACGCTGCGTGACAGCCTTGCCGAGATCTCACATGATCCTGCGCCCGTTTGCCCGCTCGGCCAGCATAGTTCGGGTCTGGCATGCTGGCTGTTCGTTTTTGTTGCTTCATGATTGAATGCGGCGCGACGGGTCCGTCTCTCGTCCATCGCGCCGCAGGCCCGAGGAGCAGTGACCAGTGAAGAGAACGATCACCACGCTGGCTGACGGCCGCGAGCTGTTGTACTTCGACACCGATGATGCGGCCGTGCATCCGCAACGCGATCCGCGGACGCTGCCCTCGGTCAGTACCGCCTCGCAGCTGCGCCTTGATCCGTTGCTCGACGAGTGGGTCATGATGGCGGCGCACCGGCAGGACCGGACGTTCCAGCCGCCCGAAGAGAGCTGCCCGCTGTGTCCCTCGGGTCCTGGCAGGCAGACGGAGATCCCGTCGCCCGGCTACACGGTCGCCATTTTCGAGAACCGGTTCCCGAGTCTGTCCGCCGGCGCCGACCCCGATCCGGCAGGCAGCGGGCACTCGCTGGTTCCCGTCCGCCCGGGGCACGGCCGTTGCGAGGTCGTGTGCTTCACCAGCGATCACCACGCGCGCTTCGCCGACCTGACCACCACCCACGCTGCGCTGGTGGTCGACGCGCTGGCCGACCGCACCGCCGAGTGCTCCACACTGGACAGTGTCGAGCAGGTGTTCTGCTTCGAGAGCAGGGGAGCGGAGATCGGGGTGACGCTCGGCCATCCGCACGGGCAGATCTACGCCTACCCGTTCGTCACGCCGAGGACGCGCCGGATGCAGGAGGTGGCCCGCGCGTACCGTGACCGCACCGGTGGCGATCTGCACACCGATGTCGTGGCCGCAGAGCGAGCTGCCGGCGCGCGGCTGGTCGCCGAGACCGCGCACTGGGTGGCGTTCGTCCCCGCCGCCGCTCGCTGGCCCGTGGAGGTGCACCTGTACCCACTGCGGCGCGTGAAGACCATCCCGGAGCTCACCGCGGGGGAGCGGTGGGACTTCGCCACTCTGTACCTCGACGTGCTGCGGCGCCTCGACCGGCTCTACGACGCTCCGCTGCCCTACATCGCCGCGTGGCACCAGGGGCCGGTTCGGGACGAGGAGGATCTCGGTCACCTGCACCTGCAGCTGTTCTCGGTGCGGCGGACTGCCGACAAGCTCAAGTACCTCGCGGGTTCGGAGTCCGGGATGGGTGCGTTCGTCACCGACGCGCTGCCCGAGGACACCGCGCGGCGCCTGCGCGAGGTGTAACGCCCCATCGCGCCACCAGTCGTTGGTCTGCGCGAAAGCTGATCTTCGAACGTGGATCTCCTTCGGGTTTGATACTTGCCCGGTTCTCACCTCCTGCGGAAAGGACCGTGCATGCGCTCATCCGTCGCTCTGACCACTGCCGTGGTCGCGTTGATGTCCACGGTGTTGGTCGCGCCGTCGTCAGCGGCCTCGCGACTGTCGCCGTTCGACGCCGTCGACCAGTTCATCGGCACCGAGATGGACACGACGCAGAACAAGAGCAACGACGCCTACGGCAACACCTACCCTGGTGCGGCGGTGCCGTTCGGCATGGTGCAGCCCAGCCCCACCACGTACAAACCGGGCCCGGCCCTGGTCGGCGAGAAGGGCGGCTACGAGTACACCGCCGACCTGATCCGCGGGTTCGGAATGACGCGGTACTCGGGTTCCGGTTGCACGGGGCGCTACGGCGGGTACGAGTTCCCGGTGATCCCGTACGCGGGAGACCTGCAGGACGGCGTACTACCGGTCAACCCGTCGACCAACATCAAGGACTACTACCTGAGCTTCGACCACAGCAGAGAAGTCGCCGAGCCCGGGTACTACTCGGTCGGCCTTGACAACGGCGTGACCACCGAGCTCACCGCGAGCGCGCGCACGGGCGTGAGCAGGTTCGACTTCCCGAAGAGCGGCAGCTCGACCCTGATCCTTGACGTGTCGGGTCCCAACAACCGCACCTTCGGCAGCGAGGTGACGATCGACCCGAAGACCCGCACCGTCAGCGGCTGGATGCACGGCGTCGACGTCTGCGACAACGGCAACTACTACAAGGCCTACTTCTCGACCACCTACAGCCAGGACTTCGAGTCGTACGGCGTGTGGCGGGACGACGAGCTGACCGCCGGGGCGACGCACGTTCTGAAGAGCACCGACGATGTGGGCGTCGACTACCGGCACGACACCGGCGCCTGGATCACCTTCCGCGACGGCGCGAACGTGACGGCCAAGGCCGGGTTCAGCTTCGTCAGCGTGGACAACGCCGCCCACAACCGCAACGCCGAGGTCGGCCGGGCGAGCTTCGACAGCGTCCGTGCGCACGCGAAGTATCTGTGGAGCCAGGCGCTCGGCACGATCGACATCAAGGGCGGGACCGACGAGCAGCGCACGAAGTTCTACACGGCCATGTACCACGCGTTCCTGCATCCGAACATCCGCGATGATGTGAACGGCGAGTACCTCGGCTACGACCACAAAGTGCGCACTGTCGCAAAGGGCAGGCACTTCTACAAGAACTTCGCCGGCTCCGGCTGGGACATGTACCGAAGCCAGGCGCAGCTGATCGCGCTCACGTTCCCCCAGGTCGCCAACGACATCAACCAGTCGATCGTGCTGCTCACGGAGCAGACCGGGTCGTGGGCGCCGGGCGCAGCGCGGATGCAGGGTGACAATCTCCAGGTGATTGTGTCCACTTTGGACGACATGGGTGCGACCCGCTACGACCGGAAGGCCGCGCTCGATTCGATGGTCACCACCCAGGTGCTCCCGGCGACGACGACGAAGCGAACGGACGGCTACCAGTACTTCGCGACCGGGATGATCGAGAACCGCAAGGGTGACTTCGCGACCTCACGGGTTCTCGAGTACTCCATCGACGACTTCGCGATCGCGCAACTGGCCCAGCGCCTCGGCGACAAGAAGTCGTACGACTTCTTCATGGCACGCGCGCAGAGCTGGATGAACGTCTTCGACCCGCAGACACAGCACATCCGTCCGCGGGAGCGCACCGGCTTCGACCGGAGCTTCGACCTGCGGGTGCGCGACGACAGCAGCGGCCGCGGCCAGTTCAACCAGTCGACCGGGTACCAGTACGGCTGGCTCGTGCCGCACAACCTGTCCACCCTCATCGAGAAGCGTGGCGGCATCGAAACGTCGACGGCTGCGCTCGACGTGCTCATGGAGGACCTCGACGCCGGCGCCTACACGCAGACCGGGAACTACCTGTCCAACCAGCCGGCGTTCAGCACGCCGTGGGTCTACAACTGGCTGCGGGCACCGGAGAAGACGACCGATGTGCTCTACCGTGCGGTCGAGGAGATGTATGACACCTCCCCGTCCGGGTTGCCGGGCAACGACGACCAGGGTGCGCTGAGCTCGTGGTACGTCTTCGCGAACATCGGGGTTATCCCGACGATCTACGGCACCGGCGACCTGGTCGTCAGCGCGCCGATGTTCGACCGGATCGTCATCGATCCCGTCGGCGGCCGCCGGGACACCACGATCAACGCCCGCGGTGCCGAGAACGGCAAGCGGTACACCACGGGCCTGCGCGTCAACGGGGTCCCGCAGAGCGCGTCCTGGATCGACGCCAAGTTCGTCCGTTCCGGCGGAACACTCGACTTCCGGATGTCCGCCAACCCGGGCACGTGGGGAACGGGGGCCGACGACGTGCCGCCGTCGCACACCGATGGTGCCGATGCGCGCAACAACGTCGGTACGACCCCAGACCGCCGGGGTAACCTCGGCTCGCTGGACCTCAGTGACTGGTCCCTCTCCCGCGACAGCCTCACAGCCGCGGGAGCAAGCCCGGGTGCCGAGATTCCGTTGGGCGACACCGGGATCACGTTCAACTGGCCCGATGTCGAGCCTGGCACGCCGGACAACTGGGTCCCGCACGGTCAGCGCATCGACCTGAAGAACACCCGGGCCGGCAGCATCTCGTTCCTCGGCCTGGCGACCAACGGTCCCGCAGCTGGAACGGCGAGGGTGCTCTACACGGACGGCTCGACGCGGGAGGTCCCGGTCCAGTTCACCGACTGGGCGGGTCAGGTATCCGCGGGCAACACGGAGCTGATCACGGTGCACGGCCGTAACAACGTCAACGGTTCGGGTGGCGACGGCACCTTCCGGGTGTTCGCGACGCAGCCGGTGACGCTCGACGCGGGGAAGGTCGTCGACGCGGTCCTCCTCCCGGAGGGCAGCGATCGCGGGATGATGCACATCTTCGACGTCGCAGTCTCGTAACGCCGAAGGTCCCGCAAGCGGGCCGTGCTGCAGCCCCTGCAGCACGGCCCGTTCGTTCACCGGGCGGAATCCGCCGTCGCCGCTCGTCGTCGGCTCCTGAACCACCTCCTGGCCACTGGCGCGAGCAATGCAAGCACGACAACGATCCAGAGCACGATTGTGATCGGACCGGAGACCAGGATCGACGGGTCGCCTTCGGACAGCGTGAGCGCACGCCGCAACTGTTGCTCGGCGAGCGGGCCGAGGATGAGCCCGACAATGGCGGGCGCCACCGGTATCCCGGCCTCGCGCATGAGCAACCCGAGCAACCCCAGTGCACAGAGGACGAGCAGGTCCACCGTGGTCCCACCAGCCGCGTACGTACCGAGTGTTGCAAAGACGAGCACACCCGCGTAGATGCCGTAGGACGGGATCGTGAGCAGCTTCGCCCACAGCCTCGCCAGCGGCAGGTTGAGCACCAGCAGCATCACGTTACCGACGTAGAGGCTTGCGATGAGTGTCCACACCAGCGGACCGGACTCGCTGAACAGCTGCGGACCCGGCTGCAGTCCGTAGGACTGGAACGCGGTGAGGATCACGGCTGCAGTGGCCGAGGTCGGCAACCCAATGGTGAGCAAGGGAACCAGCACACCAGCCGCGGCCGCATTGTTGGCCGCCTCCGGTCCGGCCACACCCTCGATCGCGCCCTTGCCGAACTCCTCGGGATGTTTGGTGAAGCGCTTCTCCATGCTGTAGCTGAGAAAGGTCGGCACCTCCGCCCCGCCCGCCGGCAGGCTGCCGATGGGAAAGCCCAGTGCCGTCCCGCGCAACCACGACGGCCAGGACCGCCGAAGGTCCTCTTTGGACAGGATTGCACGCTCGCGCAGTGGTTGCACCGTGCTGTGCCCGGTTCCGGCGAGCAGGTGCTGGAACGCCTCGCTGAGGGCGAAGAGCGCGACCACCACGATCACGACGTCGATGCCATCCAGCAGCGAGTCGATGCCGAACACGAGCCTCGGCTGCCCGGTCTGCGAGTCGATGCCCACCAGGCCGACGGTCAGGCCCACGAGCAGGCTCGCGGCGCCCTTGAGCAGGCTCGGTCCGAGCAGCGCGCTGACGGTCACGAAGGACACCGCCATCAGCGCGACGTACTCGGGCGGACCGAAGCTCGTCGCGAAGCCCGACAGCGCCGGCGCGATGAACGTCAGTGCGACCGTGCCTATGGTGCCGGCGACGAAGCTGCCGATCGCGGCCGTGGCCAGTGCGGCGGCGGCCCGGCCTGCCCGCGCCATCTTGTTGCCCTCCAACGCCGAGATCATCGACGCGCTCTCACCAGGCGTGTTGAGCAGGATCGACGTCGTGGAGCCGCCGTACATTCCGCCGTAGTAGATGCCGGCGAACATGATCAACGCGCTCGCGGGATCGAGCCGAAACGTGATCGGCAGCAACATGGCTACGGTGAGCGCGGGCCCGATGCCCGGTAGCACCCCGACGGCCGTGCCGATGGTGACACCGACGAGCGCCCACAACAGGTGGCCGGGTGTGAGCGCACCGGCGAACCCGTCGAGCAGAAGTCCGAACTGGTCCATCTAGAACCCCCAGGGGCCGGTCGGCAGCGTGAGGCCGATGAGCCGGTCGAAGACCAGAAAGATGACTGCGGCGAGCGTCCAGCCGCTGGCGATCATCGGCGTGGCGCGCGGGGCGCCGAGCAGGATCGCGGCGACGGCGAACAGCGCCGCGGACGAGACCACGTAGCCCACCACGGGCAACAGCAGCGCGAATGCCACGAGCGTGGCAACCATCCCGCAGACCCGCAGCCCACCGTGTGTGGGGCGTTCCGGGCCTGCCGGAGCCTCGCCGAGCCGGGTGCGGGCCCGCACCAGCAGCCCTGCTCCGACGGCGCCCAGCAGCACCCCGATCGGCAGCGGCACCGCGGCGGGTCCCACGACGGCGGATGTCTCCGGCAAGCGCACCGCATCCACCACCACGAGCACGGCGGCCACCAGCATCAGGCCGCCGAAGACCGCTGACGCGAGCACCGTCCTGCGGTCCTCTTGCTCTCCCTCGCCGGTGTGCTCCACCGGCTTCACCTCGGTCACGCCGCTCACCCCAGTCCGATCTCGCCGAGTACCTGGGCCACCCGCTCCTGTTCGGAGCGGACGAACTCCTCGAACTCGGGGCCGGCGAGCGTCGCATCGCCCCAGCCCCTGCGTTCGAGCGCGTCCTGCCAGGCCTGCGTCCGTGTCATGTCGACGAGCAGGCTCTCCAGCGCCCGCTCCTGTTCGTCGGTGATGCCCTTCGGCGCCGCCACACCACGCCAGTTCTGCAGTTCCACGTCGAGCCCGCCCTCGCGCAGCGTGGGCACATCGGGCACGGACGGCAGGCGCTCGGGGCTGGACACCGCGAGCGCGCGGACGGTGCCCGCCTCGATCTGCGGCTGGATCTCGGAGAGCCCGGAGATCCCGATGGTCGCCCTGCCGGACAACAGCGTCGTGAGCGCCTCACCCCCGCCGGAGTGGGCGACATAGCTGACCTGGGCGGGGTCCGCGCCCACCGCCTTGGCCACCATTCCGGCGAGGATCTGCTCGACGCCGCCGGCCGAGCCGCCCGCGATCGATACCGCGGGCAGGTCCTCGCGCATCGCGGCCACGAGGTCGGCCGTGTCACGCAGTGGCGATTCGGCAGGTACGACAATCGCCTGGTAGTCGGTGGTGAGCCGCACCAGCGGGGTGGTGTCGGCGAGCGAGTGCTCGGAGCCGTTCGCCTCCACGGCGCCGACCATGATCAGGCCCATGGTGAGCAGCTGGGTCGGGTCGCCATCGAAGCGGACGAACTGGCTCAGCCCAATGGTGCCGCCCGCGCCGGCGACGTTGTAGACCTCGGTGCGGCCGACGAGCTCCCGCAGCGCGCCCTGCATCTCGCGCGAGGTCTGGTCCCAGCCACCGCCCGGCGCCGCGGGCGCCATGATCCGCAGCTGCTGCCCGCCGAGCAGCTCCTGCACGGTCGAGCCCGCGCTGGGCTCTCCCGACGGAGCGGTTGCCACGACGGCGCCTGTGGTCAGCACGGCTGCCGCCCAGGGCAGCCAGCGTGTCCAGCGCCGGGTTGGTGAGCCTCGTTGCTCCATCGCACGTCCTTCGGTCGTGGATCCGGCCGGACCGGAATCACATCTCACCGGCTCGACCCTTCTGGACACGGATGTATACAGTGGCGTGCAGTTGTTGACAAGCCTTGGAGGTTCGATGACGCAGGCCCTGCCCGATTCCGGAACCGGCGCCCAACGCGTCGACGTCGTCGTGGTCGGCGGGGGCAACGCCGGCTTCAGCGCGGCGCACGCCGCGGCCGAGCGCGGGCGGCGGGTTCTGTTGCTGGAGAAGGGAACACGCGGCCAGGCGGGGGGCAACAGCTACTACACGGCGGGTGCGGTCCGGATTGCGCACGACGGCCTCGAATCGGTCGCCGATCTGCTCGACCCGGACGACCGGCACACGATCAGTGACCTTCCCCCGTACCCGCCCGAGCAGTTCCACGCCGACATGGAAAAGGTGACGTCGGGCCGCAACGACCCTGCGCTCACCGACGTGCTCGTGTCCGAGAGCCAGGACACCATCCGCTGGCTGCACGGCAAGGGCCTGCGCTACCGGCTGATGTACGAGCGCCAGGCCTACCCCGACGAGCGGGGCCGTCAGGTGTTCTGGGGCGGGCTCGCCATCGGCAACACCGGTGGCGGCAAGGGACTGCTGGCCGACCACACCGCCGCGGCGACGGGGGCGGGTGTGGAGATCCGCTACGGCGTGCGTGCCCGCGACCTGGTGCGCGATGGCACCCGGATCGTCGGGCTGACCTGGACCGACGACGACGGGAACAGCGGCACGGTACACGCGGAGTCCGTGGTGCTGGCAGCGGGTGGTTTCGAGGCCAACCCCGAACTGCGGCACCAGCATCTGGGGGAGGGCTGGGAGCACGCGAAAGTCCGGGGCACCCCGCTCAACACCGGTGACATGCTCACCGCCGCGATCGCGGCGGGCGCGGACACCTTCGGCGACTGGAGCACATGCCACAGCGTTGCCTGGGACGCCTGGTTCGCCGACAACGAAAGCAATCGCGAGCTCACCAACCAACTGACCCGGGGCGGCTACCCGCTCGGCATCGTGGTGAACAAGCAAGGACGGCGGTTCGTCGACGAGGGCGCAGACTTCCGCAACTACACCTACGCCGAGTACGGGGCGCGGATTCTCGCCCAGCCGGACGGTGTCGCGTTCCAGCTCTTCGACGCGCAGACGCGGCACCGGCTGCGCGCCGAGGAGTACGACATGCCCGGTGTCTCGGTCGTCACCGGCGACACCCTCGACGAGCTCGCCGCCGGAACAGGCGTCGACGCCGAGACGCTCACCCGCACGGTGCTGGAGTTCAACAAGTCGATCGACACCGATGTCCCGCTCGACATCGCGGTACAGGACGGCAGGGCGGCGCGGGTCGAGCCGCCCAAATCGAACTGGGCCATCCCCCTGGACACCGCGCCGTTCTACGCGTTCCCGGTGACCTGCGGGATCACGTTCACCTTCGGCGGGCTGCGCGCCGACACCCACGGCCGGGTCCTCAATGGTGCGGGCCAACCGATTCCCGGCCTGTTCGTCTGCGGCGAGATGCTGGGCGGGCTCTTCAGCGGCAACTACCCCGGCGGCGCGGGCCTCACCTCAGGCGCCGTGTTCGGGCGGCGGGCTGGGACACTGGCCTGAGCACGCAGCGAAGGGAACGGATCGGGCGATGGCAGTGAGCGGCGCAGGCGGACGGACCGACGCGCAGGCGGTGTACACGCAGTTGCGCGCGGAGATCCTTTCTGGCGCCGTCTCGCCGGGTGATCCGCTGCGGGAGACCGCACTCGCGAGCCGGTTCGGCGTCTCCCGCACTCCGGTGCGGGAGGCGCTGCGGCGGCTCGAGCAGGACCGGCTTCTCGTGGCCGGCTCCCGCGGCATGGAGGTCCGCAGCATCGATCCGGAGGAGGTTGTGCAGATTTACGACCTGCGTGTCCTGCTCGAAGCCGAGGCGGCAGGCCAAGCGGCCTCGGCGCGCGGCACCACTGATCTGCTGCGCCTGGAAGGCCTGCTGGCCAGGGACCGCGCACTCGCCGACCCTGACGACGCCACGCGCATGCGCACTAATCTCGATTTCCATGCCGCACTGTGGCGGGCAACCCACAACCCAGTGCTCATCGACCTGCTCGAACGGCTCACCGGGCACCTCGTGCACGCGCCCCGCTCCACGCTGTCCGTCGGGAACCGGTGGACCGAGGCGCTCGACGAGCACAACGCACTGCTCGACGCCGTGCGGGACAAGGACCCGGTCCGCGCGAGAACGATCGCGGCGGACCACATGAACACGGCCCGCGCGATCCGGCTGAGCCTCCTGCGCGAGGCGGCGAGCCGGTCGTGACGCCGCGTACTCAGGGTTTGCGGCGACCTCGGGTGATCCACCAGGTGCCACCGATGATGAGCATCGCGAATACCAACAGGGCGATGCCGAAGGTGACGATCATCCAGATCCGGTCCGCGACAGGGAGTGTGCCGGCCAAGGTGACCTGAAGCGAGCCGACCGCGAACGCGATCGCGGCGGTGAAAACGGTCACCAGTTCGATCGCGCGGACCGTTGAGCCCTGGAGTGTGCGGCGGAGGTCGGCATTGCTGGTTTCCTGGTCTGCCCAGCGTTTCTGTTGCTCGGCCGACAGTTCGGCCAGGTGACGGCCTTCTTGGATCCTGTCGCGTTCCCGCAGGTACTGTTCCTGCAGCAGCTGATGGCTGCCTCGGTTCCCGATCGCGGGCAGTAGCCGGAGCGCGGTGTCGATCGTGTCGAGCGCCTTGGCGTAGTCGCGGCACATGCGTTGCCCGGTCGCGAGGCGGAAGTGAAAGATGTGATTGTCGCCGACCTCGGCGACCGCTTCGGTCGCTCGCGTGCGAAGAAGGTCACCCTGCCCCTCGAAGGGCGCTGACGCGGTGAACGCGTTCAAGCACACGTCCATGACCTGTGGCGTGCGTGCCGGAGACGTCCATGCTTTGTCCACAAGGGAGCGTGCATGCTCCGACGTGATGGTCCGGCTGCCGAAAGCCGCGAAAGCCTCGAGTGCCACGAAGAGCGGATCGGTTCGATGCTCGTCGCTGGCAAGCGCCAACAGCGACGAGTCGAGGAACAGTCGCAGATCGTCGAAGGCGAAGTTCGCCCGTAGTTTGCCGGCGTGGTAGAGCGTGGCGAAATAGGCTACGGCAGCGGAGCCGCGGTGTTCCTGAAGAATCCAGCCGCTGGCTTCGGTGAGCTCGCCGGCTGATTCGACGGTGTCCCTGGTGATGAACGCGTAGCCGAGGGCCCATTTCTGGGCGATGGCGGTGTGGTGCTCGGGCTTGGCCGAACGGGTGAGCCACTGGGCGCACCGGGCAGCGGTGTCCACTGTCGGCAGTTCGAGGAATCGCAGCCGCCAATAGCGGTCGGCGCAGATGAGGAAGGGATCGGTGGCGAAATCGGCCGAGTGGACCTGAAACGGCGGCTCCACGCCGCTCGCGATCAACTCGACCGCGGCCGCCTCGCAGATTCGGTCCAGTTCCCGTGAGCCCGTGGTGGCCGCTTGACGCAGGCTGTCCAGTAGGGCCTTCTCGTCCATGTTTCCCCTCAACATAGTGTGATTGATCCACTACTTACCACACCCGGCTGATCGGGTAGTGGTAGACACAACCGGTGTGGGTTGATGTGGTGACCGCGGTGCACGCCCCCTATGCGGCGTTTCTGCCCGCGGCCTACTCGTCGCTGCGGTCCCAGACGCATTCGCAATGGCGATGGTTGGTGCAGATCGACGGCGTCAACGACTCGGCGGTGCGCACCGCATTGGCCGTGACCGGTGCGCTGGACGACGAGCGGGTGCTGGTGGCAGGCAACCGGGCGATGGCGGGCCCGGCCATCACCCGCAACATCGCATTGGCGCGCTCCGGCGCGCCGTGCCTGCAGAACCTCGACGCCGACGACCAGCTGGAACCGGATGCCCTGCGGCTGCTGGTGTCGGCACTGCGTGAGCATCCGCCGGCGGGATTCGCCGTCGGCCACGCGCGGGATCTCCTTCCCGATGGGACGTTGCGCGAGCACCCGTTGCCGCTGGAGCCCGGAGTGCAGCCGCGGGGAGCGTTGTCGGAGACGTGGTTGACCGATCCGCGGCGGGACCGGCTTCCTGTCCATCCGGCAGGTGTGTTGTGGCGGCGCGAGCTGGTGGTCGAACTCGGGGGCTGGACAGCGCTGCTCGGCATGGAGGACACCGGTTTGCTGATGGCGGCCTCGGCGGTGGCCGACGGGGTTCTCGTGGATGCCCCGACCTTGCGATATCGCAAGCACCCCCGGCAGCTGTCAGCCCGCACGGGAAGGTCAAAATTCGCCGGGGGGGGGGCTCATATCTCGCTGGTTCGGCAACGGGTCGAGATCCTCGCCGCGGGGCCGGGTTGGCGTCCACCGGAAAGCGGTGACACGGCTCCACGTGAGCTCGACACGCCTGCGGCGCATTCTTGATTGATTCCAGAAAATAGGGCACACTCCGGAGCGTGCCAACGACCTCGGACTTCGAGCGCATGCTGCGCGGGGCCGCTCTGCGCGTGACGCGTCCTCGCCTGGCGGTGCTGTCCGCGGTGCACGACCATCCGCACGCCGACACGGACTCGATCATCGGTGTCGTGCGTGAGGATCTCGGCGACGTGTCCCACCAGGCCGTTTACGACGTGCTGCGTGCGCTGACCTTGGCGGGGCTGCTGCGGCGCATCCAGCCGCTTGGCTCCGTGGCGCGTTACGAGTCGCGGGTCGGGGACAACCACCACCATGTCGTGTGCCGGTCCTGCGGTGCCATCGCCGATGTCGACTGCGCCGTTGGCACTACGCCGTGCTTGACCGCTTCCGACGACCATGGCTTCAGGATCGACGAGGCCGAGGTCATCTACTGGGGCCTGTGCCCCGGCTGCTCCACCGCAACCAGTTCCTGAGCACACGCTCTGATCCCGGAAGGATTCCCGTGTCTGACGTTGTTGGAGAGACGAACAAGGAGACCGCAGGCGGTTGCCCGGTCTCGGCAGGTCGTTTCAAGCACCCGACCGAGGGTGGGAGCAACCGTGACTGGTGGCCGAACCAGCTCAACCTGAAGATCCTCCGCAAGCACCCTGTGGTGGCCAACCCCATGGGCGAGGACTTCGACTACGCCGCGGAGTTCAACACCCTCGACCTCGACGCGCTGGCGAAGGACGTCGACGAGGTGCTGACGACCTCGCAGGAGTGGTGGCCCGCCGACTTCGGCCACTACGGGCCGCTCATGATCCGGATGGCGTGGCACAGCGCCGGCACGTACCGCATCGATGACGGCCGCGGGGGCGCGGGCGCGGGTATGCAGCGGTTCGCTCCGCTCAACAGCTGGCCCGACAACGGCAACCTCGACAAGGCGCGCCGCCTGCTGTGGCCGGTGAAGAAGAAGTACGGCCGCAAGATCTCGTGGGCCGACCTGATGATCTTCGCAGGCAACCGTGCACTGGAGACGATGGGCTTCAAGACCTTCGGCTTCGCCGGTGGCCGGGCCGACGTCTGGGAGCCCGACGAGGACGTCTACTGGGGTCCCGAGCGCACCTGGCTCGGCGACGAGCGCTACTCCGGTGACCGGGACCTGGAGAACCCGCTGGCCGCCGTCCAAATGGGACTGATCTACGTCAACCCCGAGGGCCCGAACGGCAATCCGGACCCGCTCGCCGCGGCACGGGACATCCGCGAGACGTTCCGCCGGATGGCGATGAACGACGAGGAGACCGTCGCGCTGATCGCGGGTGGGCACACGTTCGGCAAGACCCACGGTGCCGCCGACGCGGACGAGCACGTCGGCCCCGAGCCCGAGGGCGCGTCGATCGAGGAGCAGGGCCTCGGCTGGAAGAACAGCTTCGGCAGCGGTAAGGGCCGCGACGCGATCACCAGTGGCCTCGAGGTCACCTGGACGAGCACGCCGGCGCAGTGGAGCAACGGCTTCTTCGACAACCTGTTCGGCTACGAGTGGGAGCTGACCAAGAGCCCCGCCGGTGCCAACCAGTGGGTCGCGAAGGACGGCGCAGGCGCGAACAGCATCCCGGACCCGGAGGACGGATCGCTCTCGCGTCCCCCGACGATGCTGACGACCGACCTCGCGCTGCGGTTCGACCCGGTCTACGAGCAGATCTCGCGGCGTTTCCACGAGAACCCGGAGGAGTTCGCTGACGCGTTCGCCCGTGCCTGGTTCAAGCTGACGCACCGCGACATGGGCCCGATCCAGCGTTACCTCGGCCCCCTGGTCCCGCAGGAGACGCTGATCTGGCAGGACCCCGTCCCCGCCGTGGACCACGAGTTGGTCGGCGACTCCGACATCGCCGCGCTCAAGACCCAGATCCTCGACTCGGGGCTGTCCGTGTCCCAGCTCGTCTCCACCGCGTGGGCGTCGGCATCGACGTTCCGTGGCAGCGACAAGCGTGGTGGGGCGAACGGCGCGCGCGTCCGCCTGGAGCCGCAGCGTGGGTGGGAGGTCAACGACCCCGAGACGCTGGCGCAGGTGCTGCGCACCCTGGAGGGGATCCAGGAGTCCTTCAACAGCGGTCAGACCGGTGCCAAGAAGGTCTCGCTGGCCGACCTCATCGTCCTCGGCGGGGCCGCCGCGGTCGAGAAGGCCGCCAAGGACGCCGGCTACGACGTCCAGGTGGCCTTCACCCCGGGACGCACGGACGCGTCGCAGGAGCAGACCGACGCGGAGTCCTTCGCCCCGCTCGAGCCTGCTGCCGACGGATTCCGCAACTACCGCGGTAAGGGCAACCGGCTCCCCTCGGAGTACCTCCTGATCGACCGTGCGAACCTGCTGAACCTCAGCGCGCCCGAGTTGACCGTCCTCGTGGGTGGCCTGCGTGTGCTGGGCGCGAACGCCCAGCAGTCCCCGCTTGGCGTTTTCACCTCGGCGCCGGGGACGCTGACCAACGACTTCTTCGCGAACCTGCTCGACATGGGCACGGAGTGGAAGGCGACGTCCCAGGACGCGGAGACCTTCGAGGGCTGCGACCGGCTCAGCGGCGAGGTCAAGTGGACTGGTAGCCGAGTCGACCTGGTCTTCGGCTCGAACTCCGAGCTGCGTGCGCTCGCGGAGGTCTACGCGAGCGACGACGCGAAGGAGAAGTTCGTGCGCGACTTCGTGGCCGCGTGGGACAAGGTCATGAACCTCGACCGGTTCGACATCGCCTGATCATTGATGTCCAGGTCGGCCGCTCACCGGCCGACCTGGACATGGCGACTGTCCTGAATGGATCACACCTTGACGGGATTGGCGTTGACGCCGGCCATCAGCAGGTGACCGGCGTCAACGGGGATGGTCACGCCGGTGACGTTCGCGGCGAGGTGGCTGTTGAGGTAGAGCGCGGTGTCGGCGATGGCCTGCGGGTCGAGGAAGGTCGTGCCGCGCAGGGCGCCGTAGTGGTAGCCGCCTTGGATCATGTCGGCTTCGGTGCCGCCTTCATGGCCGGCGAACATGTCCCAGGCCGCCTGGTGGTCGGTCATCGGCGTCTTGATCGCGCCGGGACTGACGGCGTTGCACCGCACGCCGAAGGGCGCCAGCTCCAGCGCGATGTTCTTCATCAGCCCGATCACGCCGTGCTTGGCGGAGACGTAGTGCGCATACTGCGCGCCCGGTTCCAGACCGTTGACCGAGGAGGTGATGACGATCGAGCCCGTCTTTCGCTCGATCATGTGCGGCGTCACGGCTTTGGCCGCCTTCCACACACCGGTCAGGTTGACCCCGATCATCTCGTCCCATTGCTGTTCGGTGAGCTCCCAGAAGTTGCCCTGGGTCCAGATCCCGGCGTTGGCGATGAGGATGTCGATCCCGCCGAAGTCGGCGATGCCGCGGGCGACGGCGTCGTCCAGTGTGGACTGATCGCGTACGTCGCCTTCGATGGCGAGGATCTTGCGGCCGAGTGCCTCGACCTGCTTGACCGTCTCGGCGTGGTCAGTCGACGTGGCCAGCCTGTAGGGCACGTCGACGACCGGTTTCATCAGGTCGACGATGATGACGTCGGCGCCTTCACGAGCGCAGGTGACGGCGTGCGCGCGACCCTGGCCGCGGGAGCCGCCGGTGATCAGGGCGACCTTGCCCTCCAACAGTGTCATGTCGGGAGATTCCTTTCGGCGTCAGAGTGCTCCGCCTGCGTCGATGACATGGGTTGTGCCGGTGACGTACTTGGCGTCGTCGGAGACCAGGTGCAGCACGGCGTTGGTGATGTCCGCGGCGTCGAGTGCGGCGACCGGCAGGCGGTTGAGAGTGCGTGCGGCTTCCTCGAAGTCGGCGCGGGTGGGGTGGTCCAGGTCGGGCCGGAACAGCTGGTAGGTGGCGTCGTTGAGGATCATGTCGGTCGCGACCGTCGTCGGGTGAATCGTGTTGACGCGGATACTGTGCGGCGCCAGTTCCTTGGCCATGACCTTCATGAGCATGACCACGCCGGCCTTGGTCGCGGAGTAGTGCGCGGTGTTCTCGTTGGCGTAGATCGCCGCCAGTGAGCTGGTGATGACGACGGCGCCGCCACGGCCGCCCTTGATGATGTGCGGGACAGAGGCTTTGAGCGACTTCCACACACCGGTCAGGTTGATGTCGATCATGTCCTGCCAGGTCTCGTCGCTCATCTCCAGCGTCGGGGCTGGGCTGGAGATGCCGGCGTTGGCCAGCACGATGTCCAGCCGCCCGAACTCGGTGACGCCCTCGGTGACGGCGTCGCCCAGTGCGAGGGAGTCACGCACGTCGGCGTCGCGAGCGATGATCCGGCGGCCGGTGGCCTCGACCAGCCGTACCGTCTCGGCGAGATCGCCGGCCGTAGCCAGCGGGTAGGGAACGCTGTCGACTTTCGCGGTGGTATCGACCGCGATGATGTCGGCGCCTTCCTGAGCGAGCCGTATCGCGTGGCTGCGGCCCTGGCCGCGTGCCGCTCCGGTGATGAACGCGACCTTGCCATCCACTTTGCCCATGACCATCTCCGTGTCCACTCTGACTACGGTTGCCACCGCAACGTTATGGCACACTGTGCCATAAGTCGAGGGCGCGCGATGCATTCGCTGCGGGACCGCGTGGGACGATGTGGGGGTGTCTGGTTCCGAGGGGGCGCGCGTGGAGGTCGATCGCGGCGGTCGCCCGGCGCTGACGAGTGCGCACGAACTCGCCGAGGTCGCGCAGAATCTGTTCCTGGAGCTGGGTTTCGACCAGACCTCGGTGGACGACATCGCCGCGGCGGCGGGTGTCAGCCGTCGCACGTTCTTCCGTTACTTTTCCACGAAGGCCGACGTGCTCTGGGTGGAGTCGGCGGCCGAGATCGGACGCTTCCAGGACCTGCTCGCGGCCGCGCCGCCGGACGAGCCCTACGACGAGGTGCTCTGCCGTGCGGCGCCAGAGGCGCTGCATCATCCGCCCGAGCAGCGGACATGGGCGCTGCACCGGGCGCAGCTGATCCTGAGCGTGCCTGCGGTGCAGGAGAAGGCCGCCGTGCGGCACGCCGAATGGCGGCGAATCGCCACGGAGTTCGTGGCCGTGCGGCGGGGTTCCACGGCGGACGATCTGGTGGCGATCGCGGCGGGGCATGCAGTACTCGCGGCGACGCTGGGTGCGCATGAATATTGGCTGGCGCATCCGGAGGAGGAACTGCGGGAGATCATGTCCCGTATGTTGCGGTTACTGCTCCCGTGACCGGAATGAGTCGGACGTGCCCTGATCCGTCAGCGTCGGGGGATTCGTTTCCTGCGCAACGCGGTGCGCAGCAGGTCGGTCTCCTCATCGGACACCGAGGCGACGAAGTGCATCAGCACGGCCTTGGGGTCCGCTGACGAGTCGAGGACCTCGCGCAGCGCCCGCGCGGATGCCTCCTCGCGGCTGTAGGACGGCTGATAGTAGTAGGCCTTGCCGTGTTGTTCGCGGGCCGTCCAGCCCTTGCGGTGCAGATTGTCCAGCACGGTCATCACGGTGGTGTACGCGAGTGTTTTGCCCGTGTTGAGACGTTCGAGTACATCGCGCACCTTGATCGGTTCGTCCACGTCCCACAACACGTTCATTACCGCGGTTTCCAGCTCGCCGAGACCATGCATGACGCCTCCTTCGCGGACATGGTACGCGCCGGTCCGGTGTCGCCGGTCACCCGGCGAGCGCCTCGTTGATCTGCGCACGGATTCCGTCATACGAGAGCTGACCGGCAAGGGGAGCGCCGTTGAGGAAGAACGTGGGGGTTCCCCTGACGCCGAGTTCGATGCCGTCGTCGCGGTCCTTCCGAACGCGCGCGAGCGTTGCCGGCTCGTCGAGGTCGCGTTCGAACCTCGTCATGTCGAGGCCCAGCGTGCGTGCGAAGCCGAGGAAGGTGTCGCGGTGGTCCACCTGCTGGTCACCCCACTGCGGCTGCGTTTCGTACATCATGCGGTACATGGCTTCGAGCTTTCCCTGTTTCGCCGCCGCCTCCACCGCGCAGCCGTTCGACGTAAGGAAACACCGCGCCGCATGCCTCACATTCGAAGTCGAGGAACTCCACGAACGTCACCTTGCCGTCGGGCGCGGTCGAGAGTCGGTGACTGTCCGGGCGCACAACTGGGACGGACGCGTTCGCGGCGTTGGCGCTGGAGTCGGTTGTATCGTTTTGCGGTGCGGGTCCGCGGTTCCAGGCGAGCAGACCTGCTACGACGGCCGCGACTACGCCGGCCAGTATCAGTGAGATTCTGGTGTTTCTTCTCATTGCTCGCGCGGTCTACTAGCTTGGCTAGTAGACCGGGACGGCGCCTCTCACCAGGCGGGCAACGGACAGACGGTGCAGGCGAGAGCCGCGAACAACGCTGCCGCCGTCAGGAAGGGAAGGCAGAGCCCGCCTGCCACCGCGAGACCGCAGGACGAGGCCTGGCGGCCTCGTCCGGGAGACCGGTTCCCCCGCAGTAGCCGCTCCAGCCGCACGTTGACGGCATCCGCGGCCATACCCAACGCCGTTCCGGGAACATCATGACCGGCGACATTGCACAGTGCGGAGTGGACGGTGCCGGCGCCGAACCGGCGTACCGCCGCGGCGTCCGCGGCCAGTTCCACGAGTTCGCGCAGCGCGCGCGGAGCCTGGGCGAACAGCGGGATCACCGGAAAGGCCGTGCGCAACGAGTCGGCGGTGCCCACCAGCAGGTGGTGCCGGCCACGCAGGTGAGCGTATTCGTGTTCGAGCACAGCGTTCACCTGCGCGGGCGGCAGCGCACGAGCCAGGCCGTCGGTTGCGACGACGAGCCCTCGCCTGCCACCGATGCTGAACGCCAGTGGTCGCTGGTAGGCGAGCCAGACAGTGCTCGGTGTCGCGGGCAGCAGTCGCCCGACCAGCCGCAACGTGCTCTGGTGCTGCCGGGCCGTCCGGCCGAGGTCCCGGAGCTGGCGCAGGCCCACGACCAGCAGGCGCAGAGCCACGGCAGCGCCGATGGCGAGCGCCGGCGGGCCGATCCACTCCTCGACTCGGGGCGTTGATCCGTGCTGGATCGCCGACCAGCAGTCCAGCACCATCTTCATCACGTACCCAGCGGGTGCGTGGTCAGGAAGAAGGAGCAGCACGAGTCCGGCCGCGGCAGCGAGGAGGACGCCGGCCATGGACACGAGCCACCCCACGATGAGCGGCACCGGATCGTGACGGCGGACGTCGAAGCGGCGCAAGACGCGTGGCAATAGCCAACCGCAGAGTAGAGCACTCACCAGTAGAGCTACCGCGATCGCCATCGTCACTCCTCGAGGAGTCGCCCGGGACACCGCACACCCTACGGCGCGTCGCGAGCGCGGTGCCGAACCGCCGGGGTTCAGCCGCACGTCCGCTGGTGCGCGGGATGGTTACACCGGCACTCGCATACTCGGCAAATCGCTGGCCGAACGGGTGCCAATCCCCGGCGTCGCGCTGTACGCGATGAACAAATCGGCGCTGGTCGGCTTGACCAAGGGGCCCGCACGGGAACTCGACGAGTGGGGCATCACCGTGAACCTTGTGCATCCGGGGAAACCTCCGCCGCAGCTGTCGCCAAAACTTATCGAACATGTGTTCTGCATATCTGTTTGAGTGCAGTCGGCCTGGTAGATGGGGCTCACGAGGGTGGGGGGACTGTGTCGCGAGCGGTGTTTTCGGCCCGACACGCTGGGCTGAGGTCCGGCGAGATGGGCACGGAGAGTGATGGACTCTGACGCCGTGAGCGCGGAGAAGAAGACCAAGAAATCCGGGCGGCAGCTGTCGCCGGAGCAGGCCGTCGCGGCGGCGATGGTGGCCGAGGCCAAGCAACGCGGGCTGGCGCTGACCGGGCCGGACGGCTTGTTGAAGCTGTTCACCAAGAAGGTGCTGGAAACGGCTCTGAACGAGGAAATGACCGAGCATCTCGGACACGAGAAGAATCAGGCCGAGCCGGGTCGGGATTCCAGCAACGTGCGGAACGGTACACGACCAAAAACGGTGATCTCGGATGCGGCAGGCGAGGTGGAGATCGATGTTCCTCGTGATCGGGAATCCTCTTTTGAGCCAAAAATTGTGAAGAAGCGGCAGCGTCGGTTGACCGATGTTGACGAGATCGTGCTGTCGTTGTACGCGAAGGGGCTCACTACCGGCGAGATTTCTGCGCACTTCGCGGAGATTTATGGGGCCTCGGTGAGCAAGGAGACCATTTCGCGGATCACCGATAAGGTGATTGGTGAGATGGAGGAATGGCGCAGCCGGCCCTTAGACGCAGTGTACGCCGCGGTGTTCGTCGATGCGATCGTGGTCAAGGTCCGCGACGGTCAGGTGGCCAACCGTCCGTTCTATGCCGCGATCGGCGTCACAGTGGACGGTCGCCGGGACGTCCTCGGGTTGTGGGCTGGCACCGGCGGCGAGGGCGCCAAATTCTGGATGAGCGTCCTCGTCGACCTGAAAAACCGAGGCGTGAAGGACGTGTTCTTCCTGGTCTGCGACGGGCTGAAAGGGCTACCGGAGGTGATCGAGCAAGTGTGGCCGCAAACCATTGTTCAGACATGCGTAATTCATTTGATCCGGAACTCCTTCCGCCTCACTTCCCGGAAACACGTCGACGCGCTCAAACGTGACCTGAAAGCCATGTATGAGGCACCCAATCCGGACGCCGCAGCCGTCGCATTGGAAGAGCTGGACGAGAAATGGGGACAGAAATACCCGGCCCTGGTGCGCCTGCGGCGCAACGCCTGGACCGAATTTGTTCCGTTTCTCGATTACGATGTCGAGATTAGGAGGATGATTTGCTCGACCAATGCCATTGAGTCGTTGAACGCCCGCTACCGGCGCGCGGTACGGGCACGCGGGCATTTCCCCACAGAGCAAGCAGCGATGAAATGCCTGTACCTTGTGACCCGCAGCCTCGATCCCACCGGGACCGGGGCAGCACGATGGCTGATGCGCTGGAAGCCGATTCTCAACGCGTTCGCCATCACATTCGGTGATCGCTGGCCGGTCACCGAGACCTACTAATCAAGAACGCCGAAACACCGTTTGCGGGGCTCTGGC
Source organism: Saccharomonospora sp. NPDC046836 (assembly GCF_040645195.1). Lineage (NCBI taxonomy): Bacteria > Bacillati > Actinomycetota > Actinomycetes > Pseudonocardiales > Pseudonocardiaceae > Saccharomonospora > Saccharomonospora sp. NPDC046836. Next base: position 327,989 of record NZ_JBEYXW010000005.1, read on the forward strand.
GCACTTCCGGTGGTGGTTATCCGAGGAGGATGCGGTGGCGCAGGAGAGCGAAGCCGGCTCTTCCGTACATCTGCCGCTTGAGCAGC